>NZ_JBHVGZ010000016.1:21109-103796 GCF_042800355.1 Streptomyces sp. NPDC057623
ACACCTACAGTCCCGACGCCGCCGCGGCCGGCAAGACCTGCCTCCCATACACATCCGACGCCGCCGACGAAGAGAGCGGTGTCGATCTAGGTGGTGGGAGTCTCGCTCAAAAGGAGGTGGGGGGGGGCGGGGGGGGGGGGTGGAAGTGGGGGGGGTGAGAGGGTTCGGGCCCCGTTGGGGGCGTGGGGAGACACGCGGGAGGGGGTCCCGGACCCCGTACCCGAGGAACCCCCGTGAACGCAGCTCCCTCCGCCACGATGCCGGCCGTCTTCCTCGGCCACGGCAGCCCCATGAACGCACTCGAGGACAACGAGTGGACCCAGGGCTGGACCGATCTGGCCCGCTCCATGCCCCGCCCCAAGGCGATCCTGTCGATCTCCGCCCACTGGTACGTTCCCGGCGTCCGGGTCACCACCGCCGCACAACCGCGCACCATCCACGACTTCGGCGGATTCCCGCCCGCCCTCCACCAGGTGCAGTACCCGGCCCCCGGCTCGGAGGAGCTGTGCCGCCGGGTCACCGAACTCCTCGGCCCGAACCCGGCCGTCGCCGCCGATCAGCGGTGGGGCCTGGACCACGGCACCTGGTCACTGCTGGTCCACATGTACCCCGAGGCCGACATCCCCGTCGTCCAGCTCTCCGTCGACGAGAACCTCACCCCGCGCCACCACTACGAACTCGCCAGGCGCCTGCGCCCGCTGCGCGACGAAGGCGTACTGGTCCTCGGCTCCGGCAATGTCGTGCACAACCTGCACACCTACGCCTGGGGCCTGACCCGCGACGAACTCTTCGACTGGGGCGTCCGTTTCAACCAGCGCATCCGCCAAGCTGTCCCCGCCGGACAGGTGGACGAGCTGATCGATTACGAGGACTGCGGCGAGGACGGTCAACTCGCCGTCCCCACCCCCGAGCACTACCTGCCGTTCCTCTACGTCATCGCCCAGTGCCGCCACGACGAGGGCATCACCGAACCGGTCACCTTCCCGGTCGACGGCTACGACGGCGGCGGCTCGATCTCCATGCTCGCCGTGAAGATCGGCTGACCCCCGCCATGCCCACCGGCTTCCTCCCCCTGAACGCCTACCGCGACGCTGTCGCCCTGGACTCCGTGTCCCGGCCACTCGCCGAACCCGCCCCACCCGGCGAACTCACCACCCTGACCCGTACTGCACTGCGGCTGCTCGCCGACGACCCGGCCGTCGCACACCTCGGTCTCACCACGACAGACCTGGAACAGGTGGACGACACCCGGGCCCGGCTACTGCTGCGCACCATCCTGACCGTACGACCACCCGGACCCCTGCCCGCCGAGGCGGCCCGGGCACTCGACGCCCTCCTCGACGGCGAACGCCTCACCCGGACGGGCACCGACCCGGGACACCTGCCCCTGCTCGCCGAGCAACTGCCCGAGACCTCCTACCCGGCGGCCGACCGAACCGTGCTGTGGCAGGGCGACATCACCACCCTCGCCGCCGACGCGATCGTGAACGCCGCCAACAGCGCACTGCTCGGCTGCTTCGTCCCCCTGCACCCCTGCATCGACAACGCCATCCACAGCGCCGCTGGCCCCCGCCTGCGCGATGACTGCCACACGATCATGGAACTGCAGGGCCACCCGGAACCCACCGGCACCGCCAAGATCACCCGAGGGCATCGGCTGCCCGCCCGCTATGTCCTGCACACCGTCGGCCCCATCGTCGACGGCCCCCTGCACCCCGAGCACGAGCGGGCCTTGGCCTCCTCCTACCGGGCCTGCCTCGATCTCGCGGCCGAAACGGGCGGCATCCGCACCGTGGCCTTCTGTTCCATCAGCACCGGCGTCTTCGGCTTCCCCAAGGCCCCGGCCACCCGCATCGCCTTGGACACCGTGGCCGACTGGCTCCACACCCACCCCACCGCCCTCGACCGCGTGGTCCTCAACGTGTACGAGGACGACGACCACGCCACCTACCTGCACGCACTGACCTGATCCGCCCCCGAAGGAACCGCCCCGCGATGAACACCCCCCATGCCGTCCCGGACCCCGGCCCGGCAGCCGCCGACACCGTCCGCACCTGGCTGGCCGAGGCCGACCGCGTCCTGATCACCGCGGGCGCCGGACTCAGCGCCGCCGCCGGATACGACTACGGCGACACCACCCGCCTCCAGGAACTCTTCCCCGCCCTGTATCGGATGGGCCTGCGCTCCCGCTACATCGTCGGCGTCCAGCTCCCGCCCGCCCTGTGGTGGGCCTACTGGGCCGTCCACATCGACGACATCCGCTACTCACCCGCCCCCAACCCCCTCTACCAGCAGCTGCGCAACGTCGTGGGGGAGAAGGAGCACTGGGTGATGACCTCGAACGTCGACGCTCTCTTCGCCCGCAACGGCTTCGACCCGGACCGCGTCTTCACCCCCCAGGGCGACTACGGCCGCTACCAGTGCACCGTCCCTTGCAGCCGCATCACCTGGGACAGCCGCCCCCTGGTCGAAACCCTGCTCGCCGCGTACGACCCCGCCACCGGCGAGATCACCGACCCGGCCGTGCTTCCCCACTGCCCCAACTGCGGTGAGGACGTGGAGATCAACGTACGTATAGGGCCCGAATTCATCGACGACCCCTACCTGCCCGCAGGCGCCAGGCTTCAGGAGTGGCTAAACGCCGCCGAGCCGGCCTCCAGGCTGCTGATCCTGGAGTTCGGAGCCGGATTCAACACCCCCGGCGTCATCCGCACCCCCGGCGAACACCTGACCCGCCACATCCCCGGCACACGCCTTGTTCGCGTCAACCCCACCCACTCGCAGACCCCTGTCGACCTGGGCGATCGCGCCCTGCCCGTTCCCTTCGACGCGGACCGCCTGCTCGACGCGCTGAGCAACGGATCCGCCTTCGGGTAGGCCATTTCCGATCTGGGCCCACAGGTGATGGATCGCATACCTGCCGGATACGGGCGCAGCCCCAGGGGGTCCACTGAGGGTGCAGGGTGCGCTGGCCGGCCATGGTGTGCCGGTGTTGGTCGCTGTGTCCGCGAAGCCGTGTACGTCATAGCAAGTGTCGGCTGGCGGTGCCGTCGAGGCGTCCAGGCGGGACAGTAGGCAGCACGCGTAGCCGAGTTCACCGGCAGGTCCAGGCCGAAGGCCGCACCGAGCAGGGCAGAGGTCCCCTGGCCACACAGCCTGCTCGGCGATGTCGCTTACAACGATCAGCGGGCCGCACGCCAGGGGTTGGTCGCGTAGCGGTCAAGCATGAAGGCGACGGCTTCTTTTACGACGGTGCCATGGACGGGGTCGGGCGGAACGAAGTCGTCGCGTACGAGTTGTGGCCACAGGAGCTGGCCGCAGATCAGGGCGAGGAACTGTTCGGCCACGGCAGAGGCCGGCTGCGTGTGGCCTTCGGCTGATCGGAAGTCGAGGGTGCCCGCTTGTTCCTCGGCTTCGAGGTACTGGCGCAGCCGGTCGAAGAACGGTCCGCGGTCGATGGCGAAGCCGGTGCCGACGGAGTCGGCGAGTTCGGGCAGGCGTGGCAGTTCGGTGATGACCAGGCGGCACAGGGCGGCGGTGCCGGGCCTGGCGAGGAGGCAGGCGTAGTCGCAGCCGATGTGAGTGAGGCCGTGGTGGGGGTCGCCGGGCGCGGGTGCCTCGGCGTACTCCACGGGCAACTGCCACTGCTCGCAGGTGACGGCCGAGAACAGAGCGGACTTGGACTGGTACCGCTTGAACAGGGTGCCGGTGGAGACGCCCGCCTCCCTGGCGATCTGGGCCAGGGAGGTCTTGTCGTAGCCGTGGGCCAGGAACAGGTCGCGGGCGGCGCTGATGATGCGTGCCCGGTTCTCCGCCTTGACCCGCGCGTGGTAGCCGGTCGGAGGTGTTTCTCCACAAGCGTTCGCCTGGTCACGGTCTACGCCCGTCATCTTCCTGCCTCTCTCCCGACCACTGAGGCATCCTGCCACGTCAGAGAATCGTCTGGCCTCCGTCCAGGACCAAGTCCTGGCCGACGGTGAACGCGGCGGCGTCGGAGGCGAGGTACACCACGGCCTCCGCGATCTCCTCGGGCCTGCCCATGCGCCCGAGCGGGACGTGGGAGGCGATGTTCTCCAGGAGGACGGCACGCTGTGCCTGGTCCTCGATCCCGAGCTTGGCGGACGAGTAGAGAGGGGTGTCCACCGGGCCCGGGCTGATGGCGTTGAACCGGATGCCGTGCGAGGCCAGCAGGTCCGCGTTCCACGACTGCATCAGCGACGACACGGCCGCCTTGGTGGCGGCGTAGGCGTTGGCCATTCCGTAGCCGCCGTGTGCGCTGTTGGACGAGTTGATGATCACTGACGACGGGTTCGCCAGGACTGGCAGCAGGGCCTGTGTGAGGAAGAAGACGCCCTTGACGTTGGTGTCGAAGAGCTGGTCGAAACTGTCCTCCGTGTGAGCCTCGAAGGGCCGCCAGTCCGAGACGCCGGCGTTGAGGAACACCACGTCCAGCCGCCCGAAGTGCCTGCCCACCTGCTCCACCAGATCACGCTGCGCGTCGAGGTCGCGGGCGTCCGCCCGCACGACGGGCACCTCCTCGCCGAGGATCTTCCGGGCCTTCTCGATGCTGTCGGGAGTGACCCCCGTGACCAGTACACGAGCCCCTTCCGCGAGGAACCGCTGTGCGGTCTCCAGGCCGATCCCGCTCGTGCCACCGGTGATGAGGGCGTGCTTGCCCGCAAGACGATTCATAGTGCTGGGTCTTTGCCGAGATAGGAGGTAAGTCGATGGACTTACTGTTTGACTGTAATCTCGCGCCCGCCGTGATGGCAAGTCGTTGGACTTACCATCACGACGAGCGTGCGAGGGTGCGTTTGCGGCTGTGTATTGAGTCTCAACTGGCCGACGGTGTCGGCGAATTCGCATCTCCCCAGGTCAGGGAGCATTTGCGTCCATCGGGTGATGATCTTCTCAAGTAAGTCAAGACTTACTTTCAAGAAATTTCCTCCTCATAGTGGGTGCTCGACCCGAGAGGAGCCCCCTGTTGTCACAGGAGCACGACCCCGCTGTACGCCAGGTCGATCTGGAACGAACCCACGTCTCCACGTTGTACGAGCTGCTCACCGAGCGGCTTTCGGAAGCACTCGCGAGCCAGGCGGCGGTACTCAAGGCCCGGCCCGAGAGCGCCGGTGAGGCGCACGAACGAGAGATCGCCACCGAACGGCTCACCAAGGAGATCGGCCGCCTGCGGGGGGCCGAGAACGGGCTGGTCTTCGGCCGGGTCGACTGGACGGACGGCACCACGCTCCGTGTCGGACGGATCGGCCTGCAGAGGCAGGACGACGATCTGCCCCTGCTGGTGGACTGGCGCGCGACTGCGGCACGTCCCTTCTACGAGGCGACCCCCGTCCACCCCATGGGGCTGCGACGCCGCAGGCATCTGCGCCTGGAAGAGCGCACGGTGGTCTCGGTCAGTGACGAAGTCCTGGACGGGACTGCCCCGACGGCCGAGGACGTCGTCGGTGACGGCCCGTTGACGGAGGCCCTGTCGGCGCGGCGGACGGGGCGGATGCAGGCGGCCGTCGCGACGTTGCAGTCCGAGCAGGACGACATCGTGCGCTCCGCGCACCGCGGGGTGACCGTGGTGCAGGGCGGCCCCGGCACCGGCAAGACGGTGGTCGCCCTGCACCGGGCGGCGTACGTCCTCTACGCCTTCCCGCGCGCCGCCGCGCAGGGCGTCCTGGTGGTCGGCCCGAACGCGCGGTTCCTCGACTACATCTCCCAGGTCCTGCCTTCGCTCGGCGAGAACGACGTCGTCCTGGCCACCTGTCAGGAACTGGCCGGAGTGTTCCCGGACGCCGCGGAGCCCTTCGACGTGGCGCGGCTCAAGGGCGGCACCGCACTGGCCGACGCGCTGGGTGACATGGTGCGCCTGAGGCAGGCCCCGGACGGCGACTTCACCGTGCGGGTCGGGCACGAACTGATGCGGCTGCCGCACGAGGTCGTCGCCTCGGCACGCGACGCTGCCGTGGCGACCGGGCTGGGGCACAACCCCGCGCGCCAGGTGTTCAAGGAGCTGCTGGTCGACGCCGTCACCGATGCGCTGGAGCGCAGCATGGGCGACATCCTGGAGCAGATCGACGCCGAGGTCGCCCAGTTGACTCGCCGGAACCTCGACCGCATGACCGGCGTCGACTACCACTCGGACCGCGACGGCGCCGCCTCGGGACCGGCCGACGAGTTCGACGCGGAGGCCGTCCGGGCCGGCCTCCTGGACGACGCCCATGTCGACCGCCTCGTGGAGACGCTGTGGCCGTGCCTGGTACCCGGCGATCTCGTTCGGGCTCTGCTGGCGGATCCGGAGGCTCTCGCCGCGCAGTTGCCGCTGCTCACCGACGACGAGCGGGCCGGCCTGCTGCGTGAGCCGGACGCCCCGTGGACCGACGCCGATGTGGCGCTGCTGGACGAGGCCGCGAGCCTGATCGAGGGCCCGCCCGAGCGGACCTACGGGCACGTAGTCGTCGACGAGGCGCAGGAACTGACCGCCATGCAATGGCGGATGATCGTAAGGCGCTGCCCGGCAAGGGCGATGACACTGGTGGGCGACTTCGCCCAGTCGAGCCCGGTCGCCACGGCCCGCGACTGGAAGGAGGCACTGAGCCCGCATGTCGGCCCGCGGTTCAACCTCCACAACCTGACCATCAGTTACCGCACCACCCAGGAGATCCTGGAGACGACCAAGGATCTTCTCGCGCGGATCGCTCCGGGCCAGGTACTGACCCGGTCCCTGCGCAGTGGCGAGGCCCCCCGGACCGTGAGCACGCCGCTGGACGCGCTCGTCGCCTCCGTGGTCACGGAACTCAAGGACCAGAGCGCCGCGCACCCCGGCGAACTGCTCGGGGTCATCTGCGCGGACACACGGCTGAGCGAGCTGACGGCCGCGGGTATCACGCAGTACGCACGCCTCGTGCCGGCGTCCGAGGCACGCGGGCTGGAGTTCGACGGGGTTCTCGTGGTGAGCCCGCAGGAGATCATCGCCGCCCGCCCCGGCGGGGAGCGGGACCTGTACGTCGCCCTGACCCGCGCCGCCAAGCGGCTCTGCACGATCACCGACCAACCCGCCTGACGGTCCATCCGCCGGTACGGATTCGACGTCAGCGCAGGACCTCGCGCCGCACGTGGCACGAGCACATGAAGAGCACAGACAGAGAAGGTGGCATGGCAACCGACTTCGACGCCCCTCGCAACGACGGCGTCAACTCCGACGACCTCGACGAGTTCAAGACAGGGCGCGACCCCAAGACCACTACCGCCCTCGACATCAACGAGTTCGAGATCGAGGGCCTTGAACTGCCTGGCGCCGACCTCTCCAAGGAGGAACTGGCCATCCAGGTACTGCCCGCCACGGAGGACGAATTCATCTGCGCCTCCTGCTTCCTCGTCCATCACCGCAGTCAGGTGGCCGCGCGCGGAGGGAGGGCACCCATCTGCCGGGACTGCGACGACGCCTGACGCCTGTCGTGGAGGGCCGCCGGTAGGGCCGTTTCGGTCATTGCCTCACATCCGGCTTCCTCCCCCGCGTCAATCGACTCCGAATACCCGCATCTGGAGGGCCAGCGTGCCGTAGTAGCCGACCAGCGCGGTGAGCTCGAAGAGTTGCGGCGGAGTGAGGGCTGCCACCGCCTCCGCGTACTGCTCGTCCGTGAGGCCGTGCCTCTTCAGCAGCAGCCGGGTGACGCGCACCACCGCAACTTCCTCGGGGTCGTCGAGGGTCGGCTCGATACCGTCGCGGACGGCGCCCATCTCCTGGTCGGTGAGGCCTGCTCGGCGACCCACACGCTCGTGCGCGTACTGCTCGAACCGGCTCTGCCAGTCGGCCGCGACGATGAGGATCGCGAGTTCGCGGGCCCGGTCCGACAGCGTTCCGCGGTATCGCAATGCGCTGCCGAGTTGTTGCAGCGCATGGCCGACCTCGGGGTGCAGCAGCATCGCGTTGAAGGGGCCCTCCAGCCCGCCGTCGGCGTCGGTCAGGGCGAACGTCTGCGGGCCCGCTGCCCTTGGACCGCCGGTGATCTCCTGGTACAGCGCGCTCTGCTCCGGAGTGAGATCCGTTGGCCGCAGTCTCGCGATCCGGCTCACAGGGCCACACCCGCGCGGTGCCCAAGGCGCAGCGAGATCTCCGCGCAGGTGTCCAGCAGGGGTTGCTTGAACTCGTTGAGCAGGCGCTCGACGTCGTAGCCGACTGCCTGGACGGCCACGTTGACGGATGCCACCACCTTGCCGCTCTGGTCGCGCACCGGCGCGGCGATGGACCGCAGCCCGTGTGCGACTTCCTGGTCCTGGAGCGCGTACCCGCGTTCCCGGATCAGTGCCAGCTGTTGGTCGAGGGCGGTACGGGAGCGCACGGCATGCGGGCCCGCTCCTTCGACGAAGGACTCCGGCCGGAGGAGTGCGTCGAGCTGTCCGCCGTCGAGGTAGGCCAGCAGCACTTTGCCCATGGAGGCGTACACCGCGGGCAATGTCGAGCCGACCTGGATGTTCGCCGTCACCAGTTCGGAGTTCCGCAGCCGCACGAGGTACAGCACCTGGTCGCCCGACAGCACTCCCAGGTTGACCGTTTCACCGGTATTGTCCGACAGGGTCTGCAGTGGACCCGTCGCGGTCTGCACCAGATCGAGGCCCTGGAGTGCGGCGAAGCCCAGGGTGAGTACCTTCGAGTCGGGGCGGTAGCGGCCGTCCGGCAGTTGCTCCAGGTATCCCTCGGACTCGAGCGTTGCGACGATCCGGAACAGGGAGCCCATCGGGATCCCTGTCTGCTCGACGAGGTCGCTCACGCGCAGTGCCGGTCTGCGCTCCGAGAACATCGCGAGCACGCGCAACCCCTTGGCGAGCGCCTCGATGCGGTACTTCGCGCGGTCATGCTCGGCCACTGTCGCCCCGTTCTCGCTTTATGAAGACTACTTTCACTCATTGAAAGTTAGCGCCCTGACCGACTCTCACGCAAGCCTCACCCGAAGCAAACCGCGCCGTGGCTCTTGCCTCCAATCTGCCTCACAGGTTACGGTCACGATGAATTCGAAAGTTGATTTCATTCAATGAAAGCCAGGTCGAATGAGTCGGTCGCTGGGGCTAGAAGGAAGCAGGGTTCTGATCGCCGGTGCGGGTGGCCTCGGCTCCGCCTGCGCGGCGGGATTCAGCGAGGCCGGAGCTCAGGTGGTCGTCTCGGACCTCAGTGAACAGCGGCTCACCGCGCTGGACGCCGAGCTCGGCCTCACCGAAGCCGGCGGCGGAGTGGTCACCGCGGATCTGAGCCGGGCGGCGGACTGCCGGTCCGCGGTCGACAAGGCGGTCGCCGTACTCGGGGGTCTGGACTCGTTCGTTCATGCCGTCGGTGTCAACAACCGTCAGCCGGTGCTCGACTTCTCCGACGAGGAGTGGGACCAGGTGCTGACGGTCAATCTGTCGAGCGCTTACTGGCTGGGGCAGGCGGTGGGCAGGGTGATGAGCGGGCAGCGCCACGGCAGGCTCGTCTTCGTCTCCTCGGTGTCCGGCCTGCTCGCCCACGCCAAGCACGGGCCGTACGCGGCGTCCAAGGGCGGCATCAACCAGCTGATGCGGGTGATGGCGCACGAGTGGGCCGCAGACGGAGTGGGCGTCAACGCGGTCGCGCCCGGCTACATAGAGACGGCGCTGACCACCGAATACCTCAACCGGCCCGGGGTGCGGGAGGACCTGACATCTCTGGTACCCGCGGGCCGGTTGGGAACCCCCTCGGAGGTCGTCGGCCCCACGCTGTTCCTGGCCTCACCGCTGGCCTCCTTCGTCACGGGCCAGGTGCTCTACGTGGACGGTGGACGCACGCTCGTCTAGAGAAACCCGCTTCGGCACAGATCGAGAAAGGCAGTTCGAATGATCGAGGGAACTCAGCCGTCCGGCCGATTCACCGGCAAGAAGATCGTGGTGACCGGTGCCGGCACGGGGTTCGGCGCGGCGATCGCCGAGCGCGCGGCCCGGGAGGGGGCCGATGTCGCCGTGCACTACAACTCCTCCAAGGCCGGTGCCGAGTCGACCGCGGAGCGGGTCCGTGCCCATGGCCGCGAGGCGGTCATCATCCAGGCCGACATCAGCACCTGGGACGGCGTACGGTCGCTCACCGAGCAGGCCTTCGAGCAGTTCGGGGTGGTCGACGTACTGGTCAACAACGTCGGGGACGTGGCGTCCGAGCAGATGTCCTGGCGCGACCTCACCCCCGAGACCCTGGACCGGGTGCTCGACGTCGACATCAAGGGCACCCTGCTGTGCACCCACGAATTCGGCGCGCGCATGCTCGACCAGGGACACGGCTCCATCGTGAACATCGGCTCCACGGTGATCGTGCGCGGCAGCGCGCGGGCCCCGCAGTACGCCGCCTCGAAGTACGCCATCGTCGGTCTCACGAAGTCCTACGCCGCGGCCTTCGCGCCCACGGTCCGGGTGAACGTGTTCGCTCCCGGGTTCATGGAGACCGAGATGACCCGCGGCCGTGCCGACTGGCAGTCCGGGCGCCGGGACAAGCTCATCTCCATGACGCCGCTCGGCCACATCCCGGCCCCCGAGGAACTCGCGGGTACCGCCCTGTTCCTGGCGAGCGAGGACGCCGCCCACATCACGGGCGGACTGATCATCGCCGACGGCGGCTTCAACATGGTCGGTGCCTGAGCGCACGGCACCTCGCCCAGTGCGGCGATTTTCCACCGGACAACGAGAACTTCTCACCAGGTGTCAAGAACAAGGAGAACGTGGTGAAGCTGATCACCTTTGACGTCGGTACGGAATCAGGGCTCGTCGGCAGCCTCGACGGGGAGACGGTCGTCGAACTGGATGTGCCCAGCACCCGCGAGTACTTCGAGCGGGGCGGCGCGGAGCCGACCGGCCGGACCTTCGCGGGCGCGGACGTACGACTGCGGGCGCCGATCGTGCCGAAGAAGTTCTTCCACACCTCGGGCAACTTCCGTGAGCACGAGGACGAGTCGAAGCAGGTGGGCTGGTCGCATCCGATCCACAAGGGGATCGTGTTCTTCCAGAACGTCGACGCGATCGTGGGACCGGACGAACCCGTCGTCTATCCGGAGCACCTGACATCCGAACTCGACTACGAGCTCGAACTCGCCATCGTGATCGGCAAGCCGGGCAAGTTCTTCACCGCCGAGGAGGCGGTCGACCACATCGCGGGATACGTCGTCTTCAACGACATCACCGCGCGCGACATCCAGCGCAAGGAGATGGCCTCGGGAGTCTTCTCGTACTGCAAGGCCATCGACACCTTCTGTCCGCTCGGCCCGTACATCGTCACGGCTGACGAGATCCCCGACCCCCACAACCTGAAGATGGAGCTGAGGGTCAACGGGGAGGTACGGCAGAGCTCCAACACCAGCCGCATGATCGTGAGCATCCCCGAGCTGGTCGCCTACCACTCGCCTCAGGGCTACAGCGCCGGAGACCTGATCACCACGGGCACCGTGTCCGGCGTCGCCGGCTTCCGCCCGGACGCCGAGGACTACTACCTGCGGCCCGGTGATGTGGTCGAGGCGGAGATCGAGGGAGTGGGCATGCTGCGCTCCCCGATCGTCTCCTGGAAGGACGCCTACGGGCAGCCCGCTCCGCCCAAGGTCACCTGGTGACCGGCCCCGCGACCACTACGGAGGTGTACCCGTGAGGCTTGTCACGGTGGGCGACAGGCTCGCACTGCTGCACAACGGCCGCGCCGTCGACGTGGCCGCGGCGAGCGAGGGACGCTTCGAGAGCGACCCGATGACCGTCTTCGAACGCTGGGCGGAGTTCACCGCCTGGGTCTCGGCGTACGTCCCCGCTCCCGACGCCGGCGAGCCGGTCGAGGTACACCGCCTCGGCCCGCCGGTGCCCCGGCCCCGGCAGGTATTCGCCGTCGCGCTGAACTATCCGCCGCACGCGGCGGAGGCCGGCTACCGGCCCCCCGACGACCCCCTGGTCTTCACCAAGTTCCCCACCTGCGTCACGGGTCCGGACGCGGTCGTCGAGCTGCCGGGCGAGAAGGTCGACTGGGAAGTCGAACTCGTCGCGGTGATCGGCACGGCCGGCCACCGGATCCCTCAGGAGGAAGCCTGGGCGCACGTGGCCGGCCTGACCGTCGGACAGGACCTGTCCGAACGGGCCGTACAGATGCTCGGCACGCCACCGCAGTTCAGCCTGGGCAAGTCGTTCCCCGGCTTCGGGCCCACCGGCCCGGCCCTGGTGACGACCGACGAGCTCGCCGACCCTGACGATCTGGAGATCTCCTGCTCGGTGTCGGGAACCGTCGTACAGCGGTCCCGCACCAAGGAAATGATCTTCTCCGTGCCGGTGCTCGTCGCCCGGATCTCCGCCGTCTGTCCGCTCCTTCCCGGTGACCTGATCTTCACGGGCACACCGGCGGGCGTCGGAAACCGGATGAATCCGCCTCGGTACCTCACTCCCGACGACGAACTGGTCAGCCGTATCGAAGGGATCGGTGAGATTCGCACGCGCTTCTCGACGACCGGCGGCGTGCGCCCGTAGGCGACACGAGAGCCCTTGGGATCTGGCCTCGCATCTTCGCGAGGTGGGATTGGGCTGTCCATGGCCCTCTTGTCCGGGATGGGCCAGTGGCTCACTGTGCGTAACGGCATGTAGTGGTCCGCTAACAGGCTGGGGGATCATGTCGACGGGGACAGCTGGGTCCTACTGGCAGGGCAAAGCCCTGCCCAGCGTGTTCAAGCACGACTTGCTGCGCCGCTACATACCACCGTTCGATGGCATGACCGGCGCCCAGGCTCAAGACCGGCGTGTGGTGTATCTCGACGGCTACGCCAGGTGAGGGCCGGTACGAGAGCGGGGAGCCGGGATCCGCGGAGATTGTGCTGCGGGTCGCCTCCTACTATCGCTCGCGTGGTCTGAACCTGTCGTGCTTCTTCGTGGAGCAGCAGGCCAAGTCGTTCGAGCGGTTGTTGGGGGTCATGCGCGGATACCAGGCACGCGGCGTGGAGGCCCACGCTCACCAGGGTGAGGTCGACGACGTCCTGGACGACGTCGTGTCGCGTGCCACGGGGGTGCCCCTGTTCCTCTTCCTGGACCCATGCGGGCTCTGTCTGCCGATGGAACGGTTGGCTGATGCGCTGGCCCGTCGTCGTCCCCAGCGCCGTCCGGCGACCGAGCTGCTGATGAACTTCAGCATGATGGCGGTGCGCCGCCTCGGCGGCCACGTTCGCTCGCCCAAGGGCAACGAGAAAAGCCTGGAGCGCTTCGATGCTGTCTGCGGCGGCCGATGGTGGCGGGACCACTTCACCGGCGGCGGCGCCGAGGAGGACGCTGCGGAGACAGTGGCTGCCGAGTATGCCCGCCGGCTGAAGCAGCGCACCGGCATGTTTGTCCACTCGGTGCCCGTCGCCAAACACCGACGTGGAAACCCGTTTATCACCTGGTCTTCGCGACTCGTAGCCCGTACGGCCTGTGAGTGTTCGGCGACGCGGTCGCCCGGGCCCGTGCCGAATGGTGGAAGACGCTGGAACTGCAGGAGGAGCAGAAAGACCCTGATGCCCTGTTCTCTGCGGCCTCGGTGCTGCGCCCGGACCCTGCTGTAGTGGAAAAGGAAGCCGTTGCCGTGATGGCGGCCAACCTTGCGCGGCTGTTGCAGCGGGGACGCCCCGTGAAGCTCGTCGACCACACGCTGGAACTGTTCGGAGACTACTACGGTCAGGTTACTGAACCGGTCGCTCGCAAAGCCGTCAAGTACCTGTACGGGGAAGGCGGGACGCCGACCACCGGCGTCGGTGGCGACAGGACCCGTGAACTGATGGTGCTACCGCCGACGCAGAGTTGACCAAGGCGTCCGCCCCGAGCCGTCGCCCGCCAGGCGCAGATCACGCTGTGACGGGCAGCGGCATTTCATCCCAGGTCCGGTCCCCGAGCACGCGCCCGGACGCCTTCGGCGTACGCCCGCCCCACTGCTTGAAGTAGAACGCGACCCCGGCATCCAGGCAGGTGTCGCGGATGTGGGTGATCCACTCCTCTTCCAACGGCCGGAACCCGGGGCCGGACTCGCCGCCGGCGATGACCCAGTGGATGTCCGCCAGATCCAGGCCGTCCAGCCGCCCCAGCAACGGCTCGCACGACAGGAAACGGACCGCGGCGGGGACTTGCCGTAGGTCATCGACACGCGGCAGCTCGTTCACGCTTTCCACAGAGACACCCATCCACAGGTTCTCCGGCCACTCCAGCCGGTCGGAGACCTGCCGAAGCCGCCGTGCGCGTTTGGTGAGCACCTGATAAGTGTGCTGCGGGGTGTCGGCAATCACGTTGAAGACTCGGCGTACGTAGTCGAGCGGGACGCGAGCGTGGAACAGGTCGCTCATCGAGTTCACGAACACCGTCCGCGGGCTCTTCCATCCGTACGGCACGTCCAGTGCGTCTGGGTGGAGCGTCAGTCCGAACCCTGGACCGGAGGTCCGTGGGTCACCGTCGGCCTGGTACTTCGCCGACCCCATCGCCTTCAGCCGTTTCGCCAGGGTCAGCGCGTAGCAGTTGTCGCACCCCTTGGAGACGCGGTCGCACCCCGTGGTCGGGTTCCATGTCGTTGAACCGAGCCCTATCCCTGAGGGCACAGCGAAACTCTGCAGTTTCCTCAATGACTCGCCGCACCACGTGGTACTGGCATCCAATCATCCGTCAGCTGTCCTGTACCCAGCCCCCCCCCCAAAAAAATGGAACACGTGTGCCTATATTTTCGGCGGGTGGTGCGCAGCGAATCAGCCAACTCCCGCTCCGCGAGGGGTTCCTGGCGCGCGATTATCCGGTCTTCGTCGCGGAAGGGCTCTGGTGCGACGGAATCCAGGGCGGGGAGAAGCGGATGGCTCCAAGGGCTGGACCGGTGCTCGGTTGCGATGACACCTCTCCTGACCTGCGCTGTACCAAAGTGCCAACCATGTCTCTGATTCTGTTCCTCCGGACGCCGAAGCTAGTTGGCATCAGTGCAGGTCACGAGCGTTGCCTAGTGCCAACTACCGCTCCCGGTCACATCCGGTGCCGGTGATGCACCGCGGCCGTCCGCCCCACCGTCGCCGCCAGCTTGCGCAGCCGCCGCCAGTCCATGCGGGGAACGGGCTGCGGGGTGCCCGGGCGTCTGCGGGGGACGCGGACGCGCAGGACGCCGGGGGCGATGCGGCAGTGGACCGGGGCCGGCAGGACGAGGGCCTCGCCGTCGATGCCGGCCTCGATCTCCGGGCGGTCGGCCTCGATGACCACCTCGGGCGCGGTCAGGATGGTGAGGCCACCCGGTGCGGGGTCGAGGAGCAGACCGGCGGCCTCGGCCGCGTTGTCGACCCGGATGCCGAGGACGCCGAGGACCGCCGCGTCGAGGCGGTCCCGGCGGCCGAGGCCGAACGGGTCGTCCGTGCGGTAGGGGTTGTTGCTGACCAGCAGGGCATGCGGAGCGTCGAGGGTCCTGTCCGCCGCGCGGGCGGTCAGTCGCGGGCCCTGCTGACGGGTGAGCAGGTCGGGCAGCAGCTCCAGGCTGGTGCCGATCTTGTCGTCGCGGTAGCCGGGGCTCTGCACGATGGCCGCGTACGCCCCGAAGGACGCGTTGTTGACGAAGGCCCGGCCGCCCGCGTAGCCGAGGTCGACACGGAGTTCCACGCCGTCGGTGAGCGCGTCGAGGCAGGTGGAGGGGTCCTCGCGGTCGAGGCCGAGGTCCATGGCGAAGTGGTTGCGGGTGCCGGCGCTGATCACCAGGAACGGGATGTCGTACGCGGCGGCGACGGCCGCGACCAGTGCCTGGGTGCCGTCACCGCCCGCCACGCCCAGCAGGTCGGCGCCCTCGTCCACGGCCTTGCGGGCCAGGGCGGTGACGTCCTGGTGCTCGTCGGGATCGAGCAGGACGACGCGGGCGCCGAGGCGCTCGGCCTTCTCCTGGAGCGCGAAGCGGACCACCTTCCCGCCGCCCGAGCGCGGGTTCATGATCAGGTACGGCCGCCGCGGCGGCGACGCCTTGCGCTCCCGCATCACCCGGACCCGGGAGCTGCCCGTCCCCCGCAGCGCGTAGCGGCCGCTCCAGACGGCCAGCGCCCACAGCGCGACGGACGCCAGCAGCGCCCAGAACAGAGTGGCCGCGAACAGGGCGACGAGGGCGGCGGGGAGGGCCACGGCGAGGACGGCGGCCGCCCAGCGCAACGGGCCGCGCAGGGTCAGCGTCCACCACACCGCGATCGCGCTGAGGCCCAGGCCCGCCGCCCCGGCCACCAGCAGGACGACCCCGCCGACGCCGCCGTACGCGAGCGGCACCAGTACCGCGAGCCCCGCGGCGGCCAACGCCGTCCGCGCCGCCCACCGCTGTGCGCGGTAGGCCCGCCCGCTCAAGTCCAGGGCCATGATTCCTCCGTTCGCCGCGGACATCGTAGGGCTGGTCGGGCTCCGGCTGGACAACCGAGGTCAGGGCGGGCGGGGGCGGAAGCGAGGGGAGTTTTTTGAACACGTTCAAGAATGGGCGTACGCTGACCCCATGAGCGACAGAGCCGCCCTGCTCAAGGGCATCCGCGTCTGGCTGGTCTTCTTCGTCGTCTGCCTCGTGCTCAGCGGCGCCACGGCCTTCCCCCTGGTCCATGAACTGCGCTGGACCGAGGACCTGTTGCGCGCCCTGTCCGCGCCGGAGCACCTGCCGGGCCTCATGGACAGGATCGAGCGGGTCCGGCGCGGGCTGGACGCCGCCGACGCCGACCACCCCTTCCTCCTCTACGGCACGGACTGGCTGGCCTTCGCACATCTCGTCATCGCCGTCGCCTTCTACGGCCCCTACCGCGACCCGGTCCGCAACATCTGGGTCGTCGAGTTCGGGATGATCGCCTGCGCGGGCATCGTCCCGCTCGCCCTCGTCTGCGGGCCGATCCGCGACATCCCCTTCTGGTGGTCGGTGATCGACATGTCCTTCGGCGTCTTCGGAGTGATCCCGCTGTATGCCGTTCGACGGAAGATCAAGCGGCTGGAGGCGCTGACGCCGCCGCCGGCGCCCCCGGCCGCGGTGCCCGTCAGCGGTTGAACGCCGGGAAGGCGAAGCGCTGGGCGATGGCCAGGCCGTCGCCCTTCGCGTCGGTGGAGTTGACCGAGTAGACCACCGTGCGGGACAGGTCACGGGTGGCCGCGACGACGGTGTGATAGCCGGGGCGGGCGCCCGTCTTGGCCCAGATGACCTTGCCGTTCAGCTCGAAACGCTGGAGCCCGGCACCCATGGTGGCCCCGTCGACGTCCGGGACCGTGAAGATCTCCTTCAGCTGCGGCTCGGGCACGACCTGCCCGCGGAACAGCGCGAACAGCAGCCGCTCCAGGTCTCTTGTCGTCGAGATCATGTCGCCGGCCGCGAACCGGTCGGACATGTTCCACTCGGTCACGTCGACCAGCTTGCCGTCGATCCAGTCGTATCCGCGGTTGTGCGGGCCGTGGATACGCGGGTCCGGGCCGGCCGGGAACGAGGTGTGCCGCATGCCGAGCGGACGGAGGATCCGCGCGGACGCCTGGTGGGCGTAGGAGTCGCCGGTGACCTTCTCGATCAGCATGCCCAGCACGGTGTAGTGGATGTTGCCGTACCGCTGGTGCTCGCCGGGCGCGTGCTCGGGGTCGGGGCCCTTGGCGACCGACGCGGCCACCACCTCCTCGGGGGTCAGCGTCTCGAAGCGGTGCTCGTAGCCGTCGTCGACGTCCTCGCCGAGGGAGGCGCCCGGCTGGAGGCCGCTGGTGAAGTTCAGCAGCTGCCGGACGGTGATGGGCGCGAAGTCCTTCGTGAGCAGGCCGGGCAGGTACCGCTGCACGGTTCCGTCGAGGGAGATCCGCCCCTCGGCGGCGAGCTGGAGCACGATCGCCGACGTCACGATCTTCGTCGTCGAACCGGCCCGGAAGCGGGCGTTCTCCAGCGCGGGCGCACCGGTTCGCATGTCCCGCACTCCGGCCACCCCGTGCCAGCTCCCCTTGCCGCCCACGCGGATCAGCGCGGCCGTCGCGTCCTGGTCGGGCAGTCCGGCGAGTGCCGCGCACAGGGCCTCGACGTCGGGGCCGTCCGCCGGGGAAGCCTCGATCGCCCGCGCGTCGCACGACGACGACACGGGCCGCGCGGACTGCGCGGACGCCGTCCCGGCCAGCGGCAGTGCGGTCAGCGTCAGGGCGAGCGCGGAGGTGAGGAGGGCGGGAAGCGGGCGTACGGGCATCTGCTGCTCCTGAGGTCGACGAGATGTCGTGATCATCGTCAGGGCGGGACGGGCCCGGCCGAATCGTCGGCGAGGAGGGCCCGCACCCTGGTGCAGCCCGGAGCAAGTGCCGTACAGGACAAGGGTGTTGTGAGGGTTCGCCCTTACGGGGCGAAAAAGTGTTATCGCCGCCCCCTTCACCGCGTCTCCACTCGCGTCCCCCCGTCCCCACACCCGGGAGACCTCCCCGTGCCCCTCCCCACGACTCGTCCGCACCGCAAGCGGAATGTGATCTCCGATATAGCCAACAGTGCTGGTCAGGCTGAGAAGGTGCGTACGGGCAGCGAATGACCTGGGAGAGGACGCACGTGGACGAGGGAGCCCGCAGGCAGTGGCGCTCCACCATCGCGGCGGCGCAGGCCGGTGACCGGCAGGCGCTGGACGAGCTGGTCGAGGGGTGGCTGCCGCTGGTCTACAACGTGGTCGGGCGGGCCCTGAACGGCCATGCCGACGTCGACGACGTCGTCCAGGAGACCATGCTGCGCGCCGTCGACAACCTCGGCTCGCTACGGGACCCGGACAGCTTCCGCTCCTGGCTCGTCGCGATCGCCATGCGGCAGATACGGGACCGGGCGCGCCGCAGGCAGACCGCCCCACTGGACGAGTCGGCCGCGCGCGAGGCCACCGACTTCGCCGAACTCACCGTGCTGCGGCTCCAGCTGGAGGGGCAGCGGCGCGAGGTCGCCGAGGCGGTGCGCTGGCTGGACGACGAGGACCGGCAACTGCTGTCGCTGTGGTGGCTGGAGGTCGCGGGCGAGCTGACCCGGCGCGAACTGGCCGCCGCGGCCGGGATCAGCCGGCAGCACGCCGCCGTGCGGGTCCAGCGGGTGAAGGAACGGCTGGAAACCGCGCGCGGCATCGTACGGGCACTGGACGGCGCCTGCCCCGGCCTGCGCGACCTCACCGCCCGCTGGAACGGCCGCCCCGACTCGGTCTGGCGCAAGCGGCTGGCCCGGCACATCAGGGGCTGCGGCTACTGCGGGGACACCCACGAGGCCGTCGTGCCGGCGGAACGCCTCCTCGTCGGCATCGCGCTCGTCCCCGTCCCCGTCGGCTTCACCCTCTCCCTGGCCCTCGGCGGCAAGACGGCGGTCGCGGCCACGGCGACCTCGGTCGGCTGGTCCGCGAAGGTGATGGCCGCGCTCACCCAGCCCGCCGTGGCGGTGACCGCCGGGGCGACGATCGTCGCGGGCGGCGCGTACGTCGTCACCCAGACCCCGGACGCGCCGCCGCCCGCGGTCGCCCCCACGGCCGCGAGCACGGCCCGCCCGCCGTCGCCCACGCCGCCCGTGTCACCGTCGGCCACGCCCTCACCGTCACCCTCGGCGTCGCCGTCCCGGACGCGAAAGGTCGAGCTGTACGGCACGGTCGTCGACGCCGTCGACCAGGCCCCCGACCCGAACGCCGAGCCCGCCGCGCTGCCCCGCCGCCCCGAGTCCGGCATCACCAGCACCGGGGGCGCGAAGGCCGTCATGCAGCACCGCGGCGAGAGCGTGACGCTGAGCGGACAGGGCTACGTCCTGGTGCGCTGGCAGATCGCACCGCACGACCGGCCGGGCGCGCTGGCCATGCCGACCTGGACCGGCCTGAAGGGCGAGATCTTCCACGTCGCCTCCGGCGGCGGCCGCCGTATGGACGACGTCATCGGCGACGGGTCCGACCGGGGTTACGTCACCGGCATGGGCGGCCCGGACATCGGCTACACGGTCCTGCCCGACGGCACGCAGCAGATGTGGCAGAACGAGTACTTCTACCTCGACGGCACCGTCGTCCTCCACCAGAACGAGCGCGGCGCCTCCTACGGCCTGACCGTCATGACGTCCAGCTGGGACAAGGCGAACGAGGACGTGCGGTACGGCCCTCCGCAGGGCGCCATCCGCTACGGCCTGGTCCGCGACAACGGCGAGGACACCGCGCCGGTCCCGCAGTACGTCACCCGCGGGACACCGGCCGACCCGGCGACGGTGGCTCAGCGCTCGCGCGTGTCGCCGCCGTAGCGGTCCTGGGCCGCCCGCGGTCGCGGCGCCCGCGGGTGCCGCGCTCACGCAGGCCGAGGAGGACGTCGATCCGGTTCGTCGTGATCGAGTCGACGCCGAAGTCCAGCAGGCGGCGCAGGGACCGTCGGGTGTCCGGGGTCCAGACGGACAGCAGGTGGCCGCCACGGTGGACGCGCTCGGTGAGGGCGCGGTCGACCAGGCCGAAGCGGTAGTTGAGCCACCGCGGGCGTACCGCCGCCAGCAGGCCGGGGCGCGGCGGGGCCAGCGTCGTCCAGGTCAGGGCGATCTCGGCGGCCGGGTCGGCGGCGCGGACGGCGAGCATGGCCGGGGCGCCCGCGCAGTAGTACACGCGATCCTGCGCCCCGCACTCGCGGACCACGTCCACGATCCGGCGCGCCGCCCGCACGTCGGGCGTGCCCGGCAGGTCGAGCATCACCCGGCTCCCGTCGCACGCCGCCAGCGCCTCCGCCAGCGTGGGCACCCCGCCCGCCGTCAGCCCCCGCACCTCGGCCGCCGACAGCGCGAGCAGCGGACGGTCCTGCTCCCACAGCCGCGTCAGCGTCTCGTCGTGCAGCAGCACCGGCACGCCGTCCTTGGTGAGGCGTACGTCGATCTCCACCGCGTCCGCGCCCCGTTCGAGCGCGGAGCGCAGGGAGGCGAGCGTGTTCTCGCGGACGCGGTAGGGGTCGCCGCGGTGGGCGACGGCGGTCACGTTGTGCATGAGGCCATTTCCGGTGGGGACGGGGGCGGGGCCGGTCGGCTCAGGTCGGCTCAGGAGGCGAACCAGTCGGTGGTGTACGTGTCGATCTCGGCGGCGATCCGGGCCTTGCCGGGCTCGTCGAGGAAGGACGCGTCGACGGCGTTCCTCGCGAGGTCGGCCAGGCCACGCTCGTCGAGGTCGAGGAGGCGGGCGGCGACCGCGTACTCGTTGTTGAGGTCGGTGCCGAACATCGGCGGGTCGTCGGAGTTGACGGTGACGACGACGCCGGCCTTCGCGAACTCCTTGATCGGGTGCTCGTCGATCGTGCGGACCGCGCGCGTGGCGATGTTGGAGGTCGGGCACACCTCCAGCGGGATCCGGTGCTCGGCGAGGTGCGCGAGCAGCTTCGGGTCGCGCGCCGAGCTGGTGCCGTGACCGATGCGCTCGGCGCCCAGGTGGGTGAGGGCGTCCCAGACCGTCTCCGGTCCGGTGGTCTCGCCGGCGTGCGGCACCGAGTGCAGTCCGGCGGCGATCGCGCGGTCGAAGTACGGCTTGAACTGCGGCCTCGGTACGCCGATCTCGGGCCCGCCGAGCCCGAAGGAGACCAGGCCCTCCGGGCGCAGCCGGTCGTCGGTGGCGAGCCGTGTGGTCTCCTCGGCGGACTCCAGGCCGGCCTCGCCCGGGATGTCGAAGCACCAGCGCAGCACGGTCCCGAACTCGGCCTCGGCGGACTTGCGGGCGTCCTCGATGGCGGCCATGAAGGCACCGGCCTCGATGCCGCGGCGGGTGGAGGAGAAGGGGGTGATGGTCAGCTCGGCGTAGCGCACCTGCTGGCGGGCCAGGTCGCGGGCCACCTCGTAGGTCAGCAGCCGTACGTCCTCCGGCGTGCGGATCAGGTCCACGACGGACAGGTACACGTCGATGAAGTGGGCGAAGTCCGTGAACGTGAAGTAGTCGACCAGGGCCTCGGCGTCCGTGGGGACCTTGGAGTCGGGGTGGCGGGCGGCGAGTTCCGCGACGATGCGGGGGGAGGCGGAGCCGACGTGGTGGACGTGCAGTTCGGCCTTGGGCAGTCCGGCGATGAAGGCGTGCAGGTCGCGCGGGATGCGGGCGTCGACGAGACGGTCGGTCAAGGTTCCTCCCCAGGAACGGCGTCCTCGGCCGGCGCCGCGGGCGGCGGGACGCGGGTGATCGGCTGATCGGTGACTCGGGGTCATCGTATGCCGGAGCCGTGCCGGGGATGCCCGGGCCTTAGCATGACGGCACGTACGACAGAGGGGGGCCGGGCATGTCCGACGACGCGCACAGGCCGGAAACAACGGGGGAGGCGCCGGCTGGGGAGCCGGGCGCCTCGTCGGACCAGCGGCCGATGACATCCTTGAGCAAGGGGGACAAGGGGGACAAGGGGGGTAAGGGGGACAGGGGTGCACCCCTGGGCGAGCCGGATCCGTGGGCTCCTCCGGTCGCGGGCGCGCAGGGGGCTCCCTCCGCGTCGGGAGGGCCCGGACACACCCTCGCCTCGAACGTGCCGCCGTCCTGGCCCGCTCCGTCCGTGCATGATCAGCAGACCGTCGCCTCCATGCCGTCCTCCGGTGTGCCGTCCGAGCCGCGGGACGCGGTGGCGGCGCCGCCACCGTGGATGAACCCGTCGGTCGGCCACCACCCGGCGGCGCCGCACGGCTCGACGGCCAACCCCTTCGCGCCACCGACGGCGTCCGTTCCCTACGCCGCCCATGGTGAACCCGTTCCTCCGCCGCCCATCGGGCCCGACGGGCCGGGGCCGGTGCCGTACGGCTATCCCGGTCCGGGGGGCTACGGCTACCCGCCGGGGCCGGGGGCCGGGGGCTACTACGGCTGGCCCGGGATGCGGGCGCTGCCGAGCAACGGGATGGGCACGGCCGGGCTGGTGCTGGGGATCATCTCCGCCGTGGTCTTCTGTCTGTGGCCGGTGGCCATCGTGGTGGGCGTGCTGGGCGTGATCTTCGGTGCGATCGGAAGGGCCAAGGCGCGGCGGGGCGAGGCGACGAATCCGGGTCAGGCTCTCGCCGGGATCATCTGCGGGGCGGCGGGTGTGGTCCTGGGGCTGGGGATGGTGGCGCTGCTGATCGTGGCGCCGTAGAGCGCCCGCCTTTCCTCGCCCCCGCCGCCCCTACCCGTCCCGTCCCGTCCTCCTGGGGCTCCGCCCCAGACCCCGCTCCTCAAACGCCGAAGGGGCTCTGGGCATTTCAGCCCGTCCGGCGTTTGAGGACGAGGCCCTTTAAGGGCCGAAGCGGGGGTCTGGGGGCGGCAGCCCCCAGGGATGGGACGGGTAGGGGCGGCGGGGGCGAGGAAAGCCCTACCCCCGCAACCGCTCCCGCGCCCCCATCAGCGCGAACCCCAGCAAGTTCGGCCCCCGCCACCGCTGAGGATCCCCCGCTCCCTCATCCCCCGCGGCCAGCCCGATCCCCCACACCCGATCCACCGGACTGGCCTCCACGAGCACCCGATCCCCGGTCCCCAGCAGAAACCCCCGCAGATCCGCGTGCGCGGCGAACTTGTGGACCGACCCCTCCACGACGATCCGGAACCGCTCCCGCTGCCAGAGCGCCTCGTCGAACCCCCGCACCAGCCGCCCGGCCTTCTTCGCCTCCGACGGATGCCCGGCGGCCAGCACCCGCCGCTCCGCCTGAGCGTCCTCGAACAGCCGTGCCTTCTCGGCCATCATCCAGTGCTCGGCCGTCGCGTACGACACGCCGTCCACGGTGAACGGCGACGCCCACCACTGGCTCAGACAGCTCGCGCTCACCTGTCCGTCCGGACGTGGCCGGTGCCCCCAGAAGTGCAGATACTTGACTCTCGTCCCCGCACGGATCTCCTGGATCAGGACATCCCAAGAATCGATCTTCGCCATGTGCCCGAGTCTGACAGGCGCCACCGACAATCCGTCCCTGGTTTTCAAGGCCAACTCGACACCTGGTCGACAGATTCCGTCGCGTAACCAAAAGGCAACAACGGAATCACTTGTTGGAGCCTTCCTGCTCTGTCAGGATCGGCACTCAAATCGAGCCTGAGCCACGCCGGCCCCCTCATGGGGCACGGAGGGAGCGACATGCACAACCCGGGCACCGCCACCCCGGAACGATTCCCGGCCCAGGACCGCTTCGCGGACGGCGCGCAGTACATCGCGGGCCGGCCGGCGAAGGGGACCTCGGGGCGTACCCATGCCGTCGTCGACCCCGCCACCGGCGAGGAGGTGTACACCTACGACCTGGCCCACCCCGACGACGTCGACGCGGCCGTCGCCGCCGCGCGTGCGGCCTTCCCCGGCTGGGCCGGCGCCACCCCGGGCGAGCGCTCCGACGCGCTGCACCGCTTCGCCGCCGTGCTCGCCGAGCGGGCCGAGGAATTCGCCCGCGCCGAGTCCCTGCAGTGCGGGAAGCCGCTGAAGCTGACCCGCGAGTTCGACGTGCCCGGCACGATCGACAACACCGCCTTCTTCGCGGGTGCCGCCCGGCATCTCCAGGGGCAGTCCGCGGGGGAGTACTCCGGCGACCACACCTCCTACACCCGTCGCGAGCCCATCGGCGTCGTCGGGTCCGTCGCCCCCTGGAACTACCCGCTCCAGATGGCCGCCTGGAAGGTCCTCCCGGCGATCGCCGCGGGCAACACCATCGTGCTCAAGCCCGCCGAGCTCACCCCGCTGACCTCGCTGCTCTTCGCCCAGGCCGCCACCGACGCCGGGATCCCGGACGGTGTCGTCAACATCATCACCGGGACCGGCAGGGAAGCCGGCGAGCACCTCGTCGGGCATCCGGACGTCGCCATGACCTCCTTCACCGGGTCCACGGCCGTCGGCAAGCGCGTCGCCGAGATCGCCACGGCGAGCG
Organism: Streptomyces sp. NPDC057623; assembly: GCF_042800355.1. NCBI lineage: Bacteria > Bacillati > Actinomycetota > Actinomycetes > Kitasatosporales > Streptomycetaceae > Streptomyces > Streptomyces sp. NPDC057623. Next base: position 45,870 of record NZ_JBHVGZ010000016.1, read on the forward strand.
TCAAGCGGATCCATCTCGAACTCGGCGGCAAGGCGCCCTTCGTGGTCTTCGACGACGCCGACCTCGAAGCCGCCGTCCACGGCGCCGTCGCGGGCGCGCTCATCAACACCGGTCAGGACTGCACGGCCGCCACGCGCGCGTACGTGCAGCGACCGCTGTACGAAGCCTTCGTGGAGCGCACCGGCGCCCTCATGGAGAGCGTCCGCCTCGGTGATCCGTTCGCGCCGGGTACCGATCTCGGGCCGCTGATCTCCCACGCCCAGCGCGACCGGGTCGCCGGTTTCGTCGACCGTGCGCGTGCCTACGCGCGCGTGGTCACCGGCGGCGAGGCGCCACAGGGCGAGCTCGGCAACGGCGCGTACTACCGGCCCACTCTCGTCGCCGACGCACCCCAGGACAGCGAGATCGTCCAGTCGGAGATCTTCGGGCCGGTCCTGGTCGTCCTGCCGTTCGGCAGCGACGACGAGGGGATCCGGCTCGCCAACGACACCCCGTACGGGCTCGCGGCCTCCGCGTGGAGCCGCGACGTCTACCGGGCGAACCGCGCCACCCGCGAGATCAAGGCGGGGTGTGTGTGGGTCAACGACCACATCCCGATCATCAGCGAGATGCCGCACGGCGGCTACAAGGCGTCCGGCTTCGGCAAGGACATGTCCGCGTACTCGTTCGAGGAGTACACGCAGATCAAGCACGTCATGTTCGACAACACCGCGGTCGCCGCGAAGGACTGGCACCGCACTGTCTTCGGGGACCGATAGTCAGACCAGACAGGAGCGGCCGGCCGACCGACCCGCGGCCTGCCGCCCTCCCTCCGAAAGGGCACCACGCGCATGGAGCAGTACGAGCCCGACCGCCTCTCCCCGGCCCAGGTGGCCGCCATGCGGCGCAGCCTGCGCAACGGCCGGGCCGCCATGACCCGCCGTTCCCTGCTGCGCGCCTCCACGGGCGGCGCGCTCGCGCTGGGCGGACTGGGGACGCTCAGCGCCTGCGGGATTCCCGCGGCCGGCAAGACCGAGGGCGGCATGTCCGCCGAGGACCACTCGGCGAAGGAGAAGCAGGTCAGCTTCTCCAACTGGACCGAGTACATGGACGTCGACGACTCCGGCAAGCACCACCCGACGCTGGAGCAGTTCACCCGGCGGACCGGCATCAAGGTCAAGTACACCGAGGACATCAACGACAACAACGAGTTCTTCGGGAAGATCAAGCCGCAGCTCGCCGCGGGCCAGGACACCGGACGCGACATCATCGTCCTCACCGACTGGCTCGCCGCGCGTCTCATACGCCTCGGCTGGGTGCAGAAACTCGACCCGTCCAACCTGCCGCACGCCTTCACCAACCTGTCCCAGCAGTTCCGCGACCCCGACTGGGACCCGGGACGGGCGTACTCCTACCCCTGGCAGGGCATCTCGACGGTCATCGCCTACAACAAGAAGGCGCTCGACGGCGTCGAGGTGAAGACGGTCTCCGACCTGCTCGACAACCCCAGGCTCAAGGGCCGCGTCGGCTTCCTCACCGAGATGCGCGACACCGTCGGGATGACCCTGCTCGACATGGGCAAGGACCCGGCCAGGTTCACCGACGACGACTACGACGCGGCCATCGCCCGCCTCCAGAAGGCCGTCGACAACAAGCAGATCCGCCGGTTCACCGGCAACGACTACACCTCCGACCTCACCAGCGGCGACTTCGCCGCCTGTCTCGCCTGGGCCGGTGACGTCGTACAGCTCAAGGCCGACAGTCCGGACATCGACTTCCTCATCCCGGACAGCGGCTACATGACGTCCAGCGACAACATGCTGATCCCCAACAAGGCACGTCACAAGACGAACGCCGAGCGGCTCATCGACTACTACTTCGAGCCGAAGCCCGCCGCCGAGCTCGCCGCCTACATCAACTACGTCTGTCCCGTGGACGGCGTGAAGGAGGAGCTCGCGCAGATCGACGAGGACGCGGCGAACAACCCGCTGATCCTCCCCGACAAGGCCATGCAGGCCAAGTCCCGTGCCTTCCGTTCGCTGAGTTCGAGGGAAGAGACGGCCTACGAAGAGAAGTTCGCGAAGCTCACAGGGGCGTGACCACACCATGACGAACGACACCAGCGGCGACGTCCGCCTCTCCGGCATAGCCAAGACCTACGGCTCCTTCACCGCCGTACACCCGCTCGACCTGACCGTGCCGCAGGGTTCCTTCTTCGCCCTGCTCGGCGCCTCCGGCTGCGGCAAGACCACCACCCTGCGCATGATCGCCGGTCTGGAGGAACCTTCCTCCGGCACCGTCCACCTCGGTGACCAGGACGTGACCGCCCTGCCGCCGTACAAGCGTCCGGTGAACACGGTCTTCCAGTCGTACGCCCTTTTCCCGCATCTCGACATCTTCGAGAACGTCGCCTTCGGCCTGCGCCGGCGCGGCATCAAGTCGGTGAAGAAGCAGGTCGAGGACATGCTCGACCTGGTCCAGCTCGGCGAGCAGGCCCGCAAGAAGCCGCACCAGCTCTCCGGTGGCCAGCAGCAGCGCGTCGCCGTGGCCCGCGCGCTGATCAACCACCCCAAGGTGCTCCTCCTCGACGAGCCCCTCGGCGCCCTCGACCTCAAGCTGCGCCGCCAGATGCAGCTGGAGCTCAAGCGCATCCAGACCGAGGTCGGCATCACCTTCGTGCACGTCACGCACGACCAGGAGGAGGCCATGACGATGGCCGACACGGTCGCCGTGATGAACGCGGGCCGCGTCGAACAGCTCGGCTCGCCGACCGACCTGTACGAGAACCCGCGCACGACCTTCGTCGCCAACTTCCTCGGCACCTCCAACTTCATCGAGGCCGAGGTCGACTCCAGGGGCGGCGGCGACATCGTTCTGAAGGCGGGCGGCGGCAAGCTCGTCCTGCCCGAGGCGCGCTGCTCAGCGGCCACGACGACCGGGGGCAAGGTGCTGGTCGGCGTCCGCCCGGAGAAGATCTCCCTCACCCACGCCGACGACGCGGGCGAGATCCCCGAGGGCCGCAACCGCATCACCGGCAAGATCACCAATGGCAGTTTCATCGGCGTCTCCACGCAGTACGTCGTCGACAGCGCCGTCTGCCCGGACTTCGAGGTCTACGTCCAGAACGTCGACCGCGACACGCGTCTGGTCCCCGGCGCCGACGTCGTCCTGCACTGGAGCCCGGCCCACACCTTCGGCCTCGACGAGGCGCAGTCCCTGCTTGCTGGGACAACGGGCTCCGCCGGCGTAGAGGAAGGTGCGGCCGCCTGATGTCGACGCTCACCGAGGCGCCACCGCCTCTGACCCCGACCGCCCCCGAGAAGAAGCCACCCCGCAAACGCGGCCGTCTCGTCCCGTACTGGCTGCTGCTCCCCGGCATCCTGTGGCTGCTGGTCTTCTTCGCGCTGCCGATGATCTACCAGGCCTCCACGTCCGTGCAGACGGGCTCCCTGGAGGAGGGCTACAAGGTCACCTGGCACTTCGCCACCTACTGGGACGCGCTGACCGAGTACTACCCGCAGTTCCTGCGCTCGGTGCTCTACGCCGGCTCGGCGACGATCCTGTGCCTGGTCCTCGGCTACCCGCTCGCGTACCTCATCGCCTTCCGCGCGGGCCGCTGGAAGAACCTGATCATGATCCTGGTGATCGCGCCGTTCTTCACCAGCTTCCTGATCCGCACCCTGGCCTGGAAGACGATCCTCGCGGACGGCGGCCCGGTCGTCGGCGCCCTCAACACCCTCCACGTCCTGGACGTCACCAGCTGGCTCGGCATGACCTCCGGCGACCGGGTGCTGGCCACGCCGCTCGCGGTGGTGTGCGGTCTGACGTACAACTTCCTCCCGTTCATGGTCCTGCCGCTCTACACCTCGCTGGAACGCATCGACGGCCGGCTCCACGAGGCGGCGCACGACCTGTACGCCAAGCCGATCACCACCTTCCGCAAGGTCACCTTCCCGCTGTCGATGCCGGGCGTCGTCTCCGGCACCCTGCTGACCTTCATCCCGGCGGCCGGTGACTACGTCAACGCGGACCTGCTCGGCTCCACGGACACCCGCATGGTCGGCAATGTCATCCAGACGCAGTTCCTGCGGATTCTGGACTATCCGACGGCCGCGGCGCTCTCCTTCATCCTCATGGCCGCCATCCTCGTCATGGTGACGGTCTACATCCGTAAGTCCGGCACGGAGGATCTGGTTTAAATGACCTTCGTCAACTGGCCCAAGCGTCATCTCGTCGTCATAGCGGGACTGCTGACGCTCGCTTATCTCCTCCTGCCGAACGTCGTCGTCACGGTCTTCTCCTTCAACAATCCGAAGGGGCGCTTCAACTACGAATGGCAGGAGTTCTCCACGGCCGCCTGGCAGGACCCGTGCGGCGTGTCCGACCTGTGCGGATCGCTGTCCCTCAGCCTCCAGATCGCGTTCTGGGCGACGGTGGGCGCCACGCTGCTGGGCACGATGATCGCCTTCGCGCTGGTCCGCTACCGCTTCCGCGCGCGGGGCGCCGTGAACTCGCTGATCTTCCTGCCGATGGCGATGCCCGAGGTCGTGATGGCGGCCTCGCTGCTCACCCTGTTCCTCAACATGGGCGCCCGGCTCGGCTTCTGGACGATCCTCATCGCCCACATCATGTTCTGCCTGAGCTTCGTCGTGACGGCGGTGAAGGCGCGGGTGATGTCGATGGACCCGCGGCTGGAGCAGGCGGCCCAGGACCTGTACGCCGGCCCGGTCCAGACGTTCGTCCGGGTCACCCTGCCGATCGCCGCCCCCGGTATCGCGGCGGGCGCGCTGCTCGCCTTCGCGCTCTCCTTCGACGATTTCATCATCACCAATTTCAACGCGGGCTCCACCGTCACCTTCCCGATGTTCGTCTGGGGATCGGCCCAGCGCGGAACGCCCGTTCAGATCAACGTCATCGGTACGGCCATGTTCGTCATCGCCGTACTGTTCGTCCTGGCCTCCATGGTCATCAGCAATCGCCGTACCAAGCAAAAGGCGTAAACCCCTGTAGGGAGTTGAAATCATGGCCCCAAGCGCCATGAGTCGTGGCAACAACTGGACGAAATCCCTTTCCGACGCCCAGCCGGTCGTGTACTGGCTGGACGACCCCGGCAGGCCCCACCCCGAGCCCGCCCTCACCAGTGCCGAGACCTGCGATCTGCTGGTCGTCGGCGGTGGCTACAGCGGACTGTGGAGCGCGCTCATCGCCAAGGAGCGCGACCCGCAGCGGGATGTCGTCCTGCTCGAAGGCCGCGAGGTGGGCTGGGCCGCCTCCGGCCGCAACGGCGGATTCTGCGCCGCCTCCCTCACCCACGGTCTGCCCAACGGACTCACCCGCTGGCCGGACGAGATCCACCGGCTTCAGGAACTGGGCGCCCGCAACCTCGACGAGATCGAGAAGGCGGTCGCCCGCTACTCCCTGGACTGCGACTTCGAGCGCACCGGCGAGATCGACGTCGCCACCGAGACCTACCAGGCCCGGGAACTGCGCGACTGGTACGAGGAGTTGCGGGACAAGGGCCTCGCGGACGGCGTCGAGTTCCTGGACGGGGAAGCGGTAAGGGCACAGGTCGACTCACCGACCTTCCAGGCCGGCCTCCACGACCGCCGGGGCGTCGCCATGGTCAACCCGGCCAAGCTGGCGTGGGGCCTGAAGCAGGCGTGCCTCGACCTCGGCGTCCGCGTCTACGAGCACACCCCCGCCCTCACCCTGAAGCCGTACGGCGCCGGCATGGCCGTACGCACCCCCTACGGCCAGGTCCGTGCCCGCAAGGTGGCGCTCGGCACCAACATCTTCCCGAACCTGGTCAAGCGCGTCCGCGCCTACACCGTCCCGGTCTACGACTACGCCCTGATGACCGAGCCCCTCACCGACGACCAGCTCACGTCGATCGGCTGGCAGAACCGCCAGGGCCTCGGGGACTCGGCCAACCAGTTCCACTACTTCCGCCTCTCCGCCGACAACCGCATCCTCTGGGGCGGCTACGACGCCATCTACCCGTACGGCGGCCGGGTCCGCGCCGAGTACGACGACCGCCCGGAGACGTACGCCAAGCTCGCCGGGCACTTCTTCACCTGCTTCCCGCAGCTGGAGGGCGTCCGGTTCACGCACGCGTGGGGCGGCGCCATCGACACCTGCTCGCGCTTCTCGGCGTTCTACGGGACGGCCCACCAGGGCCGGGTGGCGTACGCGGCGGGCTTCACGGGCCTCGGCGTGGGTGCCACGCGGTTCGGCGCGGACGTGATGCTGGACCTGCTGGCGGGGGAGCCCACGGAGCGGACGCGGCTCGAGATGGTCCGCAAGAAGCCGCTGCCCTTCCCGCCGGAGCCCTTCGCCTGGACGGGCATCGCGCTCACCAAGTGGTCGCTGGCCCGGGCCGACGCGCACGGCGGGCGGCGCAACCTGTGGCTGAAGGCCATGGACCGCCTCGGCCTGGGCTTCGACAGCTGAAGCCGAATGTGATGCAGGTCACCATGAACTGGTGGCGAAAACCCGCGTAATGCCCGGCGCTGGCCTCCCTCTCCCTCGTGACGCGATCGGCGTCCACGCAGAGAACAGGGAGGTCATCGTCATGACAGGGGCGAAGACGGCGGTCGAGTGGCTGGCATCCGTTGCGCCGGATCCCGAGGCGTGTCGCTGGGAATGGGAGCGCAACCCCCTCGGGGTCACGTTGCTGCCGGCGGGCAAGGCGTGGGACGTGCTCATCCTGCCGGCCGAGCTCGGCTATCCGACCCTCGACGTCCTCACCCGCATCCTCGACCAGCCGGGCCCGGTCCTGGTCGACTTCGGCGACTCGCGCATGGGCTTCCTCGTGCCGCCCGGCACGGCGGCCCGCTGGCTCGGCACCGGCATCCGGACGGCCGGGGCCGGCACCTGGATCGTCGTGCCCTACCCGGGCCGCTCCGCCGGTGCCGTCCGCTGGCTGGTCCCGCCGGACGGCACAGGAACCCTCACGGACCCGGCTCTCCTCGAACTGGCCATGCACGAGGCTGTCGCCGGCCTTGCCGACGACTGAGGCGGGTGTCGCGACGGTCCCGTCGGGCGAGGTACAGCCACAGCAGCGTGAGCAGCACCGTGCACAGGAGCCAGCTGGCCACCACGTCCAGTGGCCAGTGGTAGCCGCGCCGCACCAGCCCGAAGCCGACGCCGAGGTTGAGGGCGGCGCAGGTGACGAGGAGTGCGCGGCGGGCGGGTGCGGAGGTCAGCCACGGGAAGAGGAGCAGGGCCGCGGCACCGTAGGCGATGGCGGCCGTGGCCGTGTGGCCGGACGGGTAGTAGCCGGTGGCGGGCGGTACGACGGGGGTGCCGGGGCGGTCGGTCAGCAGCTTCAGCGGGACGACCAGCGCCGGGACCAGCGCCATGAGCAGGGCCGCGGAGGTGGCCGGCAGCCACCATTGGTGTGTACCGATGCGGCGATGCCGCCAGGTGACGTACCCCAGGACCACGGCGAGGACCGGCACCGCGACCGGCACATTGCCCAGGTCGGCGAGGAGTTCGGAGAGGCGGTCCGGGTGGACGAGGGCCCGGCTGGCCGCCGCGTCGGCGTCCAGAAAGGGGCCGACGCTCATCACCTGCCAGGTGATGAGCGCGAAGAGAAGGGCGGGAAGCCCGAGAAGGAGGAAGAGGGAGGTCGGCCGCCCCGGAACAGGGGGGGTGGTTCCGGGGCGGCCGTCCGGACCGGATCGTCGCACGCCCCGGGGGGTTTGGGGCGAGCGACTGTCCGATCGGTGAGGAGATCCGGAGCCGGAAGCTCCGGGTGTGTGCGCGAGGGCACGACCAGGTCGAAGCTGGGGAGGCCTCGGCCCGATGTCGCCCAGAGTCCCCTCTGGGCGGGGTGTATCTCTCATCTGGTTAGAACCTACGACAGGGCGATGGCGTTAGACAGACGGAATCGCGTCCTGACATCCACCTCGCACACCTTCTTCACACGCTCTGACGGTAGCCGCCCCAGCCCCGGAATCGCGAACGATGACAGGGCTGGGGCGGATGGGGTTCCCGGGACGGGGACCCCGGCGTTCACCAGTGGTTTCGCTGTGACCTCAGATGCGGGTGAAGGCCTGCTCGATGATGTCGAGGCCCTCGTTCAGGAGGTCCTCGCCGATGACCAGCGGGGGCAGGAAGCGCAGTACGTTGCCGTAGGTGCCACAGGTCAGGACCAGCAGGCCCTCGGCGTGGCAGGCCCTGGCGAGCGCGCCGGTCGCCTCAGGGTTGGGCTCCTTGGTGGCGCGGTCCTTGACCAGCTCGATGGCGATCATGGCGCCGCGGCCCCGGACGTCGCCGATGATGTCGAACTTCTCGGCCATCGCCGTGAGGCGGGCCTTCATCGTGGCCTCGATCGCCTTCGCCCTGGCGTTGAGGTCCAGCTCCTTCATCGTCTCGATGGAGCCGAGCGCACCGGCGCAGGCGACCGGGTTGCCGCCGTAGGTGCCGCCCAGGCCACCCGCGTGCGCGGCGTCCATGATCTCGGCGCGGCCCGTCACAGCGGCGAGCGGCAGGCCGCCGGCGATGCCCTTCGCGGTCGTGATCAGGTCGGGGACGATGCCCTCGTCCTCGCACGCGAACCACTGGCCGGTGCGGCAGAAGCCGGACTGGATCTCGTCGGCGACGAAGACGATGCCGTTGTCGGAGGCGAACTTGCTGATCGCCGGGAGGAAGCCCTTGGCCGGCTCGATGAAGCCGCCCTCGCCGAGCACCGGCTCGATGATGATCGCGGCCACGTTCTCCGCACCGACCTGCTTGCTGATCTGGTCGATGGCCTGCGCCGCGGCCTCGGGACCGGCGTTCTCCGGACCGGTCGGCCAGCGGTAGCCGTACGCCACCGGCACCCGGTAGACCTCGGGCGCGAACGGGCCGAAGCCGTGCTTGTACGGCATGTTCTTCGCGGTCAGCGCCATCGTCAGGTTGGTACGGCCGTGGTAGCCGTGGTCGAAGACGACGACGGCCTGACGCTTGGTGTACGCACGGGCGATCTTGACGGCGTTCTCGACGGCCTCGGCGCCCGAGTTGAACAGCGCCGACTTCTTGGCGTGGTCACCCGGGGTGAGCTCGGCGAGGGCCTCGGCGACCTCCACATAGCCCTCGTACGGGGTGACCATGAAACAGGTGTGGGTGAAGTCGGCGAGCTGGGCGGACGCCCGGCGTACGACGGCCTCGGCGGACGCGCCCACGGACGTCACGGCGATGCCCGAACCGAAGTCGATGAGCCGGTTGCCGTCGACGTCCTCGATGATGCCGCCGCCCGCGCGCGCGGTGAACACGGGCAGCACGGAGCCCACGCCCTGCGCGACCGCGGCGGTACGACGGGCCTGAAGCTCCTGCGACTTCGGGCCGGGGATGGCGGTGACGACGCGGCGCTCCTGCGGAAGTGCGCTCATGAGGGGCTCCTGGGGGGTGTTGCGGACGCTTGTCTTCTCTTTTCTCGCAGGCTAGGGCGGGGAGTGGGGGGTGGGCATGCTCCATGTGGGCGTTGTCAGGAGGACGGGTTGTCCGTGGTGGACATAGCGTTTCGCGAAGGCGCCCGGCCGCGTAAGCGGTGAACTCCCCGTGCAAGGGCGTTAGATTGGCTCGCTGATGGTGGACGGAACGGCTGGTCAGGGGGCAAGGGCGATGGACAGCGACGGGACGCAGGACGCGCGGGGTACGCACGCGACGCCTGTACCGCGCCCGGCGGTGCCCCCGGAGGCGCCGGCGATGCCGCCGAGGCCGACGCGGGCGCCCGGTACGGGAGCGGGGCCGGACGGCTCGGCGTTCCTGACCTGGCTGCGGGCGCCGCGACCGGAGGCGCAGCCCGGCGTGTGGCGGTTCGGGCATGTGCCCCGGCCGGACGAGGAGCCCGAGCGGATCCCGACGCGGCAGCTGCTCAGCGGGGCGCTGATCGCCTTCCTGGTCGGGTGGCTGATCTGGTCGCTGCTCTGGAACGGCTATCTCGGCGGCTGGTGGGTGCTGCCCCTGGAACTGTTCACACCGGACTCCTGGCGCGAGAACAACGACGCCGTCGGCAACGCGATCCTCTGGTACGGCTACTACACGCTGATCGCCCTCACCATCATGTTCGGCGTCGGCCGTCTGGGCCGCTGGGGCGAGGTCTGGCGCCGCTTCGGCCCGCCCGCCTGGAGCAGGACGGCCCCGGCGCTCGAGCGGGGGCCCGCCCCCGAGCAGGACCCCGCGTCCTGGCCCGCGCTGCGCGCCGCCGGTGCCGCGGACGCCGCCGAGCGGCTCACCGCCGACGCCCGGTCCGGGCTGATGCGCGACGTCGACTACGCCCGGCTCACCCGCGCCTGGCAGGGCGTGCGCAGCGGGCGGCACAACCTCGCCACCTTCAGCGGCGCCGTGCTCAAGGACGGCGCCGCCGCCTGTCTGCACCCGTCGGGCGAGCGCGACGTGCCCGCCCGGGTGGCCCGGCACGACCTCGTCAGCGGACAGGTGCGGCTCGGCACCACCGCCGACGACCCGCGCAACCCGTACGCCTACCGGGGTGCCGGGCTCGGCCTCGGACCCGACCTGCTGGGCACCTCCCTGCTCGCCGTCGGGCCGGCCGGGTCCGGCAAGACGGGGACCATCGTGCGGCCGCTCGCCGAGTCGCTGTGTCTGCACGCGCTCGCCGGACGGGCCGCCGTGGTGGTCGTGGGCGCGGCAGGCGCGGGGCTCGGACCGGAGAACGCCTTCGACATCGTCGTACGGATCGGAAATCCGGACTCGGTCTACGACCTGGACCTGTACGGCGGCACCGCCGACCCCGACGAGGCCGCGGCCGTGCTCGCCGAGGCGCTCGTCGGAGACCTGGCCGACCCCCACCCCGGCAGCGACAGCCGTCGCTCCACCACCGTGCTGGCCCAGCTGCTCGGGCCGTTCCGGGCGGTCCACCAGCGCTTTCCGTCCGTGGCCGAGCTGCGGCAGCTGCTGGACGGTGCGCCCGGGGCGCTCGGCGCGCTGCGCACAGCGCTCGAGGGGTCCGGCCAGGAGGGCCTGCTGCGTGAACTCGACGCCCGCGAACGGCAGTTGGGGCATCCCGGCGATGTGGCGGCCGTGCTCGCGGACCGCGTCGCGCTGCTCGACCGGCCGGCCTTCGCCACGTTTTTCAAGAGCACGGCCTTCGACACATCGGGGCAGTCGCGGCCGTTCTCGCTGAAGGCCCTGGACCACCCCGTCCGGGTCCGTATCGATCTCCCCGCGCGCGGGCACGCCGAGGCCTCGCGCATGTTGGCGCGGCTGGTGCTGGCGCAGTTCACGGCGAGCATCGCGGTCCGGGAGGACCGGTCGCTGTTCGCCTGCCTGGTGCTGGACGACGCGACCGGGGTCGTGACGCCCGAGGCCGTCCGGGGGATCCAGCGGCTGCGGTCGGGCAACGCGGGCGCGGTGCTGACGCTGCGCACCCTGGACGACGTGCCGAGGCCGCTGCGCGGGCCGCTGCTCGGGTCCGCCGGGTGCCGGATGGCGCTGGCCGGGGTGACGCCGTGGGACGGGCAGGACTTCGCCGAGGTGTGGGGCAAGGAGTGGACCGAGGCGCGGGACGTCACCGACCGGCAGATCATCGCGGAGACTCCGGCCGGGAAGGCGGTGCACGCGCTGCGGCGGGTGATCACCGGCAAGGCGCCGACCGCGCGGGCGGTGACCGTGCGGCAGGTCGAACGGGAGCGCTGGTCGGCGTCCGAGCTGGCGCACGGGGTGCCGCCGGGGCACGCGGTGCTGTCGCTCACCAGCGTCAGCGGTGAGCACGCGCCGCCGCTGCTGGTGGATCTGCGCGGCTGACCTCGGGGTACGGGGGCCATCCGGGCGTGCGGCCGCGCGGTGACCGTACGGTGAGGCAGAATCGGCACAGGTCGTTCATACATGGCGGCCAAAAGATCACAGGGATCGCACAGATCACCCGATAGTGAAGGCCTCATGCCCCCGACGCTCGCCTCGCTGGTTCATCACTCCGCGCTGAAGCTGACCGTGCGGGCGGGCGAGGACCGCCTGGACGTGCCCGTGCGCTGGGCGCACGTCAGCGAGCTCGCCGACCCGGTCCCCTATATGGAGGGCGGGGAGCTGCTGCTGGTCACCGCGCTCAAGCTGGACGCGGAGAACCCCGAGGTGATGCGTCGCTATGTGCGGCGGCTGGCCGGGGCGGGCGTGGTCGGGCTCGGCTTCGCGGTCGGCGTCAACTACGAGGAGATCCCGGGGGCGCTGGTCGACGCGGCGGTGGAGGAGGGCCTGCCGCTGCTGGAGGTGCCGCGCCGCACGCCCTTCCTCGCCATCAGCAAGGCCGTGTCGGCGGCGATCGCGGCGGACCAGTACCGGGCGGTGACGGCCGGGTTCGCGGCGCAACGGGAGCTGACCAAGCAGGCGTTGAGCGACGGGCCGGAGGGACTGCTGACCGCGCTGGCCTCGCAGGTGGACGGCTGGGCGGCGCTGTACGACGCCTCCGGTGCCGTGGTCGCGACCGCGCCGGAGTGGGCGGGGCGGCGGGCGGCCCGGCTCACGGCGGACGTGGAGCGGCTGCGGGACCGGCCCGCGCCGGCGTCGTCCGTGGTGGGCGGGCCGGAGAACGAGGACCGGGTCGAGCTGCACACCCTGGGCACCGGGCGCCGGGCCCGGGCCGCGCTGGCCGTGGGGACGGCTGCGGCGCTCGGCACGGCGGAGCGGTACGCCGTCCACTCGGCGATCGCGCTGCTGACCCTGACCACCGAGCGGTCGCGGTCGTTGCAGGCGGCCGAGCAGCGGGTGGGGGCGGCGGTGCTGCGCATGCTGCTCGCCGGGGAGCCCGATCATGCGCGGGCCGTGGCGGGAGACCTCTACGGAGGGCTCCTGGACGCTCCGTTCCGGGTGATCGTCACCGAGGCGGCGTCGGTGTCGGCGGCGCGGGTCGTCGACTCAGGGGCGCGGGCGGTACTCACCAAGCCGTCCGCCGCGGCGCTGGTGGCCGCCACCGGCGTGAACGGCGATCCGCTGGGTGCGCTCACCGAGATCGTGGAGTCCGCCGCGGCCCGGGCCGGGGAGGCGGTGCTGGTGGTGCCGGAGGGGGAGGGGGACACGGCGCGGCTGGTGGTGCTCGCGGCGGACGGGGGCGCGGCTGTGGCGGCGTGTGCCCAGTACGCGGCGGCGCTGGAGGCGGCGCGGTCGGGCGCGGTACCGGAGCAGGCGGATGCCGACGAGGACGAACTGGTCGTGGGGCTCTCGGCGCCGGCCGGGCCCATCGCCGCCGCGGCGGCCTACAAGCAGGCCGAGCAGGCGCTGTCGGTGGCTCGGCGGCGGGGACGGGTGTTGGTGGAGCACGAGCAGCTGGCGGCGGGGTCCGTGCTGCCGTTGCTCGCGGACGACGCGGTGAAGGCGTTCGCGGACGGGCTGCTGCGGGCGCTGCACGAGCATGACGCGACGGGGCGCGGGGATCTGGTCGCCTCGCTGCGGGCGTGGCTGTCGCGGCACGGGCAGTGGGATGCGGCGGCCGCGGATCTCGGGGTGCACCGGCACACGTTGCGGTACCGGATGCGGCGGGTCGAGGAGATCCTGGGGCGGTCGCTGGACGAAGCGGATGTGCGGATGGAGCTCTGGCTGGCGTTGAAGGCGACGTCGGCGGAGTAGGTGGGTTCGCCCCCGCCGCCCCTACCCGTCCCAGCCTTGGGGGCGCGCCCCCAGACCCCCGGTTTCGGCCCTGCGGGCCTCGTCCTCAAACTCCGGACGGGCTGAACCCAGGCGGCGGGGGCGAGAACTCCTTGGCCGCCACCCACCGGCCACCCACTCCGCCAAACCGGCACACCCCCCGCCCCCACCACTCCACCCCGGACAAGTACCCCTCCGCCCCCACCCCCCTACCGTGGACCCCGACACACCAGGACACCCCCAACGCGGAAGGGCCGGGAAATCCAAATGACTTCCACTCACGCCTTCTGGCTCGCCGGCCGCCAGGTCAGCGGCGAGGACAGCTTCGATGTGACCTCCCCGTGGGACGGGCGGGTCGTCGGCAGGGTGAGCGTGCCGACGGACGCGCAGACCGAGGAGGCCGTGGCCGCCGCGTACGCCGTCCGCGACGACTTCGCGGCGACCCCGGCCCATGTGCGTGCCGCCGCCCTCGACCACGTCAGCAAGCGGCTCGCCGAGCGGACCGAGGAGATCGCCCGGCTGATCTCCGGCGAGAACGGCAAGCCCATGAAGTGGGCCCGCGGCGAGGTCGGCCGTGCCGTGTCCGTCTTCCGGTTCGCGGCCGAGGAGGCCCGCCGGTTCAACGGCGGCGAGGCCCAGCGGCTCGACACCGACCTCGGTGGTCAGGGTCGGCTCGCCCTCACCCGGCGGTTCCCCAAGGGTGTCGTCCTGGGCATCGCGCCCTTCAACTTCCCGTTGAACCTGTGCGCCCACAAGATCGCCCCGGCCATCGCCGCCGGCGCGCCGATCATCCTGAAGCCCGCCCCGGCCACCCCGCTCTCCGGGCTCGTCATCGGTGAGCTCCTCGCCGAGACCGACCTCCCGGCCGGCTCCTGGAGCATCCTCCCGGTGCCGAACGACCGTATGCCCGCGCTGGTCCAGGACGAGCGCCTGCCGGTCATCTCCTTCACCGGCTCCGAGAAGGTCGGCTACGCGATCATGGACTCCGTGCCGCGCAAGCACTGCACCCTGGAGCTGGGCGGCAACGGCGCGGCGGTCGTGCTCGCCGACTACGCCTCCGACGCGGACCTCGACTGGGCCGCGACCCGCATCGCCACCTTCTCCAACTACCAGGGCGGCCAGTCCTGCATCTCCGTGCAGCGGGTGATCGCGGACGCGTCCGTGTACGACCGGCTCCTGCCGCGCATCGTCGCCGCCGTCGAGGCCCAGGTCACCGGTGACCCGAACGACGACGCGACCGATGTCGGCCCGCTGGTCAGCGAGGACGCCGCCCGCCGCGTCGAGGAATGGGTGGACGAAGCCGTCGCCGGCGGTGCCGCCCTCCTCACCGGCGGCAAGCGTGACGGCGCCTCCTACGCGCCGACCGTCCTCACCGACGTACCGGCCGACGCCACCCTCGCGTGCGAGGAGGTCTTCGGGCCCGTCCTCACCGTGCACAAGGCAGACGGGGAGGCCGCCGCCTTCGCCGTCGCCAACGACTCCAAGTACGGCCTCCAGACCGGCGTGTTCACGCACGACCTGCAAACCGCCTTCCGGGCGCACCGCGCTCTGGAGGTCGGCGGTGTCGTCATCGGCGACGTTCCCTCATACCGCGCCGACCAGATGCCGTACGGCGGCGCCAAGCAGTCCGGCGTGGGCCGTGAGGGCGTGAAGTTCGCGATGGACGACTACACCTACGAGCGGGTGCTGGTCCTCACCGGTCTCGCTCTCTAGTAAATGGGACTCTAGTAAATGGGATCCATTTTCAGTTAGGCTTTCCGAAGAGGCCCGGCACCGATGCCTTCCGGTGCCGGGCCTCTTTTTTACGTCAGCTTCTTCCGGACCCTCAACCGGAGAAGCCGACGTGCGCGAGCCGCACCGGGCCGCGCAGTCTGAGGTGGACGTCCCGCACACCCTCGGCGATGATCCCGGCGCGCGGTGTCGCGTAGTCGTACGGGCTCGCGTCGTCCGCCGCCTCGGACGTCAGGACGGCGAGCACCGCGCCCCCGTCCAGCGACACCTCGACCACACCGTCGCCGGAGAGCGCCGCCGTCACCTCGGTGACACCGTCCGCGAAGTCGCAGTCCCGGTAGATCAGCCGACCCGACCCGCCCTGGGCCGGCGTCACCGCGTCGCCCGCCGTCTTGGTGCGGTCGACGATCGCGATGCCGCTCTGCTCGTCGAAGTCGGCCGCGGCCAGCCCGCGGTGCAGGACGGGACGCGGGGCGGACGCCTCGCCGTCCAGGATCACCGTCGTCCGCAGGCGGACGTCCTCGCTGGAGGCGCCGACCAGCACCTCGTACGGTCCGGGCTCGCGGCGCAGGCCACCCCGTGACACATCCCAGAAGTCGAAGGCGGACAGCGGGACGTCGAAGCTCAGCTCCCTCCTCTCGCCGGGTGTCAGCCGCACCCGGCTGTGCGCCACCAGCTCGCGGCGCGGGCGCGGCACCGTCGGGTCCACGGCGCGGGTGTAGAGCTGGGCCACTTCGTCGGCCGGCACATCGCCGGTGTTGGTGACCGTGAAGGAGACGTGCAGCGACTCGTCCGTCGTACGGGTCGTGAGGTCGGCGTAGGAGAAGGTCGCGTACGACAGGCCGTGGCCGAACGGGAACAGCGGGGTCCCCTCGAAGTACAGATACGTCTGACGGCTGCCGATCACGTCGTAGTCGAGGAGGTCGGGCAGGTCCGTGTCGGCGGCGTACCAGGTCTGCGGGAGGCGGCCCGCGGGGGAGACGTCGCCGGCGAGGACGCGGGCCAGGGCGGTGCCGGCCGCCTGGCCGCCGTGGGACATCCAGAGCAGCGCCGGAAGGGCCGCGTGATCGACGGCGTAGGGGTACGCCGAGACCAGCGCCAGCACCGTGTTCGGGTTGCCGGCGCGGGCGGCGCGCAGCAGGCGCTCCTGGTGCGCCGGGAGGTTCAGCGTCGAACGGTCCTCGGTCTCGCGGCCGTGGATGTGCGGGTCGTTGCCCGCGACCACCAGGACCACGTCCGCCTGCGAAGTGATCCGGGTTACAGCGTCTTCGCCGCTTTCGACGACGATGAGCTGGAAAGTTTCCGGATTCGCTTCGGCAACCCGCACGCCGTCGGCGGCGACTGAGACGTGGCGACCCGTACCCATGTGCCGGAGGAGGTGTCCGTTCTCATGCGCTTCCAGGCGGAAGGTCTCCTGGACGACCCAGCCTCCGGGCTGGTCGGCGGAGGCGCGGACACAGCCGTCCTCGGCGACCGAGAGATAGCGGCCGTCGGGGGCCCGCAGGGTCAGCACGCCCTCGCCCCAGTCGACGAGCGCGAACTCGGTGCCGGCCGGGTCGGTGGTCAGCGGGGGCAGATCGGTACGGCCGGCGAGCAGGGCCGGGTCGAGGGCGCCCTCGGCGCCGCGCACCTCGTCGGCGGCCTCCGCCCGGGGAACGTGCAGGAAGGCTCCGGTCGACGTCTTCAGCAGGACCCGGTCCACGCCCTCCGCGAACTCCACCCGCTCCGCGCCGAACCGCTCGTACAGGCCCTCCAGCGGGGTGGAGCGGTGGATGAGCGTGCCGCTGTACCAGTCGAGCTTGCACTCGTCGGCGAGCAGACCGACCACCGCCAGCCGGGTGTCCGGGGCGAGCGGCAGCAGGCCGCCGCTGTTCTTGAGCAGGACGACCGACTGCTCGGCGGCCTCCTGGGCGAGGGCGCGGTGGGCCGGGGTGTCGAAGTCCTTGGTGAGCGCGTGCGGGTCGTACTCCGGGTCGAACTCGCCGAGGCGGAAGCGGACCGAGAGCTGGCGGCGGACCGCCGTGTCGATGTCCGACTCGGTCAGCAGGCCCCGGTCCAGGGCCCCGCGCACCCGGGCGGTGATCTTCGAACTGTCGGTGCCGTGGTCGGTGAAGCTGTCGACACCGGCCAGCAGCGCGGCGGCCGTGGCCTCCTCATGGGTGTCGAAGTAGTGCTCGGAGTCGACCAGGTTGGACGGCGCGCCCGCGTCCGAGCAGACCAGCAGGTCCTCGTCGGTCCAGGTGCGCAGGTGCTCGCGCAGATACGGCGAGACGTGGTTGGGGCGGCCGTTGACCAGGTTGTACGCCGGCATCACACCGGCTGTCCCGCCCGCCTCGACCGTCTCGCGGAAGGCGCGCAGATCGTACTCGTGCAGGACGCGCGGGCGGACCGAGGACGAGGTGACGTCGCGGCCCGTCTCGTTGTTGTGGGCCAGCCAGTGCTTGAGGACGGGCGCGGTGCGCCAGTACGTCGGGTGGTCGCCTCGCAGACCGCGGGTGTAGGCGGTGGCGATGGCCGACGTGAGCTTCGGGTCCTCCGAGTAGCCCTCCTCGTTGCGGCCCCACAGGGGGTGGCGCAGGAGGTTGACGGTGGGGGCCCAGACGTTCAGCCCCACGCGCTCGTCACGGGCGCGCATCGCGCGGGTCTCCTTGGAGACGGCCTCGCCGACCCGTCGTACGAGTTCGGTGTTCCACGTCGCGCCGAGACCGACCGCCTGGGGGAAGACGGTGGCCGGACCCATCCAGGCCACGCCGTGCAGGGCTTCCTGGCCGGTACGGAACCCGTCGATGCCGAGTCGCTCGACGGCGGGCGCGAACTGGTGCAGGAATCCGATCTTTTCGTCGAGCGTGAGCCGCGACAGAAGGTCGTCGATGCGCTTCGCGAACGGCAGTTGACGATCGCGGAAAGAAGGCGTAGGCGGCGTTTGTGCGGTCACTTGGGGATCCCCTTGCGGTGGAGCGGCGAGGCGCTTTCGAAGCGCTTCGATGCTGATTCGATCCGGGGGTGGGTGTCAAGACACCCCGGCGCAACAACTCCGACTCCTGACCGTTATTTCAAGCGGCACATAAGGGGGAAGAAGCGGGCGGGCGGATCCTCCACACCTCGGAGGAATCTTGGAATCGACCCTTGTGCGCCCCCATGCCTTCACTTAACCTCGCAGCAACATCGAAGCGCTTCGACTAGTTCGACCACGAGGCTCGCCCGCTTCAGGGGTGCCCCTCGGCCGTGGTCGCAGAATCGCTTCAGCTCAGCCAGTTCCACTTAAGACACCGCAGCCGACGGCCTACCGCCGGGTGTCCAGGTGCGCCATGAAGGGTTGACGCAATGACGCCGAACGCCGACTCCGCCCCCTCCGGACCCAGCCGGAGAAGCTTCCTCGCCTCCACCGCGGTCGCCACCGCAGCGGTGGCCGGTGGGATGCCCCTGCTCGCCGCCTGTGGCGGTTCGGAATCCGGCTCGCGTGAGGGGACCACGTCGGGCAAGGCAGCGGACAAGCTGCTCCCGACGTACGTCGCCAGCACGGTCGCCCAGCCGGACCTGCCGTCGAAGAACGGTTCGGCCGCCGGCTACACCGGCAAGGTCGACCTCGCGGCCCTGAAGACCTCGGTCCCGGAGAAGCTCGGCACCGGCGCCCCCGTCAAGATCATGTCCCCGTTCTGGGGCTCCCCGCCGAAGCCCGGCAACCCCTACTACACGGCGCTCGACAAGGCGGCGGGTACCAAGATCACCTGGCAGAACCAGGACGGCAACACCTACGGCGAGAAGCTCGGCGCCGTCCTCGCCTCCAGCTCCATACCCGACATGGTGGTCGTGCCGAGCTGGGAACTGGTCGGCAAGATCTCCAACGCGGTCACCGCGAAGTTCATGGACCTCGGCCCCTACCTGGCGGGCGACAAGGTCAAGAAGTACCCGAACCTGGCCGCCATCCCCTCCGACGCCTGGCGCATGGGCATCTTCGGCGGCGCCCTGCGCGGCATCCCGATGCCGGCCGCCACCGCGTCCTTCATCGTGCCCTACTACCGCAAGGACATCTTCGACAAGAAGGGCTGGTCGGTCCCCAAGTCGCCCGACGAGTTCCTCAGCTGGGCCAAGGAGGCCACCAGCGCCAAGGCCAAGGTGTACGCCTGCGGTGACATGAACTGGACGGCGTGGAACATCTTCGGTGTCCGCCCCTCCCAGACGCTCGGCTGGGACATCGGGGACGACGGCAAGCTGACGTACCGCGTCGAGCAGCCCGAATACCTCGAAGCCCTGGAGTGGACCCGCAAGCTGTTCGACGCGGGCGTCGTCCATCCCGACGACAAGGCGCGCTCGGGCGACGTGGGGAACCGTTTCACCGCCGGTCAGATCCTCGTCTACAACAACGACATGTCCCACTGGTACGGCAAGACCGCCGAACAGGCCGCGTCCAACCCGGACTTCGAGATCGAGGGCATGGACATCTTCGGCGCGGACGGCGGCGACCCCAAGCTGACCGCGGCCCAGCCCGCCGGTATCTGGTCGCTCATCCGCAAGGGCGCCTCGAAGACGACCATCGAGAACGCCCTGGCCGCCGCCGACTTCGCCGCCGCGCCCTACGGCACCAAGGAGCGGATGCTCGTCGACTACGGCGTCGAGGGCACCCACTACACGGTCAAGAAGGGCGTCCCGGTCAAGAACGACCTGGGCAACTCCCAGGTGGTCAACGCCTGGGTGATGCTGGCCGCGCCCGCCGCCTACCTCGCCCACCCCGACTTCCCCGACGTCGCCCGCAAGCAGGTCGAGTGGCAGCAGCGGATGGGCGCCTTCATGAAGAAGACGTCCACGTACGGCATGAACATCGTCGAGCCGACCCGCTACGCCAATCTCTCCAGCCAGTTCGAGCAGCTGGAGATCGACTACGTGCGCGGCAACCGGAAGCTGTCGGAGGTCCAGGCGGCCATCTCCACCTGGAAGTCCTCCGGCGGCGACAAGCTGCGCGACTGGTACAAGGAGCTCATCGACAAGAACGGCAGCGGCAACTGATGTCTCTCACGGCCGGGAGCAGGCCCGACGGGACTCGTCCCCCCGCGGCCGTCGAGGAACCGACGGCCGCGGTCGCCACCGCCGTGGTGAAGGACCGGGTGCCGGGCAGGGCGGGCCGGGCGGGCCAAGCGGGCAAGGTTCCCTTCCGGATCCGGCTGCGCCGCGACCGCACGCTCATCCTGATGACGCTGCCCGTCATGGTCCTGCTCCTGCTCTTCAACTACGTCCCGCTGCTCGGCAACGTCGTCGCCTTCCAGGACTACGACCCGTACGTCTCCAGCAACGGCGTCACCGCGATCTTCCACAGCCCCTGGGTCGGCGTGGAGCAGTTCTCGCGGATGCTCGACGACCCGCTGTTCTGGAGCGCCGCGAAGAACACCATCGTCCTGTTCATGCTCCAACTGGTGCTGTTCTTCCCGATCCCCATCGCCCTCGCGCTGCTCATCAACAGCGTGATCCGGCCCCGGGTGCGGGCCGTGGCGCAGGCGATCATGTATCTGCCGCACTTCTTCTCGTGGGTCCTCGTGGTCACCGTGTTCCAGCAGATCTTCGGCGGCGCGGGCATCATCGCCCAGACCCTGGAGAACCACGGCTGGAGCGGCTTCGACCTGATGACCAACGCGGACCTCTTCAAGTACCTGGTCACCGCGCAGGCCGTCTGGAAGGACGCCGGCTGGGGGATCATCGTCTTCCTCGCGGCGCTGGCCGCCGTCAGCACCGACCTCTACGAGGCCGCCGCCATGGACGGGGCGGGACGCTGGCGCCGCATGTGGCATGTGACGCTGCCCGCGCTGCGCCCGGTGATCGCGCTGCTGCTGGTCCTGCGGGTGGGCGACGCGCTGAGCGTCGGCTTCGAGCAGTTCCTGCTCCAGCGCAACGCGGTCGGTGCGGGGGCCAGCGAGGTCCTCGACACCTACGTGTGGAACATGGGTATCCAGAACGGCGACTTCAGCTACGCGGCCGCGGTCGGCCTCGTCAAGGGAGCCATCGGAGTGTGTCTCGTCCTGGGTGCGAACAAGTTCGCGCACCTGCTCGGCGAGCAGGGGGTGTACAAGAAATGAGCCTCAACACGCAGCTCATCCGCAGCCTCAAGGCTCCCGCCCGCCCCGTGTGGGAGGAGCCGCCCAGCAAGGCCGGTCTCACCGCCAAGAGCGGCTTCCTCCTGCTCTGCTGCCTGGGGGTGCTCGGTCCGCTGTGGATCGTCATCGTCACCAGCCTCTCCCCGAAGTCGGTGATCGACCAGGTCGGCGGCCTCGTCGTGATCCCCCAGGGCATCACCTTCGTCAACTACACCGAACTGCTCAGCGGCGGCCAGGTCAGCCGGGCGATCATGGTCTCGGTCGGGGTCACACTCGTCGGCACGTTGTTCTCGATGGCGGTGTCGGTGCTCGCGGCCTACGGGCTGTCCCGGCCGGGCAGTCTGGGGCACCGGTTCTTCCTGATGACCATGATGGCGACGATGTTCTTCGGCGCCGGGCTCATTCCGACGTATCTGCTGGTGCAGTCGCTCGGGCTCACCGACACCTATCTGTCGCTGATCCTGCCGAGTGCGGTCAGTGTCTTCAACATCCTGGTGCTCCGGGCGTTCTTCATGGGGATCTCGCCCGAACTCACCGAGTCCGCCCGCATCGACGGGGCCGGTGACCTGCGGATTCTGCTGACCATCATCATGCCGCTGTCGCGGGCTGTGCTGGCTGTCATCTCGCTGTTCTACGCGGTCGGGTACTGGAGCGCATGGTTCAACGCCTCCATCTATCTCACCGACCAGCAGATGATGCCGCTGCAGAACGTGCTCATCCAGCTGGTCCAGAAGAACACCGAGGCGCCGACCGGGCTGAGCCAGGCGGTGCGGACCGGGCAACTGTCCGCGCTGGGGTTGCAGATGGCCGTCATGGTCCTCGCGCTGATCCCGGTCGCGGTCGCTTCTCCCTTCGTCCAGCGGCACTTCAAGAAGGGCATGCTGACCGGCGCCGTCAAGGGCTGACGGTCCTTTCGGGAGAACAGCGCCGTGGGGCCATCGGTCGTTCGCGGTCTGCGGACCGTCGTGGCTGGTCGGGCCCACGCGGCGGAGCCGCAAATCGATGCAGCCCCGCGCCCCCAGGTAGGTATCCGCGTCCCCCTTTGCAAGAACGAGGTACGTCAATGCGCATGTCCCAGCCCAGCAGAAGAACCGTTCTCGCCGGCACCGCGGCCGCCGCCGCGCTCACCACCCTTCCGCCTCTCGCGGCGCGCGCGGCCGCCGCTGAGCCCACTGCCGCCGCTGCCGCCGGCCCGGCGTACCGCTGGCGCACCGCCATGATGGGCGGCACCGGATTCGTCACCGGCGTCCTCTTCCACCCCTCCGTCCGCGGCCTCGCCTACGCCCGTACCGACATCGGCGGCGCCTACCGATGGGACGACCGGACCGACCGCTGGATCCCGCTGACCGACCACCTCGGCTGGGACGACTGGAACCTGCTCGGCGTGGAGGCCATCGCCGTCGACCCGGCCCACCCGAACCGGGTGTACCTCTCCCTCGGCACGTACGCCCAGTCCTGGGCCGGCAACGGAGCCGTGCTGCGCTCCGACGACCGTGGCGCCACCTGGGCCCGCACCGACCTCACCGTGAAGCTCGGGGCCAACGAGGACGGGCGGGGCGCGGGGGAGCGGCTGCTCGTCGATCCGCGGGACAGTGACACGCTGTGGCTGGGCACCCGGCACGACGGGCTGCTCAAGTCGACCGACCGGGGCGCCACTTGGCAGGCCGTGAGCTTCCCGGCCACGCCCGCCGCCACCGGCCAGGGCGTCACGCTCCTCGTCGCCGCGGGCCGTACCGTCTACGCCGGCTGGGGCGACTCCGACGGCACCGCCGGCAAGCCCAACCTGTACCGCACCTCCGACGGCACGACCTGGGAGGCGGTCCCCGGTCAGCCCACCGGCACCGCCGCCAAGGTGCCGATCCGCGCCGCGTACGACAAGCACGCGTGCGAGCTGTACGTGACGTACGCCAACGCCGCCGGCCCCAACGGCCAGTCCGACGGCAGCGTGCACAAGCTGCGTACGACGAACGGGAAGTGGACCGAGGTCACGCCGGTGCAGCCCGGCGGCGCGACGAGCGACGGCGGGACCGACAGCTTCGCCTACGGCGGTGTCGCGGTCGACGCCCGGCACCCCGGCACGGTCGTCGTCTCCACCAACAACCGCTGGGCGCTGGTCGACACCCTGTACCGGACCACCGACGGCGGCCGCAGCTGGAAGTCCCTGAAGGACAAGGCCGTCCTCGACGTCTCCGAGACCCCCTTCCTCACCTTCGGCGCCGACCAGCCCAAGTTCGGCTGGTGGATCCAGGCCGTCGCCGTCGACCCGTACGACTCCCGGCATGTCGTCTACGGCACCGGCGCGACCCTCTACGGCACCCGGGACCTGCAGCACTGGGCCCCGCAGATCCGCGGCCTGGAGGAGACGTCCGTCCGCCAGCTGCTCTCGCCCCCGGTCGGCACGGCACATCTGATCAGCGGCAACGGCGACATCGGCGTGATGTACCACGAGTCCCTCACGGCGTCACCCTCGCGCGGCATGGCCTCGAACCCCGTGTTCGGGTCGGCGACGGGGCTCGCGCAGGCCGCGGCCAAGCCGGCGTACGTCGTCCGCACCGGCTGGGGCGACCACGGCAACGGCGCCTACTCGAACGACGGCGGACAGACCTGGGCACCCTTCAAGGCGCAGCCCGCCATCGCCAAGGACGCCCCGGGTCCGATCGTCACCAACGCCGACGGCAGTGTGCTGCTGTGGTCCTTCGTGCACTGGGACGGCACCACGTACCCGGCCCAGCGATCGGCCGACAACGGCGCCACCTGGGCCGAGGTCGCCACCCTGCCGAAGGGCGCCGTGCCGGTCGCGGACCCGGTCGACCCGAAGCGCTTCTACGCCTTCGACACCGCCACCGGCATCCTCCACGCCAGCACCGACGGCGGCCTGACCTTCGCCGCCCGGGCCACCGGCCTGAAGTCGGGCGACAAGGAGTTCCAGCTGACCGCGGCCCCGGGCCGGTCCGGTGACCTGTGGCTGAGCCTCAAGTGGAACGGGCTGTACCGCTCCACCGACGGCGGTGCCACCTTCACCCAGGTCAGCAGCTGCTGGGCCGCGTACACCCTCGGCTTCGGCAAGGCCGCCGAGGGCGCCTCCTACCCGGCGGTCTACCTGGTCGGCTCCACCGAGACGATCACCGCCGTGTACCGCTCCGACGACGAGGCGAAGACCTGGACGCGGATCAACGACGACCAGCACCAGTGGGGCTGGATCGGCGCCGCCATCACCGGCGACCCGCGCATCCACGGCCGGGTCTACGTCGCCACCAACGGGCGGGGTGTGCAGTACGGGGAGCCCGTCTGATGCCGGAGGAGAAGGGGCGGCCCGCCCTGAGCGACGCCACCCGCGGCCGTCTGCTCTTCGGCGGCGACTACAACCCCGAACAGTGGCCCGAGAAGACCTGGCACGAGGACGTGCGGCTGATGAAGGCCGCCGGCGTCAACTCGGTCACCCTCGGCGTCTTCTCCTGGTCGAGGCTCGAACCGGAGTCCGGCGCGCGGGAGTTCGGCTGGCTGGACACGCTGATGGACCTGATGCACGACAGCGGCATCGGCGTCGTCCTGGCCACCCCGACCTCCTCGCCCCCGCCCTGGATGGGCCGGCTGCACCCCGACACCCTGCCCGTCACCGAGGACGGCCGCACCGAGTGGTGGGGCGGCCGCCAGCACTTCTCGCACTCCAGCGCCACCTACCGGCGCTACGCCGCCGCCATCACCGAGGACCTGGCCGCCCGCTACGGCGGCCACCCGGCCCTGACGATGTGGCACATCAACAACGAGTACTGCACCTTCGACCACGGCGACGAGGCCGCGGCCGCCTTCCGGCGGTGGCTGCGGGAGAGATACGGCACCCTCGACGCCCTCAACGAAGCCTGGGGCACCGCCTTCTGGAGCCAGGGCTACGACACCTGGGACGGCATCCTGCCGGCCCGCCGGCCGCACTACATGCGCAACCCCGCCCAGGTCCTGGACTTCCGGCGCTTCACCTCCGACATGCTGCTGGAGTGCTACGTCGCCGAACGCGACATCGTCCGCCGGCACACCCCGCACCTCCCGGTCACCAGCAACTTCATGCCGCTGTGGTTCGGGCAGGACGCCTGGCGCTGGGCCGAGGAGGAGGACGTCGTCTCCGTCGACCTCTACCCCGACCCGCGCGACCCGCTCGGCGCCCAGCACGGCGCCCTCGTACAGGACATGACCCGCTCCCAGGCGCGCGGCCCCTGGATGCTCATGGAGCAGGCGGCCGGCCCGGTCAACTGGCGGGGCGTCAACCACCCCAAGCCCCGGGGCCTGAACCGCCTGTGGTCCCTCCAGGCCGTGGCCCGCGGCGCCGACGCCGTCTGCTACTTCCAGTGGCGGCAGTCCCGGCAGGGCGCGGAGAAGTTCCACTCCGGCATGGTCAGCCACGCCGGCGAGGAGGGCCGTACCTACCAGGAGGTCAAGCAGCTCGGCGCCGACCTCGCGCGGATCGCGCCGGAGGTGTCGGGCCGGCACAGCGGCGCCGACGTCGCCGTCCTGCACGACTGGCACGCCTGGTGGGCCGGCGCCCAGGACGGCCGCCTGTCCCAGCGGGTCGACCACGCGGACGTGCTCAAGTCCTGGCACCGCGCCCTGTGGCAGGCCCACCTCACCACCGACTTCGCCCACCCCGAGCACGACCTGTCCGCGTACCGCCTCGTCGTCGTGCCGCAGCTCTATCTCCTCACGGACGCGGCGATCGAGAACCTCCTCGCCTACGTCCGCCAGGGCGGCACCCTCGTCTGCGGCTTCCTCACCGGCGTCGCCGACGAGGACGACCGGGTGCGGCCCGGCGGCATGGACGCCCGGCTGCGCGAGCTGTTCGGCATCCGGACCCTGCACGAGTGGTGGCCGCTGGACGAAGGGGAGGGCGTCGGCTGCGAGGGCTTCCGGGGAACCCTGTGGTCCGAGGAGCTGGAGGCCGACGGCACCGCCGACGAGACCGTGCCGTACCAGGGCGGTGAACTCGACGGACTGCCCGCCGTCCTGCGCAAGGACCGGGCCTGGTATGTCTCCACGCTCCCGGAGGCGGACGCGCTGCGCGACCTGCTCGCCCGCATCGCGGCCGGCGCGGGCGCCCGGCCGGTGCTCGACGGCCTCCCCGAGCAGGTCGAGGCGGTACGCCGGGGCGAGGTGCTGTTCGTGCTGAACCACGGCCGAGAGCCGGTGACCGTCGAGGTACCCGGCACCCACCACGACCTGCTGACGGGGACCGACGTCACGGACCGGGTCACCCTCGGCCGCCACGACGTGGCGGTACTGCGGCCATGACCCGAACCCCGGTCCACGGAACCTGGGAGCCGCAGCCGGCCGCCCGCTGGGAGGACGCCTTCCTCAGCGGCAACGGCCACCACGGCACCCTTGTGTTCGGCGACCCGAACGACGACCGCGTCATTGTCACCCATCACACCCTGGTGCGCCCCAACGGCAGCGACACCCGCCCCCCGCGGCTCGCCGCCGAACTCCCCGCCCTCCAGGACCGTCTCCTGGCCGGCGACCGCACCGCCGCGGAGGGCTTCACCGACGGCCGCCCGCTCCAGTGGGTGCAGCCCTTCCACCCCGCCTTCCAGATCCGGCTGCACCGACCGTCCGGCGAGGGGCACGGCTACCGCCGGTCCGTCGACTTCGCGACTGGCGTCGTCCGGGCCGAGTGCGCCGACTGGACCAGCCAGGTCTTCGTCTCCCGCGCCGACGACGTGATCGTGCAGCACATCACGTCACCCGGGCGCATTCTCGACATCTCCCTGGACCACGGCCTGCCCGGCGCCCCCGCCGGACTGGGCGTCGGGCACGGAGCCGTCCTCACCCCCGAGGGCGCCCTGCTGAGCCTGCGCGCCCGCTACCCCGACGCCGACCGTGCCTTCACCGGCGTCACGCTGATCGCCGTCACCGGCGGTACGACGGCCCTCGCCCCGCCGGGCGCGCACATCGAGCAGGCCCGCTCCGTCCTGCTCCTCACCCGGGTCCGGCGGCACACCGGCGAGCTCGACGTGAGCGCGGAGGGCCGCGCCCTGCGCGAGCTGGCGGCCACGGAGTTCGACGGGCTCCTCGCCCGCCATGTCGCCCTCCACCGCGCCGCCTACGAGCGCGTCACCCTCGACCTCGGTGCCGCCCCGGCCGACCGGGCCCTGCCCGGCTCCGAGCTGCTGAAGCGCCCGCATGCCGCCGCCCTGCCGGAGCGGCTGTTCGCGGCCGGCCGCTACCACCTGCTGTCCGCCAGCGGCCTCTTCCCGCCCCGGCTGACCGGCCTGTGGACCGGCGACTGGGACACGGCCTGGTCGGGCGGGTTCACCAACGACGCCAACCTCAACCTCCAGACCGCCTCCGCCGCGGCCGCCGCCCTCCCCGAGGTCACCGAGGCGCACGCCGCGCTGGTCCAGCGCCAGTTGCCCGACTGGCGCGACAACGCCCGCGCGGTCTTCGGCACCCGGGGCGTGGTGGCCCCCGCCCACACCGACGGCGAGTCGGGCCACTCGTACCACTTCAACCGCGCGTACCCCCTGCACCTGTGGACGGCCGGCGCCGACTGGCTGCTCAAGCCGCTCGTCGACCACGACG
The DNA here is from genome assembly GCF_042800355.1 of Streptomyces sp. NPDC057623. Lineage (NCBI taxonomy): Bacteria > Bacillati > Actinomycetota > Actinomycetes > Kitasatosporales > Streptomycetaceae > Streptomyces > Streptomyces sp. NPDC057623. Next base: position 73,805 of record NZ_JBHVGZ010000016.1, read on the forward strand.
AGACGCACGGCACCCGCGACCCGCGCACCGCCGTCGCCCTCGCCGAAGTCGCCTTCTTCTACGAGGACTTCCTCACCCGGACCGACGACGACGGCCACCTGGTCGTCGTCCCCTCCTACTCACCCGAGAACCGCCCGGCGAACGCGAGCTGGGGCACGCTCAACGCGGCCATGGACCTCTCGGCGGCCCGGCACGCGCTGCGCACGGCCGCCGTCTACCACCCGGAGCACGCCGACCGCTGGCGGGCGCTCGCCGACCGCCTCCCACCGCACCGGACCAACGCCGACGGCGCCCTCGCCGAATGGGCCTGGCCCGGCCTGGAGGACACCTACGACCACCGCCATCTCAGCCACCTCTACGGCGTCTGGCCGCTCGACGAGATCACCCCGTACGACACCCCCGGCCTCGCGGCGGCCGCCCATCGCGCCCTCGAACTCCGCGGCGCCGAGAACGACTCCGCGCACGGCCACCTCCACCATGCCCTGATCGCGGCCCGCCTCAGGGACGGCGACCGGATCGCCCACGCCCTCGACCAGGTCCTGGGCGGCGACTTCTTCCACGCCTCCCTGATGAGCGCGCACTACCCGAACCGCGACGTCTACAACGCGGACGCCGCGCACACCCTGCCCGCCGTACTGATCGAGATGCTGGTGCAGTCGACCCCGGACCGACTGGTCCTGCTGCCCGCCCTTCCCCCCACCTTCCGGGAGGGCCGGCTCCGGGGCGTCCGCACCCGCTTCGGCGCCGAGGTCGACCTGACCTGGACGCCCGGGGGAGCCACGGCGGTCCTGAAGCCGTCCCGCTCCCTGCGCATCGAACTCCGGACTTCCTCCGGCGACGCACAACCGCTCGACCTGGTCGCCGGAGAAGACCGCGTCCTCACCCTGGGGACGTGGTAACCCCCCTCGCACATCCCCCGCAACTCCCCCCACCCATGGAAAGGGACACCATGGCAAAGAGCGCTCTGCGCAAGATCACCACGGCCGTGCTGGCGCCGGCGATGGCCATCGGCGCCGTCGTCGGCCTCGCCTCCGCCCCCGCCTCGGCCGCGGTCTGGAACTCCTGCGACCAGTGGGGCAACACCAGCCTCAACGGCTACACGCTCTACAACAACATCTGGGGCTCCGGCGCCGGCAGCCAGTGCATATGGGCCAACTCCGGCACCAACTGGGGTGTCTGGGCCAACCACCCCAACACCGGCGGCATCAAGTCCTACCCCAACTCCAAGAAGGTGATCAACAAGACGATCGCCTCGCTCGGCTCGCTCACCAGCAGCTACAACGTCACCGTCCCGTCCTCCGGCGCGTACAACACGTCGTACGACATCTGGGACACCGACTACGACTACGAGATCATGCTCTGGGTCAACTACAACGGAGCCGTCGGCCCGCTCGGCACCTCGCAGGGCAACGTCACCCTCGGCGGCCACACCTGGACCGTCTACAAGGGCACCAACGGAGCGAACGAGGTCTTCTCGTTCCTGCGGACCTCCGACTCCACCTCCGGCACCGTGGACATCAAGCCGATCCTCAACTGGATCTCCGGCACCAAGGGCTGGATGTCCTCCAGCGAGACCATCGGTGACGTCCAGTTCGGCTACGAGATCACCTCGTCGTCCGGCGGGCTGGACTTCAACACCAACAACCTGACCGTCAGCAGCAGCTGACGCACCACCGTGGCCGAGGCCGGCCGTGCCTCCCGTCAGGCGCGGTCGACCTCGGCCCGCAGCGCGTTGTAGTCCGCGAAGGCGGATTCCACCTCGGCGTGGCTCAGGTCGTAGCGGGCCAGGTCGTAGGTGTGGCGCCGGGTTCCCTTGGGGCGGGCGACGGCGCCGGGGAGACGGGCCGCCTCGGACTCGGTCCAGCGGGCGCCCACGGCCGCGTAGAGCCTGGGGGCGCCGGAGGCCGGATCGGAGCCCAGCCAGGAGTACGGCACGTCCACCAGCTGCTCCGCGGGGATGTCGGCCCGGGCCGCCAGACCGCGTGTCATGGCGCGGCTCAGCAGGGCGAGCCAGGTGGCGCCGATGCCGGCCAGGTCGAGCGGACGGGTGCTGACCGCCATGCCGTGCTCGATGAGACTGCAGAAGGACGCCACGGCGGTGACCGGGTCGCGGTGGCACCACACGATCGTCGCGTCGGGGAACACCGTGCGCAGCGCGTCCAGGTTCTCCAGGTGCATCGGGGACTTCAGCATCCAGCGGCGGCGCGGACGGCCGTACTGGAGGACCTGGTAGACCTGCTTGAGATACCGGTAGTCGGGGACGAAGTCCCGCTCGCAGTGCCAGTCCCGGTACTCGGGGATCCGGGCCTGGGAGAACGGCATCAGGGCGTGCGGGAGCGCGAACGTGCACTCCTCCGGGCCCTCGGCAGCCATCGCGTGGATGTCACGGAAGCGCGGTGCGAAGAGATCGGTGCCCTGGACCATCCGGCGCCCGGCCGTGACCGCCCTGCGCCGCTGCCGGGGCGGCAACTCCAGGTCGGGGGCCAGCAGTTCCCACAGCAGCGGGCTGCGGTGCTCCTCCGGCAGCGACAGCACGGCGTGGGTGACGGTGGTCGCCGTGCGTGGCAGGCCGACGACGAACACGGGCCTCTCGATCGGCTCCCGCTCGATCTCCGGACGCTCGGCGATCAGCCGCCGGACACGGGCCCGGTTGGTGAGATGCCGGCGCACATGCGTCTGCGCGGCCTGCCAGCCGACCGGGGTGAGCCGGTCGGCCCGCGCCCACCAGCCCAGCAGCGAGGCGAAGTCCTCGACGAACTGCCGGTCACCCGGCGCCTGCCCGGCCTCCCCGGCGATCCTGTCGAAGACCCGGCCGGGATCGCGCCGCGAGCCGAAGGCCGGGCGCACCAGCAGATCGGCCAGGGCGAGAGCGAGCGGAGACGAGGACATCCGGTGAACCTACCCCGTGGAACTCGCCTGCGGTGAACGGAAGTTGGCCGGACCCGCGAAGGAGGGTGGCCGGAAGACCTCCATCGTCCGGCCACCCCCTCCGGCACGGCTACTCCGCTACAGGCAGCCGCGCCCCGTCCCGCAGGAACAGCGGGATGCGGTCCAGCGGGGCGTCGACCGTCACGGTCGCACCGCCCTCGTACGTCTCCCCGGTCCACGCGTCCGTCCAGCGCGCGCCCGCCGGAAGGTACGTCGTCCAGGCCGTGGCGCCGGCCGTCAGCACCGGGGCGACCAGCAGGTCCCGGCCGAACAGGTAGGCGTCGTCGACCGACCAGGCCGCCCGGTCCTCGGGGAACTCCAGGAACAGCGGCCGCATCACCGGCAGGCCCTCCTCGTGGGCCTCGCGCATGACCTGGAGGACGTACGGCTTCAGGCGCTCGCGCAGCCGCAGGTACTTCTCCAGGATCGCGCCGGCCTCCTCGCCGTACGACCACACCTCGTTCGGACCGCCGGTCATGTCCGGGCCGAGCGGCATGCCCGGGTCGCGGAAGCCGTGCAGGCGCATCAGCGGGGACAGGGCGCCGAACTGGAACCAGCGGACCATCACCTCGCGGTAGGCCGGGTCGTCCGGGTCGCCGCCGTGGAAGCCGCCGATGTCCGTGTTCCACCAGGGGATGCCGGACAGCGCGGTGTTGAGGCCGGCCGCGATCTGGCGCCGCAGGGTCGGGAAGTCGGTGCCGATGTCGCCCGACCACAGGGCGGCGCCGTAGCGCTGGCTGCCCGCCCAGGCCGAGCGGTTGAGGGTGACGATCTCCTCCTCGCCGGACGCGCGCAGGCCCTCGTAGAAGGTGCGGGCGTTCTCGGCCGGGTAGATGTTGCCGACCTCCAGGCCCGGACCCGTCCAGTAGCGCAGGTTCTCCTGGAAGCCCGGCTTCAGCTCCGGCTCGCAGGCGTCCAGCCAGAAGGCCGTGATGCCGTACCGGTCGAGGTAGTTCTGCTTCACCTTCGACCACACGAACTCGCGGGCCTCGGGGTTCGTGGCGTCGTAGAACGCCACCTGGACCGTCGAGGCGACCTCCTTGTCCGGCCAGTCGGCGTGCGCCATCGGCCCGTACTGGGTGCCGATGAAGTAGCCGCGCTGCTCCATGACCGGGTGGTTCTCGGAGAGCGGGGAGACCGACGGCCAGACGGACACGACGAGCTTGATGCCGAGTTCCTCCAGCTCGCGCACCATCGCCGCCGGGTCCGGCCACTCCTTCGGGTCGAACTTCCACTCGCCCAGGTGGGTCCAGTGGAAGAAGTCGCAGACGATGACGTCGATGGGCAGGCCCCGGCGCTTGTACTCCCGCGCCACGGCGAGGAGTTCGTCCTGGGTGCGGTAGCGCAGCTTGCACTGCCAGAAGCCCGCCGCCCACTCCGGCAGCATCGGGGTGCGGCCGGTCACCGCGCTGTAGCGGCGCTGGCCGTCGGCCGGAGTGCCCGCGGTGATCCAGTAGTCGAGCTGACGGGCCGAGTCGGCGACCCAGCGGGTGCCGTTGTGCGCGAGCTCCACGCGGCCGATCGCCGGGTTGTTCCACAGCAGGGTGTAGCCCCGGCTGGAGGCCAGGACCGGGATGCCCACCTCGGCGTTGCGCTGGACCAGGTCGAGGACCAGGCCCTTCTGGTCGAACCGGCCGTGCTGGTGCTGGCCGAGGCCGTACAGCTTCTCGTCCTCGTAGGCGGCGAAGCGCTGCTCCAGACGGTGGTAGCCGTTGCCGACGGCCGTGTAGAGCCGCGAGCCCGGCCACCAGAAGTGGGCGCGCTCCTCAGCGAGCACCTCCTCGCCGTCCTCGGTGCGCAGGAACCGGATCAGGCCCTCGGCGTCGACCTCGACGGTCAGCGCGCCGACGGTCAGTACCCCCACACCGTCCTCGATCTTGACGGTGGACTCGGTCGCCGGGGCGGACTCCAGCAGCGCGCCGGGCAGTCCGTCCAGGACGGGACCGCCGAGCCGGGCACGGACCCGCACCGCGTCCGGACCCCACGGCTCGACCCGTACGGTCTCCTGGCGGCCGCTCCACTCCAGCGCACCGTCCCGCTCACGGAACGTGCCGATGGTCGGGGACGACTGCGCGAGGCTGACCGTGCCTGGCTGGGGCTGGTTTTCGGCAGGCTGCTGTGTCTTCCCGGGGGACGACCCCCGGACCCCCAGCAGAGACGCAGGTCCGCCGGGATGGCCGGCGCGAACATCGCGAGGCAAGTCTGAGTGATTCACGGGGGCGCTCCTGAAGAGGGCGTCGGGTGCAGACGGGTTGTGGACAGGGGGGTGCCCGGGAGGGCACGGTGAGTGAACGGGACGGAGACGGCGTCAGTGGGTGGCGGACGGCGCCGGGCCCGTGCTCGCCCGGATCGTCAGCTCGGGGGCGATCAGCACGACTTCGTCGCTCCCGCGTCCCTCCAGCTTGGCGACCAGCTGCTCCACGGCGTGCCGGCCCATCTCCTGCGCGGGAATGGAGACCGAGGTCAGCCGCACCGAGGCCTGGACGGCGACCTGGTCGGGGCAGACGCCGACCACCGACACGTCCTCGGGCACGGCACGGCCCTGCTGACGCAGCAGGGCGAGCAGCGGCTCGACCGCCGACTCGTTCTGCACGACGAACCCCGTGGTGCCCGGACGCTCGTCGAGGATCCGGGCGAGGGTGACGGCCATCGCGTCGTACCCGCCCTCGCACGGCCGGTGCAGCAGCCGCATCCCCAGCTCCTGGGCGCGCAGCCGCAGCCCGTCGAGGGTGCGCTCGGCGAAACCGGTGTGCCGCTCGTAGACGGCCGGGGCCTCTCCTATGACAGCGATGTCGCGGTGCCCCAGCATCGCCAGATGTTCCACACACAGCGCGCCGGTCGCCTTGAAGTCGAGGTCGACGCAGGTCAGCCCGGTCGTATCCGCGGGCAGCCCGATGAGCACGGACGGCTGGTCGGTGCCGCGCAGCAACGGCAGCCGCTCGTCGTCCAGCTGCACGTCCATCAGGATCATCGCGTCGGCCAGCCCGCTGCCGGTGACCCGGCGCACGGCGTCGGGACCCTCCTCGCCGGTCAGCAGCAGGACGTCGTAGCCGTGCGTACGGGCCGTGGTGGCCACGGCTATGGCGATCTCCATCATCACCGGCACATACATGTCGGTGCGCAGCGGGATCATCAGCGCGATGATGTTCGACCTGCTGCTGGCCAGGGCGCGGGCGCCCGCGTTCGGGTGGTAGCCGAGTTCGCGGATGCTCTGCTCGACCCGCGTCCGGGTGGTCGCGGAGATGGACCGCTTGCCACTGAGGACATAGCTCACCGTGCTCGCCGAGACTCCGGCGTGCTGGGCGACCTCGGCGAGGGTGACCATCCAGCTCTCCAAGCTTTGTGAAGCGCTTCGACAGTGCGCGCTACGTACAGGGGCGGGTGTGAGGGTGGTTCGACAGTAGCTCCACCGGGGGTGGGTGTCCATAGGTTGTCGAAGCGCTTCGATTCCTATTTCCGCGGGACAGCGGAGTCCTCGGCGGACGGCCCGGCGGGCTCGGTCCCTGCCTACCACGACCGGTCGCGGGGGGCCATGGACCGGGGCGGGCCGAGGCGCGCTGACCGGCGGCAACCTGCGGCGGCTCCGCGACCACTGAGGGGCGTAAGCGATCCACCCCCCCGGAAGGACCGTCCCCCATGCAGCACCGCCGCCCCCGCCTGTCCAAGAAGGCGAAGACCCTCGTCTCCGCCGCGGTCGCCCTCGCGGCCGCCGCCGGTGTCACCGTCGCCCGGGCGGACGAGTCGGGCAAGAAGTGCGCGGCCTTCGACACGATCACGCTCGGCAAGTACTACGTGAACAACAACCTCTGGAACGAGGGGAAGTACACCGGCACCCAGTGCGTGTGGGACAACTCCCGGTCGGGCTCGACGATCTCCTGGGGCACGAACTACAGCCTGGCCAACAGCAGTACCGGCAAGGACGAGGATGTGAAGTCGTACGCGTCCACCGTCCTCGGCTGGCACTGGGGCTGGAAGGTCGACAAGGCGACCACCGGCCTGCCGGTCCGCGTCGGCGACCGCAAGCCGGTGCGGACGAGCTGGGAGTTCTCGGTCAGCTCCGATCCCGGCACCATGAACGTCGCCTACGACCTCTGGCTGCACACCAAGAACACCGCGGACTGGCAGGACCAGCCCACCGACGAGATCATGATCTGGCTCAACCGCCAGGGCGGCGCGGGCCCGCTGGGCACCAAGTACGGCAGCGTCAGCCTGGGCGGCGCCGTGTGGGACATCTACGAGGGCGACATCGGTTGGAAGGTCCACTCCTTCGTCCGCCGCGCCAACACCACCAAGGCCACGCTGAACCTCGACGACTTCACGCAGGCACTCGTTCGGCGCAACCTGCTCGGCAACGACAAGTACGTCTCCGGCATCGAGTCCGGCACCGAGGTGTTCAAGGGCACCGGCCGCCTGGACACCAGGGCGTACTCCGTCGACATCGGCTGAACGGACGCGCGCAGGGTGGTGGGGTCGTCCGTAATCGGGTACATACGATCGGGTAGCACCCGTCGGTAACCAAACGGCCCAAGATCCCGATTCGCGGCGAGGTGAGCCTCATGTCCGCAGCACCCACGAAGCCCACTGTCACTGAGCGTGAGGCACGCCAAGTGGCGGAGGCGGCCCGGCAGCAGGAATGGCGCAAGCCCAGCTTCGCCAAGGAACTCTTCCTCGGCCGCTTCCGCCTCGACCTCATCCACCCCCACCCGATGCCCACCGACGAGGCCGCCCAGCGCGGCGAGGAGTTCCTCGCCAAGCTGCGTGACTTCGTCGAGACCAAGGTCGACGGCGCCCTCATCGAGCGCGAGTCCCGCATCCCCGACGACGTGATCGACGGGCTCAAGGAACTCGGCGCCTTCGGCATGAAGATCGACACCAAGTACGGCGGCCTCGGCCTCGGCCAGGTCTACTACAACAAGGCCCTCACCCTGGCCGGCTCGGCCTCCCCGGCGATCGGCGTCCTGCTCTCCGCCCATCAGTCGATCGGCGTACCGCAGCCGCTGAAGCTGTTCGGCACCCCGGAGCAGAAGGAACGGTTCCTGCCGCGCTGCGCCCGCACCGACATCAGCGCCTTCCTGCTGACCGAGCCCGACGTGGGCTCCGACCCGGCGCGCCTCGCCACCACCGCCGTACCGGATGATGGGGGCCCCTCCCGCTCGAGCGAATTCGAGAGTGGGGGAGACTACGTCCTCGACGGGGTCAAGCTGTGGACGACCAACGGCGTGGTCGCCGACCTCCTCGTCGTCATGGCCCGCGTGCCGAAATCCGAGGGCCACAAGGGCGGCATCACCGCCTTCGTCGTCGAGACCAACTCGCCCGGCATCACCGTCGAGAACCGCAACGCCTTCATGGGCCTGCGCGGCATCGAGAACGGCGTCACCCGCTTCCACCAGGTCCGTGTCCCCGCCGCCAACCGCATCGGCCCCGAGGGCGCCGGCCTGAAGATCGCGCTCACCACGCTGAACACCGGACGGCTGTCGCTGCCCGCGTCCTGCGTCGCGGCCGGCAAGTGGTGCCTGAAGATCGCCCGCGAGTGGTCCGCGGCGCGTGAGCAGTGGGGCAAGCCGCTCGCCGCCCACGAGGCCGTCGGCGCGAAGATCTCCTTCATCGCGGCCACCACCTTCGCCCTGGAGGCCGTCACCGACCTGGCCTCGCAGATGGCCGACGAGGACCGCAACGACATCCGCATCGAAGGCGCCCTCGCCAAGCTGTACGCCTCCGAGATGGGCTGGCTCATCGCCGACGAACTCGTCCAGATCCGCGGCGGGCGCGGCTTCGAGACCGCCGAGTCGCTGCGGGCCCGCGGCGAGCGCGCGGTCCCCGCCGAGCAGGTCCTGCGCGACCTGCGCATCAACCGCATCTTCGAGGGCTCGACGGAGATCATGCACCTGCTGATCGCCCGCGAGGCCGTCGACGCCCACCTCTCGGTCGCCGGCGATCTCATCGACCCCGACAAGTCCCTCCAGGACAAGGCGAAGGCGGGCGCGAACGCCGGCGTCTTCTACGCCAAGTGGCTGCCGAAGCTGGTCGCCGGCCAGGGACAACTGCCGTATTCGTACGGTGAGTTCAAACGCGGCGTCGACCTCTCCCCGCACCTTCGCTACGTCGAACGCACGTCCCGCAAACTCGCCCGCTCCACCTTCTACGGCATGTCCCGCTGGCAGGGCCGCATGGAGACCAAGCAGGGCTTCCTCGGCCGGATCGTCGACATCGGCGCCGAGCTGTTCGCCATGAGCGCCGTCTGTGTCCGCGCCGAGCACCTGCGCGGCCAGGGCGAGCACGGCCGCGAGGCCTACCAGCTCGCCGACGCCTTCTGTCAGCAGGCCCGGCTGCGGATCGAGGAGCTCTTCGGGCGCCTGTGGTCCAACACCGACGACCTCGACCGCAAGGTGGTCAAGGGCGTGATGTCGGGCACGTACGAGTGGCTGGAGCAGGGCATCGTCGACCCGTCGGACGACGGCGCCCCGTGGATCGCCGACGCGACACCGGGCCCGAGCGAGCGGGAGAACGTGCACCGCCCGATCAGGTGACGTCCTGGTGAGGGGTCACTGCGCGCAGCGACCCCTCACCATCCTGTTACCCGCCGGATGGGGATGCCCTGTCCTCCCGGGCATCCCTTACGGCCACAATGGGGGAATGAGCGACAGTCCAGCCCCCCTCGCCGACCCCCACCTGGTCTACGACGCCGTAGCGGGCGACGGCCCCAAGGACGTGGTGATCCTCGGCTCCACCGGCTCGATCGGCACCCAGGCCATCGACCTCGTGCTGCGCAACCCCGACCGGTTCCGGGTCACCGCCCTGTCCGCCAACGGCGGCCGGGTCGCCCTCCTCGCCGAGCAGGCGTACCGGCTGAAGGCACGGACCGTCGCGGTCGCCCGCGAGGACGTCGTACCGGCCCTGCGCGAGGCACTCGCCGCCCAGTACGGCACGGGGGAGCCGCTCCCCGAGATCCTGGCCGGCCCGGAGGCGGCCACCCAGGTCGCCGCCTCCGACTGCCACACCGTCCTGAACGGCATCACCGGCTCCATCGGGCTGGCGCCCACCCTCGCCGCCCTGGAGGCGGGCCGCACGCTCGCGCTCGCCAACAAGGAGTCCCTGATCGTCGGCGGCCCGCTGGTCAAGGCCCTCGCCAAGCCCGGACAGATCATCCCCGTCGACTCCGAGCACGCCGCCCTGTTCCAGGCGCTGGCGTCCGGCTCGCGCGCGGACGTACGCAAGCTGGTCGTGACGGCGTCCGGCGGCCCCTTCCGCGGCCGTACGAAGGCCGAGCTGGCGGACGTGACCGTCGAGGACGCCCTGGCCCACCCCACCTGGGCGATGGGCCCGGTCATCACGATCAACTCCGCGACCCTGGTCAACAAGGGCCTGGAGGTCATCGAGGCGCACCTGCTCTACGACATTTCCTTCGACCGCATTGAGGTGGTCGTGCATCCCCAGTCGTATGTTCACTCGATGGTTGAGTTCACGGACGGATCCACGATCGCCCAGGCGACGCCCCCCGACATGCGCGGGCCGATCGCCATCGGCCTCGGCTGGCCCGAACGCATCCCCGACGCCGCCCCCGCCTTCGACTGGAGCAAGGCGTCGACCTGGGAGTTCTTCCCGCTCGACAACGACGCGTTCCCGTCGGTCAACCTGGCGCGCCACGTCGGAGAGCTCGCGGGCACGGCACCCGCGGTGTTCAATGCGGCCAACGAGGAGTGCGTGGAGGCCTTCCGGGCCGGCGCGCTGTCGTTCAACGGGATCATGGAGACCGTGACACGGGTGGTGGAGGAGCACGGCACCCCGCCGTCGGGAACTTCCCTGACGGTCGCGGACGTCCTCGAAGCGGAGACCTGGGCCCGCAGCCGGGCACAGGAACTGGCAGCACACACGGCGGAGGCCCGTGCATGACGACCCTGATGTTCATCCTCGGCATAGTGCTGTTCGCGGTCGGGCTGCTCTTCTCGATCGCCTGGCACGAGCTGGGCCACCTGTCCACGGCCAAGCTGTTCGGCATCCGCGTGCCGCAGTACATGGTCGGCTTCGGCCCGACCATCTGGTCGCGGAGGAAGGGCGACACCGAGTACGGCGTCAAGGCGATCCCGTTCGGCGGCTACATCCGCATGATCGGCATGTTCCCGCCGGGCCCCGACGGACGCCTCGAAGCCCGCTCGACCTCACCCTGGCGCGGCATGATCGAGGATGCCCGCTCGGCCGCGTTCGAGGAGCTCAAGCCGGGTGACGAGACCCGCCTCTTCTACACGCGCAAGCCGTGGAAGCGGGTCATCGTGATGTTCGCGGGCCCCTTCATGAACCTCGTCCTCGCGATCGGCCTGTTCCTCACCGTGCTGATGGGCTTCGGCATCCAGCAGCAGACCACCACGGTCAGCTCGGTCTCCCAGTGCGTCATCGACCAGAAGGAGAACCGCGAGGACTGCAAGGCGTCCGACGACAGGTCCCCCGCCGCGGTCGCCGGCATGAAGGCCGGCGACAAGATCGTCTCCTTCGGCGGGGTACGCACCGAGGACTGGAACACTCTCTCCGACCTCATCCGCGACAGCGCCGGCAAGGACGTCCCGATCGTCGTCGACCGCAAGGGCGAGGAACTGACCCTGCACGCGAAGATCGCCACCAACTGGGTCGTGAGGAAGGACGCCAGCGGGGCGTACGTCAAGGACGACTACGTCCAGGCCGGCTTCCTGGGCTTCAGCGCCGCCACCGGCGTCGTCAAACAGGACTTCGGCGACTCGGTGACCTGGATGACCGACCGGGTCGGCGAGGCCGTCGACTCGCTGGTGGCCCTGCCCACCAAGATCCCCGCGCTGTGGGACGCGGCCTTCGGCGACGGCCCGCGCGAGCCGGACTCCCCGATGGGCATCGTCGGCGCGGCCAGGGTCAGCGGCGAGATCGCGACACTGGACATCCCGGCGTCGCAGCAGCTGGCCACCTTCGTCTTCCTCTTGGCCGGCTTCAACCTCTCCCTGTTCCTCTTCAACATGCTCCCGCTGCTGCCGCTCGACGGCGGCCATATCGCGGGCGCCCTGTGGGAGTCGCTGCGCCGCAACGTGGCGAAGGTGCTGCGCCGCCCGGACCCGGGCCCGTTCGATGTGGCGAAGCTGATGCCGGTGGCGTACGTGGTGGCGGGAATCTTCGTCTGCTTCACGCTTCTCGTACTGGTCGCGGACGTCGTCAACCCGGTCAGAATCTCCTAGACACACGGTGTTCGAGACGGCCCGGGATCATCTGTCCCGGGCCGTCTTCCATTGAGTGGGTTTACGGGCCATGGGAGTCCCCCCGCCGAGTGTGTTCGAGGTGGGGGAGTGCTGGGGTGAGGCGCGGTGCCGTAATCTCGAAGCCTGGGGCCCGCTGCTGACGCCGCTGACGGGACCAGACCTTGATCCACGACTTGGGGTTGCACAGCACATGACTGCGATTTCTCTCGGCATGCCGTCCGTTCCGACCAAGCTCGCCGAGCGCCGCAAGAGCAGGCAGATCCAGGTCGGGACGGTGGCGGTGGGCGGCGACGCCCCGGTCTCGGTCCAGTCCATGACGACGACCCGTACGTCGGACATCGGCGCCACCCTCCAGCAGATCGCCGAGCTCACGGCCTCCGGCTGCCAGATCGTGCGGGTGGCCTGCCCCACGCAGGACGATGCCGACGCCCTCTCGACCATCGCCCGCAAGTCGCAGATCCCGGTGATCGCGGACATCCACTTCCAGCCGAAGTACGTGTTCGCCGCCATCGAGGCCGGGTGCGCCGCGGTCCGCGTCAACCCCGGCAACATCAAGCAGTTCGACGACAAGGTCAAGGAGATCGCGCGGGCCGCCAAGGACCACGGCACTCCGATCCGCATCGGCGTGAACGCGGGCTCGCTGGACCGGCGCCTCCTCCAGAAGTACGGCAGGGCGACGCCCGAGGCGCTGGCCGAGTCCGCCCTGTGGGAGGCGTCGCTCTTCGAGGAGCACGACTTCCGGGACATCAAGATCTCCGTCAAGCACAACGACCCGGTCGTGATGGTCGAGGCCTACCGCCAGCTCGCCGCCCAGTGCGACTACCCGCTGCACCTCGGTGTCACGGAGGCGGGGCCCGCCTTCCAGGGCACGATCAAGTCGGCCGTCGCCTTCGGCGCGCTGCTCTCCCAGGGCATCGGCGACACGATCCGCGTCTCCCTCTCGGCCCCGCCGGTCGAGGAGGTCAAGGTCGGCAACCAGATCCTGGAGTCCCTGAACCTCAAGCAGCGCGGCCTGGAGATCGTCTCCTGCCCGTCGTGCGGTCGTGCCCAGGTCGACGTCTACAAGCTGGCCGAGGAGGTCACGGCGGGCCTGACCGGCATGGAGGTCCCCCTGCGGGTGGCCGTCATGGGCTGTGTGGTGAACGGCCCCGGCGAGGCCCGCGAGGCCGACCTCGGCGTCGCCTCCGGCAACGGCAAGGGCCAGATCTTCGTCAAGGGCGAGGTCATCAAGACCGTCCCCGAGTCCAAGATCGTCGAGACCCTCATCGAAGAGGCCATGAAGCTGGCCGAACAGATGGAGGCGGACGGCGTGGCAAGCGGCGAGCCGTCGATCTCGGTGGCGGGCTGAGGACACTCCCCGCCCCACGGGTGCGGGAGGGCCGCAGGCCCTTCGGGGGCGCGGGGAACTGCGCGACCGCCCCCACACGACCCGCACCCGCCGTCGGCTTGAGGGCCGCAGGCCCTCCAGGGGCGCGGGGAACTGCGCGACCAGCCCCGCACGACCCGCAGCCGCCAACCCACCGCACCACCCGAGCTCATGGGCACCCGGCGCAGCGGCGCAGCCACGGGGCGGCGTGGCTCAGCTTCCGCAGGTACAGTGCGGGGACCAGCAGAACCCCAGCGTGAGGCCCCGTACGTGTTGACCCAGACCACCTCCCGGGTCCTCGAACCGAGCGACCTGGACGCCGCGCTCGCCGTCCTCGACAGCGAGCCGGTGGCGAACGCCTTCGTGACATCCCGGGTCCAGGTCGCCGGCCTCGACCCGTGGCGTCTCGGCGGCGAGATGTGGGGCTGGTACGAGGGCGGCATGCTGACCTCCCTCTGCTACGCGGGCGCCAACCTCGTCCCGATCTGCGCGGGCCCACGAGCGGTACGGGCCTTCGCCGACCGAGCCCGCCGCGCCGGCCGCCGCTGCTCCTCCATCGTCGGCCCCTCCGAGGCCACCGCCCAGCTGTGGCGCCTGCTGGAACCCAGCTGGGGCCCGGCCCGCGAGGTCCGCGCCCACCAGCCCCTCATGGTCACCGACCGCATGCCGGCCGACATCACCCCGGATCCGTACGTCCGTCGTATCCGCAAGGACGAGATGGAGACGATCATGCCGGCGTGCGTGGCGATGTTCACCGAGGAGGTCGGCGTATCGCCCCTCGCGGGCGACGGCGGCCTGCTCTACCAGGCCCGGGTCGCCGAACTCGTCGGCTCCGGCCGGTCCTTCGCCCGCCTCGACCAGAACGGCAAGGTCGCCTTCAAGGCGGAGATCGGTGCCGCGACCGACCGCGCCTGCCAGATCCAGGGGGTGTGGGTGGCCCCCGAGTACCGGGGCCAGGGCCTCGCGGCGCCCGGCATGGCGGCAGTACTCCGCTACGCCCTGGCGGACGTCGCCCCGGTCGTCAGCCTCTACGTCAACGACTTCAACACGGCGGCGCGGCGGACGTACACCAGGGTGGGCTTCCAAGAGGTCGGCGCCTTCATGAGCGTCCTGTTCTGAAACACCCTCAGGGGCGCGGGGAACTGCGCGACCAGCCCCACGACCTGCGCTCGGCCGACAACCTGTGGTCCCCTGTACGCTCCCCACATGCGCCTTCCCGGTCACGGACACCGCCGCCGACCAGACGACATCGTGATCGGCCCCCTGGACCTCTCATCCCGAGTCGACGAGGCCCTCGCAGTGCAAGCCGTCGCCTTCGGCCTGGGCGCCGACGAGGTGGCGGTGCGGCGCCAGATCGTCCTGCGTCACATGACGTACCCAGGAGCGAGGGCCCTCGGCGCGACCTCGGCGCAGCGCCTCGTCGGATTCGTGTACGGCATGCCCAACGACCGCATGCACTGGTGGTCCACCGTCGTGGAGCCGTACCTGCGGGCCCAGGCCTACGACGACTGGCTCGACAACTCCTTCGTCATCACCGAACTCCACGTCCTCCCGCAGTACCAGAACCGCGGCGTGGGCCGTTCCCTCATCACCACGATCACGGACGCCGCCGCCGAACCCCGCTCGATCCTCTCGGCGATCGACGTCGAAAGCCCGGCCCGCGGCCTCTACCGCTCCCTCGGCTACCAGGACCTCGCCCGCCAGGTCCTGTTCCCGAGCGCCCCCAAGCCGTACGCCGTGATGGGCGCCCCTCTTCCGCTGCGCCGCCGGTAGGGGCAGGCGGCCCCCAACCGATTTCCACCGCCCCGTACCCCCCGGCTAACCTCCTGCCATAACCCAAACCAGCAGGAGTACGAGAACCATGGCGAACGCACCGGTCCAGCGCATGTCCCAGTTGATGGCGAAGACGCTGCGCGACGACCCGGCGGACGCCGAGGTCCTCAGCCACAAGTTGCTCGTCCGGGCCGGCTACGTCCGCCGCACCGCGGCCGGTATCTGGTCGTGGCTGCCCCTCGGTAAGCGGGTCCTCGCCAACGTGGAGCGCATCGTCCGCGAGGAGATGGACGCGATCGGCGCCCAGGAGGTGCTGCTCCCCGCGCTGCTGCCGCGTGAGCCGTACGACGCGACGGGCCGCTGGGACGAGTACGGCCAGGAACTCTTCCGCCTCAAGGACCGCAGGGGCGGCGACTACCTCCTCGGCCCGACCCACGAGGAGATCTTCACCCTGCTGGTGAAGGACCAGGCGTCCTCCTACAAGGACCTGCCGGTCATCCTCTACCAGATCCAGCACAAGTACCGTGACGAGGCCCGTCCGCGGGCCGGCATCCTGCGCGGCCGCGAGTTCCTGATGAAGGACTCCTACTCCTTCGACACCGAGGACGAGGGCCTCGCGAAGTCCTACGCCCTGCACCGCGAGGCGTACCAGAAGATCTTCGCGCGCCTCGGCCTGGACTACCGCATCTGCGCTGCCACCGCCGGCGCGATGGGCGGCTCCAAGTCGGAGGAGTTCCTCGCCCCGGCCGGCGCTGGTGAGGACACCTTCGCGGACTGCCCGAACTGCGACTTCGCGGCCAACACCGAGGCGATCTCGTACGAGCTGAAGCCGGTGGACGCCGACGGCGTGGCCGCGCTCGAGGAGATCCCCACCCCGGACACCCCGACCATCGAGACCCTCGCCGCCCACCTCGGCGTCCACGCCTCCGCCACCCTGAAGAACCTCCTGGTGAAGGTCGACGGCGAGATCGTGGCGGTCGGCGTCCCCGGCGACCGCGAGGTCGACATGGACAAGGTCGAGGCGCACTTCGCGCCGGCCGTCGTCGAGATGGTCACCGAGGCGGACTTCGCTGGCCGCCCGGACCTGGTCCGCGGCTACGTCGGCCCGCAGGGCCTGGGCGAGAAGGTCAAGTACATCGCCGACCCGCGGGTGGCCCCCGGCACCTCCTGGATCACCGGCGCCAACAAGGACGCCACGCACGCCAGGAACGTCGTCGCGGGCCGTGACTTCGAGGTCGGCGAGTACGTCGACGTCGTGGTCGTCCAGGAGGGCGACCCCTGCCCGAAGTGCGGCACCGGCCTCAAGCTCGACCGCGCCATCGAGATCGGCCACATCTTCCAGCTGGGCCGCAAGTACGCGGATGCGTTGAAGCTCGACGTCCTCGGCCAGAACGGCAAGCCGGTCCGCGTGACCATGGGCTCCTACGGCGTCGGCGTCTCCCGCGCGGTCGCGGCCCTCGCCGAGCAGACCGCCGACGACAAGGGCCTGTGCTGGCCCGCCGAGGTCGCCCCGGCCGACGTCCACGTGGTCGCCGCGGGCAAGGCCCTCCAGACCGAACTCGCCCTCGACGTCTCCGAGAAGCTGTCGGCCGCCGGCCTGCGCGTCCTGTGCGACGACCGGGCGGGCGTCTCGCCGGGCGTGAAGTTCACTGATTCGGAGCTGATCGGCGTACCCCAGATCCTGGTGGCCGGGCGGCGCGCCGCCGAAGGTGTCGTCGAGCTCAAGGACCGCAGGACCGGTGAGCGCGAGGAGCTGACGGTGGACGAGGCGATCGCCCGCCTGACGGCGTAGCCGTACCGCAGGCGCCTTATAAGGAACCCCTCAGAATCTTCTCCGGGGACCTGAAGGCGCCTCACAGCTTTCCCTCAGGCCGTTCCCCGACCGTAGGACGTGACACAGCGTCACTACGGGAGGGGAACGGTCTTGCGTACCAGGGAACGGGGTGCCGCGGCAGCGGTCCGCAGAGGGGCACGACGCGCAGCGGTCGCCGCGACGGCGATCACGCTCGCGGCCGCCGCCGGGGTGTTCGCCCTGATCAGCACGATGGGGACGAACGCCGCCACGACAGCGAGCGGCGACACCGGCACCTCCACCTCGTCGAGCGGATCGGCCGACGACAGCTCCACGTCGGTGAGTTCGAGCGACTCGACCGGAGCGAGCGGCGCCTCCTCCCTCCAGCCCTCGTCCGACGGCCTCACCTCCTCCGGCACCGGCTCCGCCGACTCCACCTCGGGGGCGTCGTGATGAGCACAGCGCCGCGTACGACCGCCGCCGCCGAGTGGCGCGCCCTCGGCACGAGCGTCCGGCTGGTCGTCACCGACCCGGTAGTGCTGGACTCCTGCAACCTGCTCCTGGCCCGGTATCTGGCCGAGTTCGACGCCGCCTGCAGCCGCTTCCGCCCCGACTCGGAACTCACCGCCCTCAACGCCGCGGCGGGCCGCCCCGTCCGGGTCAGCCCGCTGCTCGCCGAGGCCCTGGCGGTCGCCCTGCGCGCCGCCGGGGCGACAGACGGAGCCGTCGATCCGACGGTCGGCTCGGCGATGGAGGCGATCGGCTACGACCGTGACTTCACCCTGGTCCGCGAGGACGACCGGCCGGTACGCCTGACCGTGCGGCACGCTCCCGGTTGGCGTCAGGTGAAGCTGGACCGCGCGAGCGGCACGGTGACCGTCCCGGCCGGCGTCCGCCTGGACCTGGGCGCCACGGCCAAGGCGTGGGCGGCCGACCGGGCTGCCGCGATGCTCGCCGAAGCGGCCGGCTGCGGAGTGCTGGTGAGCCTCGGCGGCGACACGGCCGTCGCGGGCGAACCCCCGGCGGGCGGCTGGCGGATCCGCGTCCAGGACGTCACGGGCCCGGTGGACGAGCCGCCCACGCAAGGGCCGTACACCACGGTCGGCCTGCACAGCGGCGGCCTCGCCACCTCCGGCACGGCGGCCCGCACCTGGCGCCGCGACGGACACGCCCTGCACCACATCGTCGACCCGCGCACCGGCCTGCCCGTCCGCTCGGCCTGGCGCACGGTCACGGTGGCGGCGGCCACCTGCGCCGACGCCAACGCGGCGAGCACGGCGGCGCTGGTGAAGGGGGCGGGCGCGGAGCGCCGGCTGACCGGGCAGGGCCTCGCGGCCCGGCTGGTCGGCCAGGAAGGCCTGGTGGTCACGACGCCGAGCTGGCCGACCTCCGCCGCCCCCGCCCCGATGAAGGCGGCCGCATGACCTCCGAGACCCTCTGGTACGCCAACAGAGCCACCGGAGCCGTCTGCCTGGTCCTGTTCACGGTGGTCGTCCTGCTCGGCATCGCGGTACGCCTGCGCACCCGCCTCCCCGGCCTGCCCCGCTTCGGCACCGTCTCCCTCCACCGCGCCCTCTCCCTCTCGGCCACCGCGTTCCTGGCCCTGCACATCGCG
Organism: Streptomyces sp. NPDC057623; assembly: GCF_042800355.1. Lineage (NCBI taxonomy): Bacteria > Bacillati > Actinomycetota > Actinomycetes > Kitasatosporales > Streptomycetaceae > Streptomyces > Streptomyces sp. NPDC057623. The sequence continues at coordinate 92,491 of NZ_JBHVGZ010000016.1, forward strand.
TTCGCCGTGTTCGACAGCTATGTCGGCATCACCGCCCTCGACGTCCTCGTCCCCTTCGCCTCCGCCTACCAGCCCCTGTGGCTCGGCCTCGGCACGGTCGCCCTCGACCTGATGCTCGCGGTCCTGGTCACCAGCCTTCTGCGGGAACGCGTCGGCCGCCGCACCTGGCGGGCCGTGCACTGGCTGGCCTACGCCTCCTGGCCCGTCGCCCTGATCCACGGCATCGGCATCGGCACGGACACCGGAACCGACTGGATGACCTGGCTGACGATCACCTGCGTGGCTGCCGTGCTCACCGCGGGAGGCATCCGCGTCGCCCACTGCGCCCGCGCCGCCCGCCGCACCCCCGCCGCCCTGCTCCGCGCGGCCGAAGGAGCCCGACCATGACCATGACCCGCACCGACGTCCATATGTCCCCCCGGCTGCTCTCCCCCGGCGGCACTCCCGCCGACCTCCCCACACACGCACAACGCCACGGCCCGCTGCCGCACAGCGCCCCCATCGACCTCCTGCGCACCGTCGCCGAGTCCGGCCTCACCGGTCGCGGGGGAGCCGCGTTCCCGGTCCACCGCAAGCTGCTCTCGGTGGCCGAGGCGGGCCGCCGCACGGGCCGTACGCCCGTCGTCGTGGCCAATGGCGCCGAGGGCGAGCCCGCGAGCCGCAAGGACAGGACCCTGCTGCGCCTGTCACCCCATCTCGTCCTGGACGGCGTGCAGTTGGCGGCCGCCGCGGTCGGCGCGGGCGAGGCCCACCTCGCGGTGGAGGACGGCGCGTCCTATCTGGAGTCGGCCCTGACCCAGCGACGCGGTGACCCCGTTCCCGTCCGGGTCGTACGTCTCCCCAGACGGTTCCTGTCGGGCGAGTCCTCGGCCCTCGCCCGGTACGTCTCCGGAGGCGCGGCCCTGCCCACGTACCAGGACCCGCCGGTCCGTGAACGCGGCGTCCATCGTGCCCCGACGCTGGTCCAGAACGTCGAGACCCTCGCCCACCTCGCCCTCGTCGCCCGCTACGGCGCCGACTGGTTCCGCTCCGCAGGCACCCCGGCCCAGCCCGGCAGCGCCCTGTGCACGGTGCGTGTGCCAGGACGTGAACCCCGGGTCGTGGAAGCCCCGTTCGGTATGCCGCTGCACCGCCTGCTGCCCCTGGACGGCATGTCCGCCGTACTGCTCGGCGGCTACCACGGCAGATGGATCCCTTCCGCCGAGGCCGATCAACTCGCCCTGGACTCGGCCCACTTGGGCGCAGGCGTCCTCGCGGCCCTGCCCGCCGACCGGTGCGGGCTCGTCGAAACCGCCCGCGTACTGCGCTACCTGGCCCTGCAGTCGGCCGGCCAGTGCGGTCCCTGCCTCAACGGCCTGCCCCGCATCGCCGCCGCCTTCGCCGCCCTGGCCGCCCCCGGCCCGCAGGGCGGCACCCGCACCGACGTCGCCCGCTGGGCCGGCCTGGTCGAGGGCCGCGGCGCCTGCCACCACCCGGACGGCACGGTCCGCCTGGTGCGCAGCGCCCTGACCACGTTCAGCTGCGAACTCGACGCCCACGCAAGCGGATTCTGCACGGCGACGGACGGCGCGCCTTTGCTGCCGGTACCGCAGGAGGGCTGACATGGACCAGCGGACAGAGATCGACTGGACGTCCTGCAAGGGCCACGGCCTGTGCGCGGAACTGCTCCCCGACCACATCACGTTGGACGAGTGGGGCTACCCGATGACGGGGGGATCACCGGTTCCCATGGGAACAGTCAAACGAGCCCGCAGAGCAGCGGCAGACTGTCCCGCCCTAGCTCTGAAGCTAACGGCGAGGCGGCCTACCTAAGGGGCGCGGGGAACTGCGCGACCAGCCACAACGCACCCGCAGCCCGCAACGAACCGTCGCTCCTCAAAGCCACCCGGCGAATTCCAGCAAGAGTTCAGCATCCCGAGGCCGCCCCACCCTGCGCGCCCGAACCCCCGACTCCACAGCCCGGAACAACGTCCACCCCCGCAGCCGTTCCTGGTCCACCTCAAGCGACTCCGCGAGCCGCTTCACCCGCCGCCGCGTGATCGCCGCCCCCGAAGGCGAGGCGATCAGATCCTCCACCCGGTCCCGCACCAGCCGAGCCAGATCGAACGCACACTCACCCACCACCGGATCCGGCCCCACCGCCAGCCACGGCATCCGCTCACCGGCGAGAACCTTGCTCTGCCGAAACGTCCCATGGAGCAGCCGCTCCTCAGGCGGCGCCGCCAACAACTCCGCACGCGCGGCCAACGCGGCGTCGACCAACACCGCAACGTCCCCCAAGCCCGACGCGGTCGCCCGCATCGCCTCGGCCTGCCGCCCCGTCCGCTCGGCGACGGTCTCGAAGGGATGGCCGCCGGGCGGCTCGACCCACAGCCGCCGCAGCGTCCCCGCCGCCTCCAGCAACGCCTTCGCCTCCGGCAGCGACCGCACCGACACATCCGGGTGCAGCCGCTCCAGCAGCAGCACACCCTCGACCGGGGCCTCGTCGAGCAGCTGCACGGCACCCACTCCGCCCCAGTGCGCCAGCGCAGCCCGCTCGCTCTGCGGACGGGCCCGGGGTGGCGCCAGCTTCAGCACGGCGGGGGTGCCGTCCGCCCGCCGCACCAGCACCACCAGGCTGCTGCGGCCCCCCGGCAGCTGTACCCGCTCGACGGTCAACTCGCGTAGCGCGACGGCCTGCTGGGCCGCCTCAGGCAGCCTCTCCAACCAGTCGTCACCGTCCGGCGCCGCTTCACCGAGCGCCCTGACCAGACGCTGCGGCGGTTCGAAAGCCATGCGCGAGTCGTTCCCTTCCCGTACTGCCCGTACGTGTTCGCCGGCCGGCGTCAGGCGGTGGGCGCCGGCGATGCCGACGCGGTGCCCGCCCGCTCGGCGAGCCCAGGGAAGGCTACGCTCTCGCCCCGCCAGCGCACCGCCCGCACCGCCGCCTCCCGCAGCGCCTGGGCCGCCGTACCCCGCAACTCACCCTCGGCTGCCCGCACCAGGTCGGAGTACACCCCGGCCACCCGGTCCTCCAGACCTGCGGCGAACCGGACGGCCGCGGCCGAGTCCGGCACCGGGAACGGCAGCGCGTACGCGGCGCTCGCGGCGACCGGCTCGGCGTCCAGGTCGCGCACCTCGCGCGCCAGCGCGTCCCGCCGCGCCCGGTGCGCGTCATACGCCGCGCGTGCGTCCGAGCGCTGTTCCTCGCGGATCCGGCCGCCCACGACGCCGTACCCGTACACCGCCGCGTGCTCGGCGGCGAGGGCCGCCTGAAGGGCCTTCAGCTGCTCCGTCATGCCCTTCTTGTCCTTCTTGCCGGACTCGCTCACTTGGCCCCCTCCGTCAGCAGGTACGCGTGCGCCGCCCCGGCCGCCGCCACGGAGGCCAGCAGCCGCGCCAGTTCGCCCGGCAGGTCGAGAAGCGCCTTCGCCCGGCGGTCCGCGAGCGCCCGTTCGGCGGCGGCGAGGTCGGCCAGCGCGTCCTGCTCGTTCGCGGGCACGGCGGCCGGCGGGGACGAGGACGGCGACGGCGACCCGCTCGCGTCCTTCGGTGCCTCGGACGTCGTGGAAGACGCCCCGGACGGGCCGGACGTTCCGCCGCCGAACGCCTCCACATGCCGTACGGTTTCCGCCCGCAGCGGCCCCGCCAGCACCGCCAGCGCAGGATGGGTGGCCAGCACCGCGTCGTACCGCTCCACCAGCCCCGCACTGTCCCGGGCCGCACGCGCGCGTGCCCGCTCGGCGAGCGACGGGCTGCCGCTGCTGCCGCCGTCCGAGTCCTCGGACCCGGAGGAGCAACCGACCAGCAGCGCTGCCCCGGCGACCGAGGCGAGCAGGGTTCTTCTGCGCGGTCCCGAGAGGGAGCGCGGCGGCGAGGGGTACGGCACGGCAGACGTCCTCGGGGAACTCGTACGAAAGCGGTTACGGCAGCAGCGGATCGCAGGCCCGTGATCACCGTACCCGCGCAATCGGACGGCACCACTCACCGGCACCGTCCGTGCGCAGGTGGACGGCAACAGTCCTTGCGACCGGATACCCTTTGACCAGACACGCGACCCATCCCACAACAGCACACGCGGCCGAGGAGTCACCCGGATGAGCACCACCCAGAGCGAGAGGCTGCGAGAACTACTGGAGCCGCTCGTCAGCTCCCAGGGCCTGGATCTCGAAGAGCTCGCAGTGGACTCCGTCGGACGCAAGCGGGTGCTGCGCGTTGTCGTCGACTCCGACACCGGTGCCGATCTGGACCGGATCGCCGATGTGAGCCGCGCGCTCTCGGCGAAGCTCGACGAGAGCGACGCGATGGGCGAGGGCGAGTACACCCTCGAGGTGGGTACCCCGGGCGCGGAGCGCGCCCTCACCGAACACCGCCACTACGTGCGTGCCGTCGACCGGCTGGTGAGGTTCCAACTGGCCGAGGGCTCAGAGCTGGTGGCCCGGATCCTCGAAGTCGACGACGAGGGTCTCGACCTCGAAGTGCCCGGCGTCAAGGGCCGCAAGGCCACCAGCCGCAGACTCGGCTTCCCCGAGATCGACAAGGCGCGCGTGCAGGTCGAGTTCAACCGCAAGGACAGCAAGAACGAGAAGGAAGAGGAGGCGTAGCCGTGGACATCGACATGAGTGCCCTGCGGGGCTTGGTACGGGAGAAGGAGATCTCCTTCCCCCTGCTGGTCGAGGCGATCGAGTCGGCCCTCCTCATCGCCTACCACCGCACCGAGGGAAGCCGCCGCCACGCGCGCGTGGAGCTGAACCGGGAGACCGGCCATGTGACCGTGTGGGCGAAGGAGGATCCCGAGGATCTGGAGGAGGGCCAGGAGGCCCGCGAGTTCGACGACACCCCGTCCGGCTTCGGCCGTATCGCCGCCACCACCGCCAAGCAGGTCATCCTGCAGCGGCTGCGCGACGCCGAGGACGACGCGACGCTCGGTGAGTACGCCGGCCGCGAGGGCGACATCGTCACCGGCGTGGTCCAGCAGGGCCGCGACCCGAAGAACGTGCTCGTGGACATCGGCAAGCTGGAGGCCATCCTCCCGGTGCAGGAGCAGGTGCCCGGCGAGACGTATCCGCACGGGATGCGGCTGCGGTCGTACGTCGTACGAGTGGCGAAGGGCGTCCGCGGCCCGTCCGTGACCCTCTCGCGCACGCACCCCAACCTGGTGAAGAAGCTCTTCGCGCTGGAGGTGCCGGAGATCGCCGACGGGTCCGTCGAGATCGCCGCCATCGCCCGTGAGGCCGGTCACCGCACGAAGATCGCCGTCCGGTCCACCCGGAGCGGCCTGAACGCCAAGGGTGCCTGCATCGGCCCCATGGGCGGCCGGGTGCGCAATGTCATGGGCGAGCTGAACGGCGAGAAGATCGACATCGTCGACTGGTCGGACGACCCGGCCGAGATGGTGGCGAACGCCCTCTCGCCCGCCCGGGTCTCCAAGGTGGAGGTCGTGGACATGGCGGCCCGCTCGGCGCGCGTGACCGTGCCCGACTACCAGCTGTCGCTGGCCATCGGCAAGGAAGGGCAGAACGCCCGACTGGCGGCCCGGCTCACCGGCTGGCGGATCGACATCCGGCCGGACACCGAGCAGGCCGGGGAATAGATCCAAGCCGTAGGGCGCTCAGATCACGTCAGGTTACCGTGCGGCAACTGTTCGAAGCCTGCCCCAAAGGGGTGAGGTCGGTGCGGGGAGGTAGACTTAAGAGTGTCTGGCCGGACACGCGTCCGCGCATGCCCTGAACGCACCTGTGTGGGGTGCCGGGAGCGAGCGGCCAAGGCTGATCTGCTGCGCATCGTGGCGATCAAGGACGAGTGCGTCCCTGATCCTCGCGGTACGCTGCCCGGCCGGGGTGCGTATGTACACCCCGCACTGGTCTGTCTCGACCAGGCGGTACGCCGCCGGGCGTTCACGCGGGCGTTGCGCGCCCCGGGAGCGCTCGACATTAAGGCGTTGCGCCAGTACGTCGAGCAGACGACAGTTGCTGAGCAGGCAACACCGTAAGAAGCGTCGCGCGGAACCCCCGCGCGGCCCTGGTACCCCGCGAGTTGGAAGTAGGTCGAGATTGCGATGAGCACTCGATGAGCACGCGATGAGTACGCCCATGAAGTAGCGACGGTCCGGACGCACCCGGACCTAAAAGGAGCGAAGTGGCTAAGGTCCGGGTATACGAACTCGCCAAGGAGTTCGGGGTTGAGAGCAAGGTCGTCATGGCCAAGCTCCAAGAACTCGGTGAATTCGTCCGTTCGGCGTCTTCGACCATCGAAGCGCCCGTCGTCCGTAAGCTGACGGACGCCCTCCAGCAGGGCAACGGAGGCGGCAAGTCCGCCCCCGCCCGCAAGGCCGCCCCGGCGAAGCCGGCGGCCCCCTCTCCCGCGCAGGCTGCCCGTCCGGCCGCCCCGCGCCCGCCGGCCCCCAAGCCGGCCGCCGCCGAGCGGCCCGCGGCTCCCGCCGCGCCGGTCACTCCCGGCCCCCGCCCCACTCCGGGCCCGAAGCCCGCGCCGCGGCCCGCCCCGGCGTCCCCGGCTCCGACCACGCCCGAGTTCACGGCGCCCCCGGCGGCTCCCGCCGCCCCGGCCGCCTCTCAGGGCCAGGGTCAGGGCCAGGGTTCCGGCCCGCGTCCGGGCGCCCCGCGTCCGGCCGGCCAGGCTCCGCGTCCCGGCGCCCCGCGTCCGGGTGGTCCCGGTCAGGGCGGCCAGGGCCGTGGTGACCGCGGTGACCGTCCCGGCGCTCCGCGTCCGGGTGGCGGCGCCCCGCGTCCCGGCGGTCGTCCGGCCGGTCCCCGTCCGGGCAACAACCCGTTCACCTCTGGTGGCTCCACCGGCATGGCGCGCCCGCAGGCGCCCCGTCCGGGCGGCGCCCCGCGTCCCGGCGGCCAGGGTGGCGCCGGTGCTCCCGGCGGTGCTCCGCGTCCGCAGGGCCAGGGCGGCGGTCCCCGTCCCCAGGCTCCGGGCGGCGCGCGTCCCACGCCGGGCGGTATGCCCCGTCCGCAGGGCGGCGGCCCGCGTCCCGGCGGTGCCGGCGGTCCGCGTCCCGGCGGCGGTCCCGGCGGCCCGCGTCCGAACCCCGGCATGATGCCGCAGCGTCCTGCTGCCGGCCCGCGTCCCGGCGGCGGTGGCCCCGGTGGCCGTGGTCCCGGTGGCGGCGGTCGTCCCGGTGGCGGCGGCGGTCGCCCGGGTGGCGGCGGCGGCTTCGCCGGTCGTCCCGGTGGCGGCGGTGGCGGCGGCTTCGCCGGTCGTCCCGGCGGTCCCGGTGGCGGCGGTGGCGGTTTCGCCGGTCGCCCGGGTGGTCCCGGCGGTGGCGGCGGTGGCCGTCCCGGCTTCGGTGGTCGTCCCGGCGGTCCCGGTGGCCGTGGTGGCACGCAGGGTGCCTTCGGCCGTCCCGGCGGTCCCGCGCGTCGTGGCCGTAAGTCGAAGAGGCAGAGGCGCCAGGAGTACGAGGCCATGCAGGCCCCGTCGGTCGGCGGCGTGATGCTGCCTCGCGGCAACGGACAGTCCGTCCGCCTGTCGCGCGGTGCGTCCCTCACCGACTTCGCGGAGAAGATCAACGCCAACCCGGCGTCGCTCGTCGCCGTGATGATGAACCTCGGCGAGATGGTCACTGCCACGCAGTCCGTCTCCGACGAGACCCTCCAGCTGCTCGCCGGCGAGATGAACTACGTCATCGAGATCGTCAGCCCGGAGGAGGAGGACCGCGAGCTGCTCGAGTCCTTCGACATCGAGTTCGGCGAGGACGAGGGCGGCGAGGAATTCCTCATGCCGCGTCCGCCGGTCGTGACCGTCATGGGTCACGTCGACCACGGTAAGACCCGCCTCCTCGACACCATTCGCAAGACGAACGTCGTCGCGGGCGAGGCCGGCGGCATCACGCAGCACATCGGTGCGTACCAGGTCGCCACCCAGGTCAACGACGAAGAGCGCAGGATCACCTTCATCGACACCCCGGGTCACGAGGCGTTCACCGCCATGCGTGCCCGTGGTGCGAAGTCGACCGACATCGCGATCCTGGTCGTCGCGGCCAACGACGGCGTCATGCCGCAGACGGTCGAGGCGCTCAACCACGCCAAGGCGGCCGACGTCCCGATCGTCGTCGCGGTCAACAAGATCGACGTCGAGGGCGCGGACCCGACCAAGGTGCGCGGTCAGCTGACCGAGTACGGCCTGGTGGCCGAGGAGTACGGCGGCGACACGATGTTCGTCGACATCTCCGCCAAGCAGGGCCTCAACATCGAGAGCCTGCTGGAGGCCGTGGTCCTCACCGCGGACGCCTCGCTCGACCTGCGGGCCAACCCGGAGCAGGACGCGCAGGGTATTGCGATCGAGTCCCACCTCGACCGCGGCCGCGGTGCCGTCTCGACGGTCCTGGTCCAGCGCGGCACGCTGCGCATCGGCGACACGATGGTGGTCGGCGACGCGTACGGCCGTGTCCGGGCGATGCTCGACGACAACGGCAACAACGTCGAGGAAGCGGGTCCGTCGACCCCCGTCCTGGTCCTGGGTCTCACCAACGTCCCGGGTGCCGGCGACAACTTCCTGGTCGTCGACGAGGACCGCACGGCGCGTCAGATCGCCGAGAAGCGCGCGGCGCGTGAGCGCAACGCCAACTTCGCCCGCCGGGGTGTCCGGTTCTCCCTGGAGAACCTGGACGAGGCCCTCAAGGCCGGTCTGGTGCAGGAACTCAACCTCATCATCAAGGGCGACGCGTCCGGTTCGGTGGAGGCTCTCGAGTCCTCGCTGCTCCAGCTCGACGTCGGCGAAGAGGTCGACATCCGCGTCCTGCACCGCGGTGTGGGTGCGGTCACCGAGTCGGACATCGACCTGGCGACCGGCTCCGACGCCATCGTCATCGGCTTCAACGTCCGCGCTGCGGGCCGCGCGGCGCAGATGGCGGAGCGCGAGGGCGTCGACGTCCGGTACTACTCGGTGATCTACCAGGCCATCGAGGAGATCGAGGCGGCCCTCAAGGGCATGCTCAAGCCGGAGTACGAGGAGGTCGAGCTCGGCACGGCGGAGATCCGCGAGGTCTTCAAGTCGTCCAAGCTGGGCAACATCGCCGGTGTCCTGGTCCGCTCGGGCGAGGTCAAGCGCAACACCAAGGCGCGCCTCGTCCGCGACGGCAAGGTCATCGCGGAGAACCTCAACATCTCCGGTCTGCGTCGCTTCAAGGACGACGTCACCGAGATCCGCGAAGGGTTCGAGGGCGGTATCAACCTCGGCAACTTCAACGACATCAAGGTCGACGACGTCATCGCGACGTACGAGATGCGTGAGAAGCCGCGGGCGTAACAGCCGACGGTGTGCGCTGGCCGGCGGGACTTCGGTTCCGTCGGCCAGCGCGCCGTTTGCCGACCGGCGACGAAGGCGGGCGGCGGGGGTCCACGGAGCGTAATATCCGTCGATCGTCCCGGCCCCTTCGTTGTACGGTTCTGATGTCCCTGCCTCACGGATGGCAGGGCCATCGATCCCGTACCGGCGGGTGAACCGGTTACACACATGTATGTGGGGACGTTGTCCTTCGACCTCCTCCTCGGCGACGTACGGTCGCTGAAGGAGAAGCGCTCCGTCGTCCGCCCGATCGTCGCCGAGCTCCAGCGCAAGTTCGCGGTGAGCGCGGCCGAGGTGGACCACATGGACCTCTACCGGCGGGCCGGGATCGGCATCGCCATGGTGTCCGGCGACGCCGGTCACCTCACCGACGTACTGGACCGGTGCGAACGGCTGGTCGCCGGGCGTCCGGAAGTGGAACTGCTGTCGGTACGACGGCGCTTCCACGGTGACCACGACGACTGACGACCAACAGCCAAGAACGTAGAAGAAGAAAGAACGGGAGACGGACCAGTGGCCGACAACGCGCGGGCGAAAAGGCTGGCGGACCTCATCCGAGAGGTGGTGGCCCAGAAGCTGCAGCGCGGGATCAAGGACCCGCGGCTCGGCTCGCACGTCACCATCACGGACACCCGCGTCACGGGTGACCTGCGGGAGGCGACCGTCTTCTACACGGTGTACGGGGACGACGAGGAGCGGGCGGCCGCGGCCGCCGGCCTGGAGAGCGCCAAGGGCGTGCTCAGGTCGGCCGTCGGGGCGGCCGCGGGCGTGAAGTTCACGCCGACCCTCACCTTCGTCGCCGACGCCCTGCCGGACACCGCGCGCACCATCGAGGACCTCCTCGACCGGGCGCGCCAGTCCGACGAGAAGGTGCGCGAGGTGTCCGCGGGCGCGAAGTACGCCGGTGAGGCCGACCCGTACCGCAAGCCGGGCGAGGACGAGGGCGACGAGACGGACGGCGACACCGCGGAATGACGCAGAAGCACACCACGCCCGACGGCCTTGTCATCGTCGACAAGCCGTCGGGCTTCACTTCGCACGACGTGGTCGCCAAGATGCGGGGCATCGCGCGCACCCGCCGCGTCGGGCACGCCGGCACCCTCGACCCCATGGCGACGGGCGTCCTCGTCCTCGGCGTCGAGAGGGCGACCAAGCTCCTGGGCCATCTGGCCCTGACCGAGAAGGAGTACCTGGGCACCATCCGCCTGGGCCAGACCACGGTCACCGACGACGCCGAGGGCGAGATCACGGGGTCGGTCGACGCCTCGAAGGTCACCCGGGAAGGCATCGACGCCGGGATCGCCGTACTGACCGGCGACATCATGCAGGTGCCGTCCAAGGTCAGCGCCATCAAGATCGACGGTGTGCGTTCCTACAAGCGGGCGCGGGACGGCGAGGAGTTCGAGATCCCGGCGCGGCCGGTCACCGTCTCGTCCTTCTCCGTGTACGACGTCCGGGACGCCGTCGCCGACGACGGCACCGCCGTTCTCGACCTGGTCGTGTCGGTGGTCTGCTCCTCCGGTACGTACATCCGCGCCCTCGCCCGTGACCTCGGCGCCGACCTGGGCGTCGGCGGCCACCTGACGGCGCTGCGCCGTACCCGGGTGGGTCCGTACAAGCTGGACGCCGCCAGGACGCTGGACCAGCTCCAGCAGGACCTGACGGTGATGCCGCTCGCCGAGGCCGCCGCGGCCGCGTTCCCGCGCTGGGACGTGGATGCCAAGCGTGCCCGGCTGCTCACGAACGGGGTCCGCCTCGACATGCCCGAGGAGTACGCGGGCGCCGGTTCGGTCGCTGTCTTCGGCCCCGAGGGCCGCCTCCTCGCGCTGGTGGAGGAGCACAAGGGCAAGGCCAAGAGCCTCGCCGTCTTCGGCTGACACACCCGGCCGTCAGGGCGCGGGGGCCGCTGTCCCGTGCCTGCCCGTGGAGGGGGGGGTAGGGGGGAGGTCTCCGAGCCCACGAGACCGCCCCCCACCCCCGCCCCCCCCCCCCGTGTCCCGCCAGGAACACAGGGT
>NZ_JBHVGZ010000016.1:103806-166171 GCF_042800355.1 Streptomyces sp. NPDC057623
GGAGGGGGGAAAAGGGTTTGGGTGGTGTGGGGAGGAAAGAGGGGGGGGGGAGGGGGGGGGTGGTTTTGGATGTGGTTGGGGGGGGGGGGGGGGGAGGTGTTCTCCCCCCCCCCCCCCCACGGTCCCCCCTCGGTTCCCCCACCCCTAGGGTGTATCCAGTGACGCCCGCCTGTTCACCCGTCTGTGCAGGCGCTCGGAGTGAACCGAGGGAGCGGAAGGGGGCGCGTTCGCCGAGCGGTCTGTCCCGCTGATCACTTCGCGCCTACCGTCGAAAAAACAGGGCGCAGGCGTATGGGCGTGTGGACGCACGGCGGGAGGTTCGACGATGGCGGGACGGGGCCCGGGGGCGGGCGGCGACCGCCGGATGCCGTACGGGACGCGCGCGGCGGGAGATGCCTGGGGTACACGGGACACCGGGTGGGGTGTTCGGGACCTGGGGGACGCATCGGGCCCCTGGGCCGCCCCGGACTGCCCCGGCGGGACCGAGCGGGACGCGGGCACCCACGCGGGCGGGCAACGAGCCGGCGAACCTCGGCAGGGGAGTGCGCCCGCGGGGTCCGGGACCGCTTCCGAAGGCCGTGGTGGCGAACGCCCGGACGGCGACGGCCTGGGCGTCCGTGTCCGCGACGAGGCTCTGGTGCGCATCCACGACCCGGCAGGACGTCCCCGCGGCCTCGGCTTCATGGCCGACCACCGCGGCACGGTCATCACCAGCCATGAGGTCGTCGACGGGCTGCCCCGGCTGCTCCTGCGCGCCGTCGAGGGCGACCGCGGCTGTGAGGTCACCGCGACGGCGGTGACCCCGTTGCCCGAGCTGGACCTGGCGCTCGTACGGACCGAGGGACTGGGCGTGCAACCGTTGCCGGTGACCGTAAGGGACCGGGTCGAGACCGGTGCGTACGTCCGGATCGCCGCCGGTGGCTGGCGGGAGGCGCGGGTCCTGGGCGCGGTGTCCGCGACATACGCGGCGGCGGACCGCGTCCGCCTTCTCGACGGCGCCCTGGAGCTGGCGATCGGCACGGCCGGCCGGGACGCGCTGCGGCTGGGCGGCGGGGCGGCCGGAGGGCCCGTACTCGACGCCGGTACCGGCGCCGTGGTGGGCGTCCTCGGCACAGCCCTTCAGGACGGCCGGCGCGATGCCGTCTTCGCCGTCCCGCTGAGCCCACGACCCGACGGCCCGCTGGCCGCACTGCTCGCCGAGAACGCGGCGACGGTGCCGGCGTACGGCGCCGACCTCAACCCGGGGGGCGTACTGGAGCTGACGGCCACCTCGGTCGGGCAGGACGGTCCGCCCGGCGCGCCGACGAGCCGTCCGGGAGCGGCGGCTCCGGTCGAACGGGCCGCGACGGCACGGGAGTTCAGCGCCTTCACCGAGAGCCGGGCTCGCGTACTGGGCCTGGTCGGACGCCCCGGCAGCGGTCGTACGACGGAACTCGCGGCCCTCGCCGCCCGTCGGCACCGCGGCCCCGAAGCGGCTCCCACGCTGTGGCTGCGCGGTGCCGACCTGAAGGGCGACGACACCTCGGTCGCCGACGCGGCGCGCCGGGCGCTGGCCCGAGCGGCCCGCATCGTGGCGGCGTCGGCCTCCTGCGACCCCACCGCCCTGGGCGACACGACCCCGGAGCGCCTGGCCCATCTCTCCCGCGCCGCAGGCCGCCCCCTCCTGCTCCTCCTGGACGGCCCGGAGGAGATGCCCCCCGTCCTGGCCCACCGCCTCACGGAGTGGACCGAGGGCACGGAGGAGTGGCTGCGGGTGACGGGGGCGCGGCTGGTGGTGGCGTGCCGGGCGGAGTACTGGGAGGGGGCGGGCGCGGAGTTCCCGGAGGAACTGCTGTACGGCTCCGCCGACCCCGCGGTGCACGGGACGTCCCGGCCGCTTCCGGCCTGCGTACCGCTCGACGACCTCACCCCCGACGAGGCACGGCAGGCCCGCGCCCGTTACGGCATCCCGGAAGGCGTCCTCGCCGGTCCCGACGCCCGCCACCCCCTCACCCTCCGCCTCCTCTGCGACGTGCGCGGCGCCCTTCCCGACGCTCCGCCCGCCCCCGTCGACCGCGACGACGTCCTCTCCGCCCACCTCGACCTCATGTGCCTGCGCATCGCCGTCCGCCTCGCCGCCGAGAACGGCCTGCGCGGCACCGCCGTACGCCGCCTCGCCGCCAAGGTCTCCGGCCAGGTCCACGAGGCCGCCCGGCGCAGCCTCGGGCCGGGGCAGGGGGAGCTGGACCGGGCGTCGTTCGAGGCCGTGTTCCCCTGGGGCCAGGCGCCCGCGCGGCTCGGCGGCGGTACCGGCTGGGCCTCCGCCGTCCTCACCGAGGGTCTCCTCGTCCCCGCGGGCAACGGCTACCGCTTCGCCCACGAGGAACTCGCCGACTGGATCCAGGGCATGCACCTCGACCTGGACGAGGCCCTGCACGCCCTGGTCCACCGCCGGCGCACCGACCCCGACGCCGAGCACCCCCTCCCTGTACCGCGCCACCGCATCGGCCCGGTCGTCCAGGCGCTTCTGCTGCTTCCACGGCACCAGGGCGCAGGTCAACTCGCCCTGAAACTCGATGAGTTGACGAGGGCCTTGGGCGTCGACCGGTGCTCCTGGTGGGCCGCCCGGCTGCTCGCCGAGACACTGCTGCGGGTCCCCGACGCGACGCCGTATCTGGACGTCCTGCGCCGCCTCGCCGACCGGATCGTGGGTCTGCGGATCCACCGGAGTGCCGTAGCCCACGAGTTCGGCCCCGGCTTCTGGACCGCGCTGCCCCTCCCGGACGACGAGCGGCTCGACCTGCTCCGCCGCCTCGTCCTCATCGACGGCCCGCCGACCGACGCCACCGGCACGACCGACGCCACCGGCACCGAAGAGCCCCGGCACCCCGGGCACCCCGGCCACCCCGGGCACCCCCGATATCTGGACGCCGTCGCACGTTTCCTCGCCGCCGACCCCACCGCCGTGCAGCGCCACCTCACCCGTTGGTTCGACGACGACCGGCCGTTGCCCGCCACCCCGCACGCGACCGTCGCCCACGCGGCCCAGGCCCTGCTCCACACACACCGCCACCGCGCCCTCGACGACCTCACCGAGACGCTCGTCGACAGCGCGCACCGCAAAGCCGACGAACTCCTCGCCGTACTGGCCGAGGAGGAACCGTCCGCGATCTGCCGGGCCGTCGACCGCTGGGCGCACGACGAACGGCCCGGACGGCGTGTCGCGGCCGTGGCGTACGGGGTGCGCGCCGCGCCCCACGCGCGGACCGAGGCGGACCGCGAGCTGCTCCGCTATGCCGCCCTCGCCCTGCTCGCCCGCCCCGAGGACTGCTCGCTGCACGGCGGCGCGCTCGCCGTCCTCGTCCGGGACCCCCGCACGCGAACCTGCCATCTCCCGCAGGCACTGGCGCACTTCGTGGCCGCCGACCCCCAGTTCCCGCCCAGTGCCCTGGTCGTCGCTCTGGCCACTCACCCCGACCAGGTCCTCGAAGCGTTCCGGGCGCGCCTGAGCCGGCCGGACGCCGGAGAGGCGCTGCGTACCCTCGCCGACGTCACCACGCCCGGCCTCGCGCGCAAAGCCGCCGCCGTCGTACAGGACGCGGTGCGGTGGCGCCCCGACACCGCCGCGGAGGTGGCCGCGTACGTCGACCGGCGCCTCGACCAGGGCCCCGGCGCCCGAGCCGTCCTCTTCCCGCTGGTCACCGGCCTGCTGGACGGTGGCACGGAACAGCTGAGGGCCGCCCTCGCCGTCGTGCTCGCCACCGCGGGCACTCCCGGTTCCCGCGCCCTTCGCCATGAACTCCTGGACTTCCTCCTCGCCCACGAACACGCGCCCGCCGTCCTCGACGCCTTCCTGCGCGCCACCGTGCGACAAGGCGGCGACCGGCCGGACGACGGCCTGCGTGACCTCGTCCACCACACCGGTCTGCTGCTCGTCCGTACACCCGACGGGGCCGCCCGCTTCGACCGCGGTCTGGTCGACCTGGGCCGTCATGTCCCCGGCTTCGCCGCGCGGGTCGCGGGCTGGCTGACCGACACCCCGCAGGAGTGGACGGCGGTGGTGGGCCCGAGCACCCGCCGCATGATCGAGAACCTGTCCGGCGTCCGAGTCCCCGCCTGACCACCGCGTCGTACGTGCACCCGGTCACAGCACCCATGCCGATGCGGGCGGTGAGCGCCCGGCATGGCACCCTTAGACCTGCGTAAGAGCGTACGGGCAAAGACGGACACGGGTTCGACGAGGAGCGGTCACAGTGCAGCGCTGGCGTGGCTTGGAGGACATCCCCCAGGACTGGGGGCGCAGCGTCGTCACCATCGGTTCCTACGACGGGGTCCACCGCGGGCACCAGCTGATCATCCGGCATGCCGTGGACCGTGCCCGTGAGCTGGGCGTGCCCGCCGTCGTCGTCACCTTCGACCCGCACCCCAGCGAGGTCGTCCGCCCCGGCAGCCACCCGCCTCTGCTCGCCCCGCACCACCGCCGCGCGGACCTCATGGCCGAGCTGGGCGTGGACGCGGTGCTGATCCTCCCCTTCACGACCGAGTTCTCGAAGCTGTCGCCGGCCGAGTTCGTGGTCAAGGTCCTGGTCGACAAGCTGCACGCCAAGGCGGTCGTCGAAGGCCCGAACTTCCGCTTCGGCCACCGGGCCGCGGGGAACGTCGAGTTCCTCGCCGAGCAGGGCAAGACCTACGACTACGAGGTCGAGGTCGTCGACCTGTACGTCACCGGCGACGCCGGCGGCGGTGAGCCCTTCTCCTCCACCCTGACCCGGCGCCTGGTCGCCGAGGGCGACGTCGAGGGGGCCGGCGAGATCCTGGGCCGCCCGCACCGGGTGGAGGGCGTCGTCGTACGAGGGGCCCAGCGGGGGCGGGAGCTCGGGTTCCCGACCGCCAACGTCGAGACCCTGCCGCACACCGCGATCCCTGCCGACGGCGTCTACGCCGGCTGGCTGCACGCCCAGGGCGAGACGATGCCGGCCGCGATCTCCGTCGGCACCAACCCGCAGTTCGACGGCACGGAGCGCACCGTCGAGGCGTACGCGATCGACCGGGTGGGCCTGGACCTGTACGGCCTGCATGTCGCCGTCGACTTCCTCGCGTTCGTCCGCGGCCAGGCGAAGTTCGAGTCGCTGGACGCCCTGCTGGAGCAGATGGCCGCGGACGTGAAGCACTGCCGGGAGCTGATCGCGGCCACCGAGCGCTAGCCGGTCGCAGGCCGGTCATACGACGCCGAAGGGCGGCCGGTGCCTCAGAGGCACCGGCCGCCCTTCGTGGTTCTCACGCTCCCGCTACTGCTGCGTCCAGCCGGGCGGGACGGAACCCTGCTGAGGCGGCTGGCCCTGCTGCGGGTCCTGCGGCGGCGGTGCCTGCTGCTGCCAGCCCTGGCCCGGCGCGGGCTGCTGCGGGGCCTGCCCCCAGCCCTGGCCCGGCTGCGGGGCGCCGCCCGGCTGGGGGTAGGGCTGCTGGGGCTGCTGCTGGGCTGGGTAGCCCTGCTGCTCCGGATAGCCCTGCTGCGGCTGCTGGTACTGCATGTTCGGGTTGCCGAAGCCCTGCTGGGTGCGCGCGATGTCCTCGGCGATGACGGAGGCGAGGTCGAAGTAGGCCTCGCGGGTCTTGGGACGCATCATGTCGAGGTCCACCTCGGCGCCCGCCGCGAGGTGCTCGTCGAAGGGGATCACGACGACACCGCGGCAACGGGTCTCGAAGTGCGCGACGATGTCCTCCACCTTGATCATCTTGCCCGTCTCGCGGACCCCGGAGATCACGGTGATCGACCGCTGGACGAGGTCGGCGAAGCCGTTCGCCGACAGCCAGTCGAGGGTCGTGGAGGCGCTGCTCGCACCGTCCACCGAGGGGGTGGAGATGATGATCAGCTGGTGGGCGAGGTCCAGCACTCCGCGCATCGCGCTGTAGAGCAGACCGGTGCCCGAGTCCGTGAGGATGATCGGGTACTGC
The DNA here is from genome assembly GCF_042800355.1 of Streptomyces sp. NPDC057623. Taxonomy (NCBI): domain Bacteria; kingdom Bacillati; phylum Actinomycetota; class Actinomycetes; order Kitasatosporales; family Streptomycetaceae; genus Streptomyces; species Streptomyces sp. NPDC057623. Next base: position 109,741 of record NZ_JBHVGZ010000016.1, read on the forward strand.
CTGCCGAGCACGTCGAGCGCGCTGCGGTAGTCCTCGTCGTTGAAGGTGGTCGAGACCGCCGGGTCCACGTCGTTGGCGATGATTTCGAGGCCCGAGGGCGCCTGCGAGGTGAAGCGGCGGATGTCCATGTAGCTGTTGAGCTGCGGAATCGCCTGCACCAGGTCGCGGATGGTGGCGCCCGTCTCACGCCGGACCCGTCGGCCGAGGGTTCCGGCGTCCGGGTTGGCGTCGATCGCCAGGATCTTGTCCTGGCGCTCGCTGGCGAGCGTGGCGCCGAGCGCCATCGTCGTCGTGGTCTTGCCGACGCCGCCCTTGAGGCTGATGACCGCGATCCGGTAGCAGGACATCACCGGCGTACGGATCAGATGCAGCTTCCGGTCCCGCTCCGCCGCCTCCTTCTTGGCGCCGAGCTTGAAGCGGGACGGGGCCTGGTTGTTCTTGCGGGCCTTGGGCTGGTTGCGCAACAGCCGGTCGGAGGACAGCTCCACGGCCGCGTTGTAGCCGAGCGGAGTGCCGGGCGCGGCCTGCTGCTGGGGAGCACCAGGTCCGGCCTGGGGGCCGGGCGGGGCGCTCCAGCCCTGGTTGCCCTGGCCCTGGTTGCCGTAGGCGGCGGGCGGGGCAGCGGGGTGCTGCGGCGGCGCCTGCTGCGGGGGCTGGGCCTGGGGCTGCTGCTGGGGCGCGGGCTGCTGGGGCGGCTGGGCCTGCTGCGGCTGGGGGTATCCGTAGCCGCCCTGCTGGGGCGGGTAGCCGTAGCCGGGCTGTGCGGGCTGCTGCGGCTGTTGGGGGTAGCCGTAGCCGTCGGCCTGGGGTTGCCCCGGCTGGGGCTGTCCGGGCTGAGGCTGAGCCTGCTGCGGGTGCGGCTGGGGCTGGGGCTGTCCCGGCTGGGGTGCCTGGTGCGGGTAGCCGTATCCGTCGGCCTGCGGCTGCGGCTGCGGTTGGGGCTGTCCGGGCTGGGGTGCCTGCTGCGGGTAGCCGTACCCGGCGGCCTGGGGCTGTGCGGCCTGCGGCGGTCCGGGCTGGTGCGCCTGCCGAGGGTCGGCGGGTACGGGCTGCCCGCCCTGCGCCGGATACCCGGGCTGCGGCTGGGCGGGACCGAACGAGCCCTGCGCCGGGGCCTGGGGGTAGCCGTAACCGGGGGCCTGACCGGCGGCTGCCGCCGCGGCCGCGGCCTGCGGGTCCGGGTAGCCGGCCTGCGGCGGCGCCCCCTGCGCGGGGTGTGCGGGCGCGAAGCCCTGGGGCAGCGGGGGCAGTCCCTGGCTGGGCTGCGGCGGCACGGGCGTCTGGCCGGTGGGCTGGGCCTGCGGCTGCTCCGGGGCCTGACCGGGCTGGGCCTGCGGCGGCACCGGGACCTGACCGGTCGACTGCGCGTGCGGCGGCTGTCCCTGAGCCATGGGCGGCTGGACGGGAGCGGGTGCCGGCGCGGACTGCGCGTCCGGCGCCGTCTCCGGCTCCACCTCCGCCGTCACGGGAGCGGCCGGAGGCTCGGGCTGGGCGGGAGAGTCCGCGTCGGCCGGGACCTGCGCCGACTCGTCGAGGTCGCCGTCGGAAACGGAGGCGGTGGCGTCGCCCGGCTCCGCCTCGTCGCTGTGCTCCTCCTCCGGCTCGACGTCCTCGTCGTCACCGCCGAACAGGCGCGCGGCCTCGGCGTCGGCGGCGGCGTGGTTGAACTCCGGCTCCGCCACCGGCTGTTCGGGCGCGGGCTGTTCGGGCGCGGGCGGCGCCGGGACGCCGGCCGCCGGGGTCGCGGTCGACGACGGGCCGGCCTGGGTGTCCGTCTCGGCCGGACGCAGCACGGGGAAGCCCGGAGCGCCGGCGGGCTGGGCGGGCGCGGGCTGTTGGGGTGCGGCGGGCGGCTGGGCTGCGGCGGGTGGCTGGGCAGGCGCGTGCTGTGGCGGTACGCCGAAGCCGCCGGAGGTGTCCTGGCCCTGCTGGGGGTAGCCGTACCCGCCCGACGTGTCCTGACCCTGCTGGGGGACGCCGAAGCCACCCGACGTGTCCTGACCCTGCTGGGGCGCGGCGGCGCCGGGCTGCTGGGGATAGCCGTACCCGCCGGCCGAGGGGGCGCCCGGCGCGGACTGCTGCTGCGGAAATCCGTAGCCACCCGTGGCGGGGCCCTGCTGGTTCGCGCTCGGCGTGCCCTGCGGGGGAGTGGCCTGCGAGGGCTGTGCCGGCTGCGCGGGTTGCTGGGGCGCGCCCTGGGGCGGCGGCTGTGCCGGGCCGGGGACGTACGGTCCCGGACCCTGTGGAGCGGCGCCGGGCGACCCGAGGGGCGCACCGGTCGGCGGAGGTGGCGAGGGACGGCCACCGTCCTGCTGTTCGCCGGACGGGGAACCACTTTGCGTACTTTGGGCGTACCAGGCGGGAGGTGTGTAGACGATTTCGAACTCGCCGGTGAGATCCACCTCGTGATCGTCCCCGTCCGAGGAAGGGCTCCCGCCGTTGTACTCGGACCGATCCCTGTTCACTGCTTGCCTCCTGGTCAGCCACTGCTGCTGAGCTGGTCGTCGTCGCGGCCGGGCGGACCGAGTGGCTAGTCCCACGCGACTGCGATCGTCACCGCACCACCAGAAGCCTAATCACTCGCATGGCGGGACGGAAAAGCCCCCATGGGCGCGGACGCTATAGCCCCGGGTACGTGGACGGAAGCGCCGCATGGGCGCGGACGGAAGGCCCGGTGGCCGAGGCGTCGTAACACCCCTTGGCCGAAGCCCAGTTCGCGCCCCGCTCCCGGAGACGACGACGTGTCAGTCCATACGGCGGGCTACGCCGAGCAGCCCCGTCTCCGCATCGGTGGGTTCGGTCATGACGAACTTCTGATGCTTGCGAGTGCACCACAGGGCGACGCCGTCGTGAAGGGTCGGCAGGTGCTGAAGTTGCTCCTCCGGGATACCCAGCGTGTCACGTACGGACTCGGTCTCGTACGGCGAGATGCGCTGAATCCCCACCAAATGGGCCTGAGACAGCCAGCGCGGCGCGTGCTCACTGACGAACGGCAGCACCGTCACCACGGCCTGCCACGGCACGGACGTCACGCGACCGCGCGGCGGGCGGATGCCGCAGTCCCGGATCAGCACGACCGGGCTCGACACGGAGGGCCCCTGCGCGGGCACCCGTCCCACGGGATAGACCGTCACGCACTGCTGGCCACCGCCGGCCGCCTGCGCCAACTGCTGCCACGCCTGCGGACGGCCGGTCTCGACGCCCACGCGCGCTCCCGTCGCGGCCGCCCGCAACGCCAGCACCTGGGCGAGCCACAGACCACCCACGAGGACTACGTCGAAAGCGGTCGGACGGGACAGACCGAGCACCGCCGGCTGCGATTCCGGGTCGGTGCCGATGAGGACGCCGTCGTCACCGATGGGCATGCTGATGGCCGCGAGTTCGTCGACGGTGACGACATGGCGGTTCCGGCGCGGCCCGCGCAGCCCGAAGCCCGGGCTGAAGATGCGTCGCCGCTGCTGCTGAGCGTCCGGCTGCCGGATGATCGGGATCATGCCGGTGTCGGTGGGGGAGGCCACGTGCGCCGGCGTACGCCCGGTGGCCCGGCCCTGCTGCCCAGGGGGCATGGTCGAGGCGGGGTGGGACATCAGTACGTACCTCCGAGCGGCAGAGTGGCGAGGGCTCCGGGCACCTGTTCCCGGTCGAGACGGACCAGGCCGACCTTCGCGGCACCGGCGGCCCGCTCCAACTCCCGTCCCACCTGGCCGAGTTCGCTGTCACCGCGGGCGGTGACGCGGACGTGCCCGGTGAGGGCGACGCCCCGGTTGCCGGCCTTGCTCAGGGTCATGCTGAACGTAGTGGCGAGCACGGGCAGCGAGGTGAGCCGCGTCACCAGCTCGGGCAGCGCCACACCGCCACTCCCCAACTGCGGCCAACGGGACACCCAGTACGTCGTGTGCCACCGGTCGTCGACCCGCCAGGTGCGGACCGCCTCGACCGTACGGCGCTGCGGCGTGCGGCCGTCCTGCGAGTGCTGCGCGTTGGCGCGCGGGTTCAGGCAGCTGGACGTGGCGAGCGCCTGCACCAGCTCGGTCTCGTCCAGGATGGTCGCCTTGAAGCCGGCTCCGGCCAGTCGGCTCGCCAGCTGGTCCGCCACCCGCAGCAGCGCGCGCTGCGCACCGGGAACGCCGTCCCCGCGGGCCTGCACCGCCTCCGGGCACAGCTCCGGGTCGAGCTTGAGAGCGACCCAGGTGAGACGGAGCGCGGGCGAACCGGCCTGCGCCTGAAGGGGGCCGTACGACCGCGCGGCCAGTGACTGCTGCGGCAGATGCGGCGCCGGCGCCGGCTGGGTGTGCTGCACGACCTGGACGGAGGCGAGACGGATCCCGTCGACCTCCAGGGCGTCCTGGATCAGCCGCAGCGGCAGCTGCCGGTCGGCGGCGCCGGGGCGCAACGGCTGGTCCCCGGGCTGCACGAACAGGACGGCGGTCAGGAAGGACCCGTCGCCGATCATGCCGATCGAGCGGTCGTCACGGGACACGAAGGAGTACGTCCGCAGCGCGGGGTCGCACTCCACGACCGGTGCCAGCATCGCGTCCGTGCCCGGCGGCACGGCCTGCTTGGCGTCGCGTCGGCGCTGCCTCAGCGCGCGCGACGTCTCGTACCACTCGGGCAGCGGCCGTCGGCCCCGGCGCAGGACCGCCAGGAGCAGGAGCAGCGCCGCCACGATGCCGGCCGGGACCAGCAGCCAGGACTGGTCGGCGGCCCAGGCGGCCAGCATGACCGCGGCCGCGAGCTCCACCAGGATGAGCTGTTGGAGCCGGACCGGGCCCAAACCGCCCGGGCGGGGCAGCGTGCGCGGCGACGCGGCGGCGCTCTGGGCGGCCGGAGCAGCCGACGTACGTCTGCCGCGGCTCGGACCACCCTGTTGCTGCTGTGCGCGGCGTCCGCGCCGAGTGCTCGTAGCGCTGGTCATCCCCCGGGACATCCCTTTCGCGAAGTAGTGGCCGTTGGCCGGGCGGGATCCTCTGTCCGATGTTCCGAGAGGTCCGCGATCCCGGCGACGGGCCAGGGGCACCGATGGCCCACAACATCCATGCGGGTGGCTCACGGTACCCGCTGCGGAACACCGGGCGACACAGGGGACACCCAAAACCCAGGTGGTCAGCCTGTCATGGACCGACCCCGCGTGGTGGAGCGCTGTGGTGAAGCTCTGTGAAGATGCGGGGGCGGCCGCACACCTGATGCCTCGGCGCCCGGCGGCGCAAGGCATAGTAGGGGCCTGCGCGACCGAAGTGGCCTGACGAGTCGGTCTTTCGAGCGCGATCGAGCGGTACGGACGACGCCCGTCGGTCCGAACTATGCCGAACAATGAGGTCGCGGTCGGACATCGCAACACGATCGAGCATGACAAACGGGAGACACGGGGACCATGGCAAAGCAGCGTCGGGATGAGCTCGCCGCCTACACGTTCGCTCGCAAGCGCACCGTCGCGGCGTTCCTGGCGCCTTCGCCGGGCGGCTCGGAAGAGGGCGCTCCGCGTCCCATTCGTACGGTGATGCCCAGCCTTGGCGTGGGCCTCGTGCTGGTCATCGGGTTCATCGCCTGGGGCGTGATCAAGCCCACGGCACCGAAGGGCTGGGACACGCCGGGCGAGTACATCATCGTCGACAGCGACTCCACGACGCGGTACGTGGTCCTCGACCCGGACCCGAAGGACGGCAAGGTGGAGAAGGTCCTCCACCCGGTCCTCAACTACGCCTCCGCGAAGCTGCTGCTCGACAAGGGCAAGGGCACGGTCCTGGAGGTCCCCGGCAAGGAGATCGACAAGAGCGGTATCCGGCACGGCGCGACGATCGGCATCCCGTACGCCCCCGACCGGCTGCCCGCCAAGGAGGACGCGCAGAAGGCGAAGACCTGGGCGGTGTGCGAGCGTCCGGTCGAGGGAGCGGCCCGCGCCATCGACCGGGCCGTCTTCGTCCTCAACGCTGACGACGCCAAGGCCCTCAACAACTCGGGGAAGGTGGACCCCAAGGAGGTCCTGTACGTCGTCGACAGCCAGACCGGGCGGGAATTCCTGGCTGACGGCCAGGGCAACCTGTTCCTGCTGGGCGACAAGGCGGGCCTCGACAAACCCACCATGGCGTTGCTGCGGGCCACGGTCGTCGGCCGGGATGCCAAGCCACAACCGGTGAGCCGTGAGTGGCTGCGCACGTTCAACGAGGGCGGGGTCATCGACTTCCCGAAGGTCCCGTCCGTCGGCGAGGCCACCTCGGTCCAGGGACTCCCCGAAGAGGCGAGCACGGTAGGCCGGGTGCTCAAGGCGCCGGACGCGCAGGGCGAGCAGTACTACGTCGTCCTCAAGGACCAGGTCGCCGCCATCACCCCCTTCGTCGCCGCTCTGCTCAAGGCATCGCCGTCCGCTCAGACGGCGTACGGGACGGACCCGATCGAGGACATCAAGGTCGACACCCAGACCATCACCACAGCCAACAGCGGCGAGGCGAACCGCTTCTACGCCGCCCAGGGCTGGCCCCAGACCGTTCCGCAGCAGGCCAACCCCGCGGCCACGGCGGGCAGCGAGGCCCGTACCACCTCGTGCAGCGTCTACAACGGCACCATCGGCCAGGGCAACAAGCCGCAGCTCGCCGCCTGGGCCGGGACGGCGTACCCGAAGCGGATCGTCGCCGACTCGCTGAGCGCCTACGTCTCGTCCGGCTCGGGCCTCCTCTTCACGGAGGTCACCGGTGCGACGGCGGGCGGCGGTGCGCAGTACCTGCTGACCGACACGGGCCTGCGGTACGCGCTGCCGAGCAACAACGACAGCGCGGCGCAGGGAAGCGGCAGCGACTCGTCCGCGGGCGCTGCGGACTCCACGAGCGGTGACGCGAGCGAGACGGACAAGGCGCGTACGCGGCTCGGGTACGAGGACGTGTCCAAGCCCGCGATCGTGCCGCAGACATGGGCGGCGTTCATCCCGAAGGGCCCCACTCTGGACACCGGAAGCGCTGCGCAGGAACAGAGTCAGTGACCCGCCTGTCACCGGCCGGTCACTGGCCGGTGGCCGGCCAACAGGCCCGCGTACGAACGCACTTGACAGTAAGACGGCGTGAGAGTCACAGGATGATCGCTCAAGTGTGTGAGCCGTGTAACTGATTGGTCTTGTCTGTGGTTGAGTGACAGGCTGACGATAGAGTGTTTGCAGCGCTCAAGCGTGCGAAGTTCCTCCGGGCACCTGCACAGGTTTCCCGGATCAACGACAACATGGGGGAAGGTTCATCATGGCCGGCCAGTTCCGGGTAACAGAGGACGAACTCACCAAGCTCTCCGGTGACATCAACACCGCGAACGGTCAGCTGCAGGGCGAGATCCGCCGTCTCAACGGAGTGATCGACCAGATCGCCGGCGGCTGGAAGGGCCAGGCGGCCCAGTCGTACCGCCAGCTGCAGGATCGTTGGAACCAGGATGCGAAGAGGATGAGCGACATCCTCAACGACATCAAGGAAGCCGTGGACTCCACGCGGAGCAACTACTCCGCGTCGGAAGAGCAGCAGAACAGCGAGATCAGCAAGATCATGTCGGACTTCGGCTGATCGAGCCGTACCGGCCCGGAGAACTCCGGGAGAGCTTCAGACCTTGCTGAATGCTCCTGAGTCCTTCGGATCGCCCTGATCCCCACAGACTTCCTTCGATTTCATCCTGAAAGGGAACGACGATGTCGATCCTCGTCAATTACGCAACGATCACCAACGCGTCCACGGACGTGAAGTCCACCGCCGGCCGCATCAAGCAGCAGCTCGACGACCTCGAGGCCGCGGTCAAGCGTGTCGCCAGCACCTGGGAGGGTGAGGCGCAGGAGGGTTACCAGCGCAAGCAGCGCGAGTGGGACAAGACCGCCGCTGACCTGCACGCCACCCTGCTGAAGATCTCGACGGCGCTCCAGAGCGCGGCCGAGAACTACCAGGCCACGGAGAAGAGCAACGCCGGTACCTGGAGCTGAGCCCGTCGGCGGCCCAAGGGGCATGAGGTGAAGAGAATCGGCCCAGCCGACGCCACGGCGTCTGCTGGGCCGTCCTCTGCTTCAGGGTCGCACACAGCTTCTGCGGAACCGCGGGAACGCACTGCGGAAATGCACACAGCAAATTCCGCAAACATTCACACACGTCGCAATACCCGTGACACACACATGACCCAGCTTCGAAGGAAGCAAGGAAGCCCTGGGGGCCTGAAGAGATGAGGGGCCGGAACGTGGTGGGCCTGAACGTGGTGGGCAGGAAGGCCCGCTCGCGTAGCCGCGCCGGACGCAACGGTGGAACTCGCGCACTGCAGCGGGCCTTTGGCGTGCTCGCGGTGACGGGGATCTGCCTGGCGTCGGCGCCACCCGCAGCGCTGGCGGCGCCGGTCGCCTCCGGTGACTCCGACAGCGCCCGCTTCGGCCTGGCTGACAGCTCGGAATGCGTTTTCGGCGGCGATGTCATCAAGTCCACGCCCTGGTCCCTGCAGCGGATCCTCCTGAACCAGCTGTGGGAACAGGCGACAGGCAAGGACATCAAGGTCGCGGTGATCGACACGGGCGTCGACAAGTCCAACAAGCAGCTGACCGGCGCGGTGTCAGGCGGAAGGTCCTACGTCCCGGGGGGCTCCGGCACCCAGGACATCGAGGGGCACGGCACCCGGGTGGCGGGCATCATCGCCGCCCGCCCGCTCAAGGGCACGGGCTTCGTCGGCATCGCCAGGGAAGCGGACATCCTGTCCTACCGCTACACGGGTGGGGAGGGGGAGAAGGGCCAGGGCAACGCGGGGACCATGGCCGACGCGATCGGGGATGCGGTCGCCGACGGCGCGAAGATCATCAACATTTCGTCGGACACCCAGAACAAGCAGGACGACGCCACGCTGCGGGCTGCCGTGCAGAGCGCCGTGAGCAAGGGCGCCCTCATCATCGCCGCCGCGGGCAACGACGGAGCCGACAACAAGTTCGCGAAGACGTATCCCGCCGCCTACGACGGCGTCCTGGCGGTGGCGGCCTCCGACCGCAACGACGAACGCGCCCCCTTCTCACAGTCGGGCGACTTCGTGGACGTCGCGGCACCGGGCGTCAGCATGGTCTCCACGGTCCCGGGCGGCGGCCAGTGCACCGCCGACGGCACGAGCTTCGCGGCGCCGTACGTCGCGGGCGTCGCGGCTCTGCTGAAGCAGAAGTACCCGGAGTGGAACGCCGCCCAGATCGCCACCCGCATCGAGGAAACCGCTCAGCGCCCGGGACGCGAGGCCAACTTCTTCATCGGCTGGGGCGTCGTCGACCCGGTCGCCGCGTTGTCGGAGGAGTCGACACCGGGCGAGTCCCCGAAGCCGGATCCGCTGGTCGCCGCCGGCGGGGAAAGCAGCGTCATCCCGATGGCTGTGACCATGGGGGAGAGCGAGGCGGAGCGGGAACGCCGGGTGGCCATCTATGTGTTGGGCACGGGGCTGGTTCTTGCGCTTGTGGTTGCGGGGAGTGGGGTTGCTGTGCGGGACTGGCGTAGTCGGCGGGGTGGATCGACGGGGCAGGCTGGTCGGTCCGGGCAGTCCGGTCAGTTCGGCCGGTCCGGTCGATCCGGGCGGTCCGTCGGTGGGCTTGGGCGATGATTGGGCACCGAGTGGGTGCTGACAACTTGAGGAACAGGGGAGAGGACAACGGGGTATGAGTAACGGGATGCGGGTTGATCTGAGCGCGCTGGACGAGGTGATCCGGAAGCTCTGGACTCTGCTGGACGATATGGATAAGGCGGGGCAGACGTCGCGGTACAACACCGAGATCACCATGGCTGCCTTTGGGAACAACTGCATGTTCCTAGAGGCGGGTTCGCTCTTCAGTGCCCACAAAGACGCGAAGAATGATCTTGAGGGCGCGATCAAGGGGCTGCACGACCTGATCGACAAATTCGGCAAGAGCACCTCCAAGGTGAAAGACAAGTACACCGAGCAGGAGTACGCGAACAAGAACCAAATGGGTGGTAACGGGGGAAGCTCGAACGGCGCGTTCGCAAAGTAGTCCGATCGAGAATCACCTACTAAGGGAGGAGTTCAAGTGGCCGGTGACAAGGACCTGCCTAAGCCCGAGATCGTGAATGACGTCTGCGTTGCGGACCCGGGGCGGCCGCAGACCCAGACCCAATTCATCAACTACTCGCTCAAGCAGCTCAAGGAGATGCTTGACGGAACCAATCCGGGCCTGATTGAGGAGACGGGCCGCAACTGGGGAAAGGTCGATGAAATTCTTTCCGGTGGAGAAGGAGGGGGCATTGCCGGCTTGCTCGACAAGTCGGTCGACAATGTCCTCGAGCACTGGGAAGGCGAGGCGGCCCAAGCCTTCGAGAGGGAGGCGCGTAAGATCGCGCAGAGTATCCGGAATGCTGCTTGGCATGCGGATCTCAACAAGTCTCAGATGGCCGACGCCGGCTCGCAGCTGCGCAGGTTCAAGGCGCAGCTGGACGAAATCAAAGAACCCAGTGGCTGGGCCAAGGTCGGTGACGCTCTCAGCGACTGGAAGTGGGACAACGGCGAGGCTGTAGCCAGCGATCTTCAGGATCGTAAGCTGACCGCTAAGGAAGTAGCAGAAATCAACGAGGGCAAGATCGGCGCCAGCCGAGAAGCCCAACTCAACGGTGTTGCCGTCATGGAGAACCTGGGTGCGCAGTACATGCGCATCACGGGGAATCTGCAGAGGAATCGGGTAAAGGACAACGGAGACGGGCACGTCGGGGAGCCAAGCCGCGACGTGGAATACCCGCCGCCGGTCGTTCCCCCCGGCGGTGGTGCCTCTCGACCTGGTGGCTCGACATCGGCTAATAAGCCGTGGAGCGCCGGGCCGACCACGAGCGTCAAGCCGGCCCCGAACGTGCCCCGCGACCAAGGCATCACGGGAGGCACGCAACTTCCGAGTGCCAAGACGAAGGTGGACAGCCTCTCTCCCGGGCTGACTGGCCCTGGGCCCAGCACCAGCGGCCCGAGCGGCGTTGGGGGCGGTGTCGGGACCGGCGGTGGTCAAGGATCGGGCACTATGGTTCCCGGCGGTGGTGTCGGCTTGGGCGGCGGCGCGGCCGGACGCGGTGGTGCCGGCATCGCAGGCGGTCGTGGCGGTATGGCTGGCGCCGGAGCGGGTCGCGGTGCCGGAGGCCGAGCCGGTATGGGCGGTATGGGCGGCGGGGGAGCCGGTGGAGCCGGCCGAGGCGGTGCCGGCGCCGGCGGACGTGGTGCCCTCGCGCGGTCCCGAGGTGGTGTTGTTGGCGCGGCCAAGGGAATCTCCGGCAAGGGCGCCGGTGGCGGTGCGGGCCTGCACGGTAGCCGGGGTGGAACCCAGCGCGGCGGCATGGCAGGTGGAATGGCTGGCGGTGCGGGTGGTCGCAACGGTCGACGGCCCAACGACGAGAACAGCCAGGGGGACCGCCCCGACTACCTGGTCGAGGACGAAGAGACCTGGATCTCGGAAGAGGACCGCAAGCGAAACGTACCGCGGACCATCGAGTAGGCACACGAGCGAGCCGCACGAAGGAAACGTGCGGCTCGCTCGCATGAAGACTGGCGGAACCAGTCGCAGTTGAGTGAGGAGCAAGTAAGTGGGTTTCAAGCGAGTCTGGTCTACGGCGGGAGTCGTGACACTGACAGGAGCTTTGCTCCTCACCACAGCCCCAACCGCATCGGCGGACTACGTCAGAGATCAGCAGTGGGCCCTGAACGCATTCGCTGCAAAAGATGTCTGGGCTGAATCTCAAGGGCAGGGTGTTACTGTCGCGGTTGTCGACTCTGGTGTCGATGCCAGCCATCCTGATTTGAGCGGCCAGGTCCTTAAGGGCAAAGATTTCACTGGTGGCGGCGACGCACAAGAGGATGTCATCGGTCACGGAACAAAGATGGCGAGCATCATTGCCGGCCACGGGCATGGCACGGGGAATGATGATGGTGTGATTGGTCTCGCACCCAAGGCGAAAATCTTGCCCCTGCGCACTCTCCAGACGCGAGAAGATAGGAATCTGGACGAGACTTGGGGAGCTGCAGTTCGATATGCAGTAGACCAAGGCGCGAAGGTCGTTAATCTCTCTTTCGGTAACGATGGCGGTGGTAAGACTCTAAGTGCCGGTCGTGATGCCATCGCGTATGCACAAGAACACGACGTTGTAGTTGTTGCAGCCTCAGGTAATGAAGCATCTGTTGCTGTGAGTGAACCAGCGGCACTGCCCGGGGTTGTATCTGTGGGTGCTGTGGATCAAGATGCCAACCTCTGGACGGATTCGAATACTGGAAAGGGCCTGACGCTGACCGCGCCAGGTGTGAAAATCGTCGGCGCAAACAAGACCATGTCCAATGGGTATGGCGAGTCCAGCGGAACTTCGGAGGCCACAGCCTACGTATCCGCCGCCGTCGCCCTCGTCCGCTCCAAGTACCCCGACCTCTCCGCAGGCCAGGTCATCAACCGCCTGATCAAGACGGCCACCTTCGCGCACCACAAGGGACTGAAGGCACCCGACGAGGAGTACGGCTACGGGATCGTCCGGCCTTACTCGGCGCTGACGATGGACATCCCGGCCGGCCCCAAGAAGAACCCCCTCGGCCAGCTCTCGTCCAGTTCGACTTCCAGCCAGTCAGCGAAGGGGACGGACTCTTCGACCCAGGCCAAGAAGAAGAAGTCCTCCTCAAGTAACACCCTCATCCTCGTTGGCGGTATCGCAGCCGTCGTCGTAATCGGCGCGATCGCTTTCGTAGTGCTCCGCAGCCGCCGCAACGGCGGTAATGGCGGCCCCGGCGCCGGAGGCGGCGGTGGAGGTTCCCAGTACCCGGGGTACCCGTCCGCCCAGCAGCCCTATCCCGGTTCCGGTCCCAACCAGGGCTACCCCGCTTCTCCGGGACAGGCCCCGCAGCACCCCAACCCCTATTCTCAGCAGCCCCCGCAGCAAGGGCAGTAGGAGGCGCTCTGCTCTTCCCCGTCTGTGGCAGCTCAAGGCGCATCTGACTCGCATCAGCGGATGCGCCTGCCTCAGAGTCCGGCGACAGCGAGCTCTAACGAGAGCCTTGTCACGTTCCCAAGTGAGCGGGGCGGGGCGAACCCCGAAGAACCCTAAGGTGCAGCCGAAGACTTGGCGGAGGTGGCATGACATTCGAGGTCGATCCGAACGACCTGGCTTCGTTCTCCAGGCAAGTGGGCCGAGCTACCAATGACGTGACTGCAGCAAAAGAGTACTTCGAGCAGGAATGCTCTATCGGAACTTTCAGTACGGGTCCGATTTCTGCGATGGCCAGCATGTTCGGCGGCGGTCATGATGGTGTTATGGAAAACGTTCGCTCCGCTTTGGAGCAGATGCACCGCATCTTGGACTCGTCGAAGAATGAAATGTCGCGAAGTGCCGACTTCTACAGGCAGACAGACGCTGGCGAAGCCTCCAAGCTGGATTCTCAGTATCCAGAATCGAAGCGCTGAGCACACTGGCTCGTCAAGGAGTTGAAGTGGGGTTTCAAGACGTAGCGGATCCGGCGGAGCGGCTGAAGGCGCCTGAAGTGGACGCCGACAAGGACGAACCTGGCACGCTTTACCGGGATCTCACTTCATACGGCGATGTATTCAGCCCGTCGGCACTGGCCAGCTGGGTGTTCGAAAAGTTCCTCGGGGTTAACCCGGTGGACGAAGCGAAGAATGCGCTCGGCGGAAACTGGGAGGAGTACGCCCAGTGTGCCAAGGCTTGGAATGCGCTGGGTTTGTTCTGCGATGACCTTGCAAAGAACCTTGAATCGGGCAACAGTTCCTTGGACGTTACGTGGTCGGGGAACGCTGCGGATGCTGCGTACGTCTACATGGATACGCTCGCAAAGGAAATCGCAGCCATGAAGGGTTCCTTCGAGCAACTCAAAGAGCAGTACGAGATCGTAACTGACGGTGTATGGAATGCTGCCGAAGCGAGCGGCGATCTGCTCAGTGGAATGCTCGACCTTGCCATTGTCATTGGCATCACTATGGCCGCAGGTGCGAGTACAAGTTGGACGGTCTTTGGCCCTGTCATCGCAGCCGGTGCCGTCGCAGGTGAGATCGTGGCGATGATTAACCTTTGGACCAGGCTGACCACAGTGATTATGGAAGTTGGAACGATCGTTAGTGGCGCAACCGCTGCGGTCGAGCAGATTGGGCACTTGCACCAGGCCAACGTGATCAAGTTTCCCCTTCCTGGAAAGGGATACGACCACCCTGGCGCATGAGTCGGCCCATGGACCGACACAACTGCTGAAACAGTGAAGGTAGAAGATGGCTGAACGCGACAGCACCCACGGTGACCAGCCTCGCGTAGACGATGAGGAGTTCGTCAGCATCGCGCGCGATCCCGCCTTGGCTCGACTGCTCCGTAAGCAGTTGGAGTCCCTCGCCGACGGGAGAGCGGGTGCTGTCCTGGCCGAAATGGCCAAAGAAGTTCTTTCCGGTCGGATTGGTCTCCGGGAAGCTGTACAGGTTGGTTCCTATGAACAGGAACTACTCGCCACAGCTGAGAATTTCGAACGCAAGTGGGACGAGATGTCGGAGCTGGAGAAGTCACAAGCAGAAGCAGAAGGCGTGAAGCTGTTGCGACAACAGCAGGAGGAGATCGACCAGGAGCTTCGGGATCGCCAGGATGAAGCATCGGGGCCTAAGCGGGCCGGACACAGTGCGAATGGTTGGAGCGCGTACTGACTGCGGGGAAGTCATCACGACTCTGTAGTTGTCTGCGGAACTCCGAAACGAGACTAGTAGATCGGAGAGAGTGTGAACTCGGAGCTTCCGGATCTGAATTCCCGATCCGCTGCTGATGAGATGGCTTCGCATACTGCGAACTACTTCAACACCATCTTGCTTGGGATTGCAGTTGTCGCCCCATGGCTGCTCTTCGTTCTCTCGATCATGTCTGGCAGATTCCTGTGGCTCACGGTGCTGGATCTCATCGGCACGCACGTGGGCCTGTTGGTCATGCTGCTCGGGTACCGTGACGACAACCGCGCCTTGAAAAGGTGGGGTGCAGGGACTCATGCGGTGACCCTTTTGCTCTGCCTCGTCGCACTCGCGACTCTGCAGTGACCTAGATGCCAAGAACGAGAAGGGATCCTCCTCAATGGGCCTCGTTGTCCTAGTGGTTGGCGTGGTCGGCCTCGGAGCAGTAATTGCCGCTGTCGTCGTCTTCGCTGTACTGCGCGGCCGCCGCAGCTCTGGCACCAGCCAGGTCGGCCCTGGCGCCGGTACGTACCCTCAGTACATTGCTCAGCCGCCCCAGCAGCCGTACCCGCCGACTCCCCAACAGGGGTACCACGCTCCCCCGACGCAGTTGCCGCAGCCCCCATACCCGAATGCCCAACAGCCTCCGTGCCAAGGTCAGTAGGGGACACGTTCCCACCCGGCTGCTGGACTGGTCCCGCTCTGTGGCCGTCTCCTGCCACGCGGGGTCGACTCCGAGCATCATTTGATCAGTGACGGGCACGGGGCCTGTTGGCTCTCGCTGACCGACGGGAATCGCAAGCAGGTCACATAGGGGTGTTCCTCGAACTCGCCTGTCGGCGCGTTCACGCATTTTGCCGTGGTTCGGAGTATGGGCAGTACCTCCGGTGACCGCTCACGCGGATGTGTTGCTGTTGCGGTTGAACCACCTCGACCCGTTTCCGCACTTGAGATGAGCAGCCGGTTGCGCAGAGCGACAAACTCCGCTCGACCGGCACAGCCGAGTCTTCATGACGCCCTAACGGGAGAGCACTGGCAGGGTCCGGTGCTTTCGCAGTGCGCTCCGCACGGGCCAGTGAGGAAAGTCCGCTTGCCTGTGCGCCCAGGTGTGACAGAACCGCCGCAGTGCGGGCCGCGGCCGTCGAGGTGGTTGTGCTCGGGAAACGGGCTTCGCAACAGTCTTGTCCGAACGTTGCCGGAGGCACGGTTGCCCACTCCTTCGTGGGCAGCGCACATGATGGAATGGATCTCGTCGTGGCCGGCGTAACGGCCGCATTCATCCAAATACCGTACTGATGAGGGGAACTATGAGCGGGGGATTCGATGTCGAGGGCGACGCCTTGCGTAAGTACGCCAGGGCTGTGGAAGCCGCAGCCGGCCGGATCGACAGCATCCGGAGTCGTACCCAGCAACTGGAGCTCACCCAGGAGACATTCGGAAGGCTGCCGCAGTCGGACGATCTGAAGGCCGACTACGACACTCAGCACAAGGAGTCCGGCAACGACCTCACCGACGCCGTCGAGACGCTCCACTCCATAGCCGACGCGCTCAAGGATTCTGCCGCTGCCTACGACGGCACCGAGATGGACAACAGCGGCATGATGGGCGGCGGCAACTGATGGGCGCGGGACAGGCGGCGGGCGATGCCCTGAGCCGGATCAACTTCGTCCTGGACTGGAGCAACCCGCTCGCCGGAGTTCTCGACGAGATCATCCGGGGCATCATGAAGCAGTTCAACCTGGATGAACTGCTCGAGCAGGTCAGTGGCGACAACGAACTCCTCACCGAGACCGCGATTCAGTGGCGCAAGGGTGCCAATGACGTACGCGGAGTGATCGAGGACCTGGTCGCCGAGCGACGTACGCTCTCCACCCAGTGGCAGGGCGAGGCGTTCACCAATTTCGACAAGATGATGGCCGAGTTCGAGGAAGCCCTCAGGGGCGAGGCCACGGACATGGACACCATGGCCGAACTCCTCGAAATGGCGGCTCAGGAGTGCGCGGCCGCCGAGCAGTTGATGCTCGACCTCATCGTCGAGATCGTGGAGACCGCGCTCGCGGCCGCCGCGACCACCGCGATCCTCTCGCTTCTGACGGCGGGCGCCGCGGCGGCCATCGGTCCGCTCATCGCGGCCGCGGGCATCGCCCACAAGGCGGCGAAGGCCGTGAAGATCACGGCGAAACTGGCGGACGCTCTGTCCGACCTCGCCAAGCGCATGCAGCTGCTCCGCAAGATGATGAAGCTTCGGAACGCGCTGCGTAAGGGGCCCAAGCATTTCAAGGGCGGCCTCATGCGCTACATAAAGAAGGTGGATGAGCGCGGCAATCCCATCCCTGAGCGCAATATCAACGACTTGGCCATGTACGCGGGTTACAGGGTCGTCAAGAAGGGCGTGAAGGGCGTCGTCAAGGACGTCATCGGCGCGGACCCGGCCGGGACGGTACAGGAGGCTCTGCTGGAGGACGGGCCGGGGGTGGCGGAGGCGCGTTACGAGTACAACCAGCGTCCCGACCCGCAGAGTTTCGACGAACGTACGGATGTGACTCCTTCGAGTGCGGCAAGGACAGTGAGGGACGATTTCGGGTGAGCAGGACGAGTAGGGCGGACTTCGTCCGTGAGATGGTCGAGCGGGCGAGGCCGTTGGTACCGGCCGGTGAGGTGCTGCGTGCCGAGCACGGGGTCAATCTGGCCGAACGGGCTCCGTCGCCCGGCTATTTTCGCCGCCCGCGTGTTCTGCGATCCGAGCGCCGTGCGCTCGGCGGCTGGTTGCTGCTGCCGGTGACCGGGGTCCTGAGAGTCGTTACGGCTACCTTGAGCCCGGTCGAAAGGCTGGTCGAAGCGTTCACGGAGCGCGAGAGGAGGAAGCCGGGCAAGCCGTTTCGCGGAGGCTGGAACAGCATGGCCGGCCATCTGGCACGCGGCCTGGTGCCCCGGACGAAGAACCCGGCGAACCCTGCGTCCGCGGTGATGCAGGTGACCGACCACCGTCTGCAAGTCGTGTACGTGTCCCGCGTGCGTTCTCTCACCGGCGAACCCGGTCCGGTCGAAGCGGGGTGGGCCACGGACATTCGTAACGTGGCCTGGATCCGGGATCGCAGCGATGTGATGGGCGGCGACCACGAGATCGGGTTTATCGATGGTTCGTGGTGCACGGTCAGGTTCTGGGGTGACGGGTGGAGCCGTATGTCGGATGCGTTTCCGCTTCGGCTGAGCCACCTCGACCCGGTTCCGAACCTGAGGTGACCGGCCAGTTGTGAGCTGGCCATATTGAACCAGCCCGGGAAGCCCGGGACCGGCTTGCCGGTCCCGGGCTTCGCTGTCGCAGAAGAAGTGTCGTGAACTCCGCGAAACCTTGACTGATGGCGCGCCCCGTCCCTTCGTGCTGCCCCTACCTCCAGCCTTCAGCTCTCAGCCCACAAACCCCTACACGCTCCGGTACGCCCGGAGAAAGGTCCGCACTCCCTCGACGACGAGTGGCCGTACGCGGATGTCCTCCGCGGCGTTCGCCGAACCGAGTCTGTCCAGCGCGACGCCGAAGGTCAGCGCGATGAACTGGTCGGCCGCGAGCCGGGGGTCGGGGACGTCGAGCAGCCCGGCCGCTGCGAAGGCGGCGAACCGCTCGGCGAGTGCCTCGTCGGGGGTGTCGGCCATGGAGTTGTAGCCCCGGTGCGGCAGGTTGCCGGATTCCGTACGGACCAGCCGTTGCAGCGTTGCGTACTCCGCCGAGCCGAGCATGTCGGTCGCGATGCGCATCGAGAACGTGATCAGGGCGTCCTCCAGGCCGGCGCCCTCGGTGCGGTCGGTGAGGGTGTCGTCGAGGGTGCGCCGGATCGTGATGATCAGTGACTCGCCGACGGCGTCGACGACTGCTCGCAGCAGTGTCTGCTTGTCCCCGAAGTAGTCGTAGACCGTCCGCTTGGACACCTCGGCCCGGGCGGCGACCGCGTCGACGCTGGTCCGGTCGAAGCCGTCGGCGAGGAACAGTTCCCGGGCCGCCGAGAGGATGGCGGCCCGCTTCGGCGTGGACCCCTCGCGCAGTGTCTTCGTCGTAGGCGTCTTCGTGGTCGGCATGGGCACATCTTAACCGTCCTACACTGCACGGTGTAGTGTAATAGTGCGTCGAGTGCCCGCCGCGCACCGCCGGGCGGCCTCGGTCGGACCTGTCCACGCAGCGCCACGCATCACGGACACCGCATCACGCACACCGCACCACGCACACCCGCACCACGGACACCGCACACCACGCCCCGCGTGAACGGCCGCTGTGCCCGCGCCGGGCCCGGCACGGCGGCAGCGCCACTTGCACGGCCGACCTCTTCCTTGCCCGGCAATGACGGAAAGGACGTCCATGACCGCAACTCTGTCTTCCCCGGTCCGTATCGGGAGGGCCGCTGTCGGGGCCCTCGGCATGCTGGCAGTCGCCACCGGTGCCCTGGAGTCGGTGGTGACGCCGACGCTCCCGCTCCTGCAACGCGAGCTGGACATGAGTCCCGCCGAGGGGGCGTTACTCAGCATCATGCTGCTCGTCACCGGTGCGCTCGTCACACCGGTCGCGGGCAAGTTCGGCGACCGCTACGGCGGGAAACGGGTCCTGATCCGGCTGATGGCGGTCGTCTCGGCCGGAGGTCTGGTGTCCGCCCTGGCGCCGAACCTGCCTGTGCTGTTGCTCGGTCAGGTGCTGCAAGGAGCGATGGTGGGCGCGCTGCCCCTGTCGTTCATCCTGGTCCGCGACCACCTCCCCGCGGGAGAGTCGAAGGTGGCCATCGGAGTGGTCAGCGGGTTGTTCGTGGGCGGCGGGATGGCGGGAACGCTGTCGGCCGGGCCCGTGGCGGAAGGGCTGTCCCGGCACTGGATGTTCGCGCTGCCGACGATCGCGGTCATCGCGGCCACGATGCTGGTGAACAGGCTGATGCCGCATGATCCGCCGCGCCGGTCGGACGACGCCGGGATCGACTGGCCCGGCCTGGTACTCCTCAGCGGGACGCTGGTCACGCTCATGCTCGTGCTCGCGCTGGCACCCGACCTCGGCTCGCAGCCCCTCGTGCTCGGCGCCCTCATCGTGATTCTGGCCGCCTTCGCGGCCGGATGGACGGCCGTTGAGCGCCGTGCGGCCTCACCGATGGTCGATCTGCGCATGCTGGCCCGGCCCGCGGTGTGGAAGTCGTGTGTGCTGACGTTCGTGATCTGCGTCGGTACCTCGGTGGCGGTCTATCTCGTCCCGCAGCTGTTCGCGGTGTCCGCCGACGCGTACGGATTCGGGGCCGGCGCCACCGAGATCGGCTTCTTCCTGCTGCCGGGCGCCGTCGCCGCGTCGCTGGCCGGGCCGATCAGCGGGATCGGGGCGCGACGTTTCGGCTCGCGTGCCGTGGTCACCGCCGGGATCCTCATCATGGCCGTCGCCCTCACCGGCCTGGCAGCCGTGCACACCGAGATCTGGCATCTCGTCATCGGCAAGGTGATGATCTCGCTCGCCAACGGCCTGTGCGTCACGGCGATGGTGACCAGTACCGCCACTTCCGTCGATCAAGGTGACACCGGCATCGCCACCAGCCTGGTCCTGGTGACTCGTGTGCTCGGCTACGCCGTGGGTGTGCAGCTCGGTGGTGCGCTCCTCACCGCCGGGACCCCCTCCGGGTCGGATGTCCCGGCCGAATCGGCTTTCGTCACCGGCTTCGTCATAGCCGGCGCCGTCACGGCGCTGTCCCTGCTCGTCGCCCGCACCATGAGCAAAGGAGTCAAGGAATGACCGGCACCGGCCTGTTGAGGGGTATCAGGACCACGCCGCGGCGCAAGGTCCTGATATCCGGGGCCAGCATCGCGGGGCCCGCCCTCGCCTTCTGGCTGAACCGCTACGGCTTCGCGGTCACCGTGGTCGAGAAGGCGGCCGCACTGCGCGGTGGCGGCTACCCCGTCGACGTACGCGGCACCGCGCTGGAGGTCGTCCGGAGGATGGGAATCCTGCCGCGACTGCGGGACGCGCACATCGACCTGCGTCGGCTGATCTTCCTCGACGGGGACGGCAGCGAGGTGGCCTCGGTCAGCCCGCACACCGTCACCGGCGGTGTCGCGGGACGGGACCTGGAGGTGCGGCGCGGAGACCTCGCCGACGCTCTCCACGCGGCGGTCCGTGACGACGTGGAGTTCTTGTTCAACGACTCCGTCGACACCCTCGACCAGTCGTCGGGCCACGGGGTCGACGTCACCTTCCGCGGGGGCGGCAGGCGTACGTTCGACATGGTGGTCGGCGCGGACGGACTGCACTCACGTACGCGTGAGTTGCTGTTCGGCCCCGAAGAGCGGTTCCACCGGTACCTCGGCTACTGCTTCGCCGGATTCACCATGCCCAATACCTTCGGACTCTCCCACGAACTCACGATGTGGAACGTCCCGGGCCTGGCCGCGGCACTCTATGCCGTGGGAGACGGCGACGACGTGCACGCCTTCCTCAACTTCGCCCATCCGGAACCGCCGTACGACGCGTTCCGGAACCCGGAAGCCCAACGGGACCTGGTCGCCGCGGTCTTCGCCGACGCGGGGTGGGAGGTCCCGGGCATGCTGGCCGCCCTGCGTGACGCGGATGACCTGTTCTTCGACGGGGTCAGCCAGATCCGTATGCCCCGCTGGTCCAGCGGCAGGGTGGCGCTGGTGGGCGACGCCGCGTACGCACCCTCGTTCCTCACCGGGCAGGGCTCCAGCCTCGCGCTCGTCGGCGCGTACATGCTCGCCGGTTCTCTGGCCGACCGGGACCACGCCGCGGGCTTCGCTGCCTACGAGCACAGCACCCGTGACTTCGTGACGATGAACCAGGATCAGGTCCGCGAGGGCGATGCCGCGCTCTTTCCGACCACCGCTCGGGCCCTGGAGCAGCGTAACCACATGCTGCGCGGTCTCAGCGCCATGCCCTCCACGGAGGGCCGACCGGCCCATTCGGCCCTCACCCTGCCCGAGTTCATGCCAGTGACGTGACCGTTGGCTGCTGCAACAAGATACGCAGCAGGCGATCGTCGCGCCGGTCGGGGCAACTTGCGTACGCAGAACCTTCACCGGACTCCGCGAGAAGGTCCGGCGCTCAAGGGCAGGGTGGCCAAGGTCGGCCCCGACTTCTACGACTCGGACGGTCTCCAGCCCGGCGACGACGGCTACGGCGTACACGGCACGGCCATGGTCTCGGACGTCCTCAAGGTCGCGCCCAGGGCGGAGATCATCAGCGTCCGGGTGATCGACGACAGCCACGAGTACAAGTTCGAGCGGGGCCTCAGCCCGGTCGGGGACGGCATCGACTACGCGGTGGCGCATGGAGTCGGCGTGATCTCGATGTCCCTCGGCGGAGACGTGGTGAACCGGATGCAGGGCGAGGACCTGGCCGCCGCGGCCCGTGCCGTGCACAAGGGCGTCACGCTGCTGGCCGCCGCGGGGAACTCCGGTGACGAGGGCAACGAGGGCAACTTCCCTGCCGGGTACGCGAACGTCATCTCCGTCGCCGCGACCCAGCGGGGAGGACAGCGCGCCGACTTCTCCACGGTGCGTACCCACAACACCATCGCCGCCCCGGGTGTCGGCATCGTCAGTGCCGACAAGGACGGCGGCTACAGCCCCATCAACGGCACCTCCCCTGCCACGGCGCCCGCCTCCGGTGTCACCGCGCTGATACTCGCCGCGAACCCGGACCTGACCCCGGCCCAGACCCGCGCGATCCTGATGCGCACGGCCGACCATCCGGCAGGGGGGCACAACGCCCTCGTCGGCGCCGGTCAGATCAACGCCGCGGCCGCGGTGCGCGCGGCGGCCGACCCGCCGAAGATCGACACCGCGCCGAAGCCGGACAAGGGAGATGTCGAGCACTTCGCGTCGCCGACGGGCGCCGACAAGGGCTCCCATCCGGCCATGGAGACAGGGGTACTCGCCACGGGTCTCGGCGCTGCCGGTAGTGGCCTGCTCCTGGTGGTCTGCGGCGGCCTGCTGCTGTTCCGGAGGAGCAGGCGGCAACGACTCGCAGTCTGAGGCGGCTTCCTGGCATGCCCTGAGGGAAGAGCCGACGAGCGGCCGAGCCCCGGCGCCCCCTGTTTCCTGAGGGCGCCGGGGCTTTCGTCACACGAAGAACGCCACCAGCAGGCTGACGACGAGCCCGACCACACCCACCCCGACCAGTACCAGGCAAGTGCGGAACAGCCCCTGCCCGGTCGACCGCCCGGAGACGAAGCCCGTGACGGCGCCGAAGGTGCCGATGGCGAGAGAGATCAACGCCCCGAAGAACCACGCACAGCCCACCGCGATGGCGCCGACCCAGCCATGGTCCAGCTGGTAGGAGGTGTCGCCGGTCTTGATCGCCTCGATGACGTAGCCGCGTTGGTGCAGGGCGTCGCTCTTGAGTTCGGCGTTGAGGTCCTTGGCGGAGCCGTCGTCGGCCGTGAAGGTGCCGTAGCACCACCGGGTCTTCGTCTTCTTCCGTGAGCTGCTCGACGTGCTCGAACGGTACTTGTAGTCGACGGTGCAGGTCTCGACGGTGAGCTTGCCCGGGGTGGACGTGGCGTAGGTGTAGGGGCCGAGGTAGGCGCCGAGAGCCAGGAGGACGAGGCCTACGAGGAGCAGGCCAGCGCCGATGAGGCGACCGAGGCCCGTCTTGTCGCCGGGGGCGGCGTTCGGGGCGGCGTTCCCTTGTACTTGGGTCATTGAGGGTTCCTCAGAACGGGGAAGTGGCTGTCACAGGACGAGGGCGCAGACGAGCGCTGCCAGGGCACCCAGGGCGAAGAGGCCGCCCAGGACGGGGCCGGTGACCGTCCGGGCCGGCAGGCGCTGCCAGGAGGCGGTGAGGCCGGGGCCGTTGCGGCCGCCGAAGCCGGTCAGGAGGCAGTAGATGCCGATGACCAGTATGGAGAGGCAGAACGCGAGAATCGCGGCGTCGTCGCCGGGGTCCCGGTCCTGTGGCTGCTCGAAGGTGTCATCCACCTGAATCACGGGGATTTTCGCGCCGCTTTCGAATCGTGATGACGTTTCCACCACCACGTCTTGATAGGTGGCCGCACCCTCCTGCGCGCTCCAGTTTCCGGTGCAGCTGAACTTGAGTTCCGTAGAACGCCTGTGCGTGCCGTAGTGGGTCTTCGTGTGTGTCTCACATGAAGAAACCGTGAGGGTTCCTTCGGTGCCGTCACCGGCGAGTTCGCTGCGCAGTTCCGGAATGGTCACCGCGGCGACGACCGCGGCCACGAGGAGCAGTCCCAATCCGAGGAGTCGGCCCATCCACAGACTCCCCGTGCTGCTGTAACGCGGCTGTGTTGTCACCACTTTTGGTGTCCCCTTGAATAACTTGACGATCTCTTGACTGGTGGGTTTGGCAGGGCTGTGCGCGAGGAGTCTAAGGTATCGGTCTGTCGTCCAATATGAACTACGGCAAGGGGAGTTCGGGGGAGCGCCATGGAGTTCGACACCTTTAACGTGGACACCGATGTACTGCGCAGGCAGGGAGGGAAGTTCACCGATCTCGGGGGTGATTTCTCGACCGCTTCCAAGCAGCTCAAGGATGCCCTCGAAGGGCTTGGAGAGCCCTGGGCGGAGGCCGACTTCGGGGAAATCTTCGGTCAGGTCTACACGCCGATTCGCGACGGAATCCTCACATCGATGGACAGCCTTGCGGAACGGCTCCAGAAGATCGGCGACAACCTCCAGGACATGGCGCGTAACTACGACGCGTCAGATACGTCGAACAATGGCCTGATGAACGGCATCTCCGGCCAACTCTAATTGAATTCGGGGGCTATTGGCATGTCGCTCACACTGCCCGGTGAGCTTGTCTGGGTGCTTGACCTTCTCGGTTACACCTGGCCGGAGGTCGACGAGGAAGCACTGCACAAGGTCGCCGAGACCTGGCGGGCTTTCGGCGAGGAACTCGAAGAGATCCAGATACAGGGCGAGGGCCTCGCCCGCACCGTTGTCTCCCACAACTTCGGGACGGCTGTCGACGGATTCAGCAAGGACTGGGGTGCCTACACCGGCGCGAACGGCGAGGATCGCTACCTGCCGGATGCGAAGACCGCGTGTGAAGTGATCGCCTTCGCCTTCGACGCGGCCGCGGTGGCGGTACTCACGGCGAAACTGGCCGTGATCGCCCAACTCGTCGCCCTGGCCATCGAGATCATCGCGGCGCAGGCGGCGGCACCCTTCACCTTCGGACTCTCCGAGGTCGGTGCGCTGGGCGCGACACAGGTCACGCGGCTGATCGTCCGCGAGCTGCTGGACCGGCTCAAGAGGGAGGTCATGGAGGCGGTCACCAAGGCCATGGAGCACGCCACCATGGACGCCGTCAAGAAGATCGCCAAGGAGCAGCTCGAAAAGATCACCAAGGAGAAGGTCAAGCAGTTCGCCAAGGACCAACTCAAGGAGCAGGGCAAGCAGTTCGTCCAGGAGAAGGTGGTCGACGCCGCGAAGGAGAAGGCCACCGAAGCCGCCGTCGGAATGGCGCAGAACATCGGCCAGCAGAGCATCGAGACCTACTTCGACGCGCGGTCCGGTGTCGACCTCGGCGAGACGGCGGACGTGGCCAAGCAGGCGGCCGGTGACTACGTGGACGGCCTCAGGAACGAGGTCACCGGCGGCGAGGGATCGACGTTCGCCGACTACGTGGACCCGACCACGCACGTGAACAACGCCATGGACGCCGCGACGGAACGGGTCACCGGGGCGGCCGGCGACCGCGTACAGCACGGTGTCGACGCGATCACCGGACGGGGCACCGACGCGACGCAGGCGGCCGACGGCCCTGCCGCCACGACGGGCACCGGCTCCTCGGGTACCACGCAGACGTCGACCAGGCCGACGGCCACCGCCTCCGCGGCGGCATCCGCGGGCTCCGGGACCTCGGGGGCCGCCGACGACTGGGCCCGGAACGAGTTCGGCTGACGCCACGCCGGCGCCCGCCGCCGCTCCGGCTGCGCCGCCCCCTGCGCACCGTCACCGACGCGACAGGACAGCTCCGGGCGGCGAGGGAGGGCGGCTCGGCGCTGAGGCGCCACGCCGCTTCGGGCTCAGGACGGCACAGCCACACGGCCAACGTGAACCCCGTTGGTGGACAGGGCCGCCGCGGCGGGTATGTTCGCGTCGGCCACGGGCGGCCACGGGGCCGAGCGGCGGACGAAGAGGTGAGGATCGATGGGTTTCCTTGGCGGGGTCGACGACCTGGAGCGCTTCCTCACCCGTTCCTGCCACTTGAGCATCGCGTCCGTGCCGGCCTGCTGGGGCCTCATGATCTTCCTCATCGGGGATGGCGGCTGGCGGTTCGGCTTCCTGCTGAGCGCCGTGGTCCCGCTGGTCGCCGCCTACCTGGGGATCCGTGCCAAGCGAGAAATCCGTACGGGGATGTCGGCCACGGCGTTCGGACTCGCCCTCGCCTCGGTGCCGTTGATGCTCGCGCTGGCGCATTTCGAGGGCTCGTGACGCGATCGGCTCGCTGCCAACGGGTGGTCGTCGACCGATAGGGTCGACTGCCATGACAACGCATGGCGGTAACGCGGCGAACAGGTCGGACGGATCGGGCGGGCGGCCCCTGTCCGCCGGGGCGAGCGCGGACGAGCTGCGGGCGGAGTTCCAGGCTCAGGGGCGCACCGGGCTCACGGAGGAGCGGCGGCGCGTCGCGCGGCAGGCCCGAGGGCTGTACACGGCGTTCGCCGGGTTGGTCGCCGTCGTCTGCCTGGCCCTGATCGGCGTACGCCTTGTTCAGGGCGATGCGCTGGGCGTCTGGGTCGCCACGTACGCCATGGGTGGGGCCCTCGGCGGTTGGGCTTTCGTGCTCGCTCGGATCGGTCACACGCGCTGGGCGATGATGGTCACCTGTATCGCGGCGGCGCTCGCCGGTATCGGCGACAGCCCCGCTTTCCGCTGAGGCGGGACGGTCGGCCGATCGAGGGCCGGGGTTCGGCTCAGCTACCGACCGGTGACCAGGCCGTGGCCGCCCGGACCGGCACCTGAAGGGACGTCACGGCTGGCGGCGCCGGTTGCCGATGAGATGGGCGAGGCCCCAGGCGGCGGCTGCGGCGAGCACGAGGCCGAGGGGGGAGAACCAGTCGATCTCGTCCGTGGTTCCGACGGTCCACCAGAGTTTGGCCGGCCAGAAGGGCTCGTACCTCATCAGGTCCCAGACGGCACCCGTTCCCTCGCTGTCGGCGAAGACGAGCACGATGGAGTTGGTGTAGCCGAAGAACGTGCCGAGCGCGGCAATCACGGCCCCCCAGACGTGGGCGCCGGTGTGCCGGTGTCCCACCGCGCCGATCAGCCAGCCGACAATCGCTCCGTTGAGCAGCGCGTGGCCCAGGTAGAGGGAGTTGCCCATGGCGACCGACTGGTCCTTGTACGTGACCAGGTTGAGACCGCTGTAGAGCAGCGAGACGATGACCGAGGCGAACAACCCGAGGAACACCGCGCCGACCGGATGACCGCTCGCGTTCGGCCGCTGCCCGTAGGGCGCCTGGAACGGCGGTGCGGCGTGCATCGGATGCATGGGCTGCATCGGCGGCTGCCCCGGAAACTGCGGAGCCCCGTAGTGCATCGGGGGTTGACCGGGAGCCTGCATCGGCGGCTGCCCCGGAGCCGGCGGAGGGCCGAACCCCTGTGGCGGGGCGGGCTGGCTGTACGGGGTGTTGGGTGCCTGCGGCGGCTGTGAAGGCTGCGGCGGCGGTTGGAACGGCGGCTGACTCATTGAATTCCCACGGAGTGAACTGACTGGACCAGCAAGCTATCAGTGAGATCAGGAGGGGTCCGTCGGAGCCGGAGCGGGCTGCGTGAAGGGTGCCGGCTCCCAGCGGTTCGACCTTGACCTCGACGAACCGACCTCGCAAAGATCTCCGGAGCCGGGATCGGCGCACGAGCACCACAGAGGAACGGGGCAGCAGTTGAAGACGGACGCGAGCGGCGGTCAGAGCGTACGGAAGCCGGGAACGGGAGGGCCCCGCCCCACCGGCTTCGCTGCTGCGAGGCAACGGGGCGCCGGCAGCCGAACAGGGTCCGGCGTGCTGGGCGTTCTCGCCCTCCTGTTCGGCCTCGTTCTCGTCGGGGTGGGCTACGCGGAAGGTCCCGAGAAGGCGTCCGGCGGCACGCAGGGGACGATCACCGTCGAGCGGTGCGGCAGGGACATCATCGGGGACGACGTGGAGTGCTCGGGCTCCTTCCGCTCCGACGACGGCAGGATCCGCTCCGACGTCGAGCGCTTCGAGCCCGGTGAGGACGCCGACAAGGGCGAGAAGTTCCAGGCGGTGGAAGACGACACGGGGTATTTCAGGCTCGGCACCATCACCTCGTTCTACGTCGAGGCCGTCAAGGTCTGGTTCGTCGCCGCCACCATGTTCGGCGTGGCGCTCTTCCCGCTGAGCGCCGCTTTCCGCCGCGTGGGCCGCCCGATGCGGCGCGGGACGTTCATCGCCGGCCTCAGCCTGCTGTTCGGCGGGTTGCTGGGGTGTGGCGTCTGTGCGCTGGTGAATGCCGTGCTCATTTAGTGGGCCGGTACGGCACCAGGTCGAAAGGCCGAGGGCGATGAGTCCGTCGGAGATCCGCCCTCCGGGTCTCGGACCGATTGCGGACTGACCTGCCGATGACTTCATGAAGTCGCTGTCACAAGTCCGTTGTAGGCCGCCCCGGTTGTCCGAAGCCCCGCGACACGGGGCTGTTCACGGTGTACGGCCCCGAGTGCGCTCCCGGTGTCCCTTCACGTCGGGTCGCCCGACGTGGCCCTCGGCGCGCTCGGACTCACCGAGCCAGAGGTGCGGGACGTGCCGCTGGACCGCCGAGACCAGCTCCTGTCGGCAGGGGGCGGGGAAGGGGAGGCGGTGGCGCAGGCGAGGCAGGTCGGGGTGCAGAGGCTCCTCGTCGCGGACGAGGGTCCACAGGACGGGGTCGTCCCGGTCGATGGGCCCGGTGGGGAACAGTTCCAGGGAGTAGACGGTCTGGCGGCCGAACTTGCTCCGGTACAGGCCGACTCCAGCGAGGCCCTGCCAGGGGATGACGTTCCTACGGTTTCCGTTCTCGATCCACAACCCGGTGGCGTCGACGAGAACCCGGGCGCGGCGGTTCGCCCAGTTGGCGATGAAGAGGAACACGCCGAGCGCACCGAGCAGCAACATGAAGACGAGGCCCGCGTACCCTGCCGGGTTCGACTCCCCCTTCTGGTTCCCGGTAGCAACCACGACCGCACCGAAGGCGCCGACCGCGCCCAGCGCGATGAGCAGGACGGAGCAGGGGAGCCCGGTCATGGCACCGCGGCGACCGGTCCGTATGCCCGTGGCGTCGGGTGCGGGGGAGGGCGTGTGCGAAGGCAACATGGTGCGTGAGCCTAGCGAATTGACCTACGCTCCCTCCTCATGACGACGCACGGCCGGGAACGCGGCGGGGAACAGGTACAGACGCAGGTGCCGGCCGGTGAGGCTGATCCGATCTCGCCCGACGTGGAGGCATCGAGGGCGAGTATCCCGAGGCAGTCGGATCCGGGCTTCGCGGGACAGCGGTCGCAGCAGGCGCGGAGCGCACGCGGTGGGCTCATGGCCGCCGGGGCCTTGGTGGGGCTGGTCTGTCTCTTCGTGATCGTGGGACGTCTCGGCAGCGGTGCGCAGGCAGGCGTGGGGACCGTGGTGTACGGCCTGTGCCTCGCCTCCGCCGGTCTCAGCGTGGAGTTGGCACGTCGCGGCCGCACCCGCCTGGCCATGATGGCGATCATTCTGGCGGCGGCCGGTGCGTCGCTGGCGGACGCGCTGCCCTGACTTCCCGCTTCCCGGGTTCTCGCGTCCTCGGGCGAGCCACAGTCGACGTACCGCCGGCAGCGGCTCGCCCTGGGGGTCCGCGACCTTGACGCGGCACCCGAAGGTCCCTCCGCCCTCCCCACTTCAACCATCGGGGCCCCGCAGCGCACCCACAGGTGACGCGAGATACTTCAGGTGTCCAGAGTCGAGGAGAAGCGAATGACCAGGAATCCCGAGAACTCACCCAACCCGCAGGGCTCTCCGCAGGAACGCGGTGTGATCGACGAGGCACTCGAACCGGACCAGATCCGTTCCCTGAACTCCGCCCTGCGCCAGCTGTCCCAAACCGAAGGCGCCGGCAAGGAGATGCAGGAGGCGGCCAAGAAGCTGCTCTCCGGCCGCCTCGCTCTGCGCGACGCGCTGGACGACCCCGCGGTGTCCCGTGCCCTGGGCGGAGGCTTGGCGTCCCTGCGCGGCCAGTGGGAGTCGCTGTCGGAGGAGCAACGCGATCAGGTCAGGCACGGTGAGCCGCTGGACGGCGACGGCCCCTCCTCCGGACCGTCCGAGCCGAGGCGGTCGGAGGGCGAGAACCCGCAGTCCGGGAAGAGGAACCAGGGGCGGCACAGCGGCGGGTTCTCGCTGTACTGATCATGTGCTCACACGGTCTGCCGGGGCAGGTCGAGGCCGAGCCGGTGCCGGATGGCCTCGGCGTACTCGGGCAGGCCGTCCTCGACGAACGCGGCCTCCAGAAGAGCGGCGCGCCGGACGACGGGTGCCTGGGTGCGGGTCAACAGGGGGGCCGTACGAAGGTACGTACGAGCCGGCGCGCCGAGTTCTTCGATGGGTACGGCCTCCACGGCGGCACGCAGAGGAACCGGATCGGCGTGGACGAACAACCCGGGATCCGTGAGGAGTTGGGGCAGGAGACCCGCCTCCAGAGTGTGGCCCGCGATGTAGTCGCGGACGTAAGGGTCGGCCTTGCTCCAGTCCTGCTCCGGGACGGCCTCCAGGAGCGCCATCGCGATCTGGGTCTGGGCCGCGCGGACGCTGGGAAGGCCCGCGCGGACCTCCTCGCCGATGGCCGGATGGAGCAGCCGGACCACGACGCGCCCGCCGCCCGCCGCGTCCCTGTCCGGGTGAAGCGACTCGACGAACGGCTCCACCAACGCACCGCTGCTCTCGGTCACCTCGCTCATGTCCCTGCCCGCAAGAGCGCTGACGAGCCGTGCCCACACGCCGACAGGCAGACCGTCACCTTCCGCCAAGGCCAAGGGCGCCAGTAGGAGACGCAGGGTCTGCGGGTCCGCTCCGAGGCGGCGGGCGTGCAGGTCGACTGCCTGGCCGACGGACGAGGGGAGGTAGGCCTCATCGTGCGGGGCGACGACGCCCCGGCCCGTCAGGATGCCGCGCACGGCGAGTTCCGCGGTCAACGGACTGGTCCCGGCGCGGCGCCCGATCGCCTCGGCCAAGGTCCGCCGCGCTGCCGCGTCGATGGTGAACGGCAGCTCCCGGGCGCCGAGTCTCGGATTGAGCAGCGCTTCGGCCTGACGCACCAGGCCCTCAGGATCCGCCCACTGCGGTGCGTCGAGATCGATGACCTGGACAGTGCCGGCAGGGAGAGCGGCGGCGAACTCGTCCGCGAGCCGACGAGGCAGTTCAGTGAGCAGACGGATGGTCTCGACGGCGGCGAGCGGCTTGAGCACCTCACGCAGGAGCCGGTCCGGTTCACCCGCCGCGCGCACCGGTCCCGCCCGATCGACGTCCGGAACGACCACGGTCACGGGGCCCGCGAGGCCGGCCAGCTCGGTGAACACGTCCCACACCTCGTCGGCCACCAGGCCGAAGTGATCGGCGAGAAGCCAGACGACCTGGGCCGCGCTCAACCCGGCCGCTCCTGGTACGGCGGGCGCGGGCGAGTCGGGCGGCACGGTCGACGGGTCCAGGTCGGCCAACGGAAGCCGCTTGCGGTACTCCGGGTCGCAGAGCATCAGGAACCCGGTGATCAGATGCGAGCGACCGCTGCCCGGCGCTCCCGTCAGGACCAGCACGCGCGGGGTGCCGGGCCACTCCATCCGCCAGGCGGCGAGGGCACGCAGCACTGCTGTGCGGCCGCCGATGTAGGGATGCGGTGCGTAGCCATCAATGAGGCCGGCCATGGGTATCAGTCCTGGTTGGGGTGGTGGGGCGAGCTTGGGGTGGTGGGGTGAGCAGGGAAGAGCGGTGTCGCGGGGCGGCCCGGCTGGGCGTGCCCGGCCCTCAGGTGTTCCGCGTGAGGTTCTTCCGGTACAGGGCGATCGCCTGCTCGGTCGGGTAGTTGGGGACGGTGACGGTCTCGCCGGTCTCCTTCGACACCACGATCTTGGCTCCGCCGGGAGGGGCGGGCTGCGGTCGGCCGGAGGCGTCCACGCTGGGCGGGAACACCGCGTAGACCAGGTAGCCGATGTCGAACTCGTGGACGTTGAGCTCGGCCGGGGTACCGTCGGGGAGTTTCGGCTGGGCGTAACGCGCGCGGACGATCTGGACTGCTTCGTCCGGGGTGGTGGGCGGCGTTTCGGGAGGCATGGGTCTCCTGTTCGCTGTGCGGGTTGTGGCCGGCCGACGCGTTGGCTAGGTGGGGAACTCGCCGTACCAGCTGCGGTCGAGGTGGCATTTCGGCAGGTGGTCCTGGTCGAGGGCGGTGGTCGCCGAAGTCAGGGCCATTCCGAACCACTCGGGGTTCTCCTTGAGGTCCTCGAGTTCACCGTCCAGCCTTCGCGCGAGCACCTTCAGCACCTGAGGCAAGGCTCCCGTCGGGAATTCCTGGCGTGGAATCGGCATAGCCCTCCTCACTGCTTTCGGGGGTGCGGCTGGGTGGGGTTATGTGGGGAATTCGTTGATCCAGGCGCCTTCGAGGAGGTGCTTGGGGAGGTATTCGGATTCGACGGTAATGGTGAAGCCGGCCTGAACGGCGAGGCAGGACACAGCCAGTGGGCCCAGGGCCACGAGACCTTCGGCGTCCAGGGCGCGGTCCTCGTCGCGGGTCCAGTAGTCCTTGTGCCATTCCAGGGCTTTGGCCAGTTCGGTGTTGAACTTGTCCTGGTCGCCGCGTGCGAGCTGAGTGAGGAGGTTCATCGGGGGATACATGATCTGCAGGACGCCGTCGCGCGGGGCGTGCCGCAGGGCGGCGGGGTCGGTTCCCTCTACCGCGGCCACGAGCTTGTCGCCGAATTCGGGGCGTTTGAGCCAGTAGGCCTGGAGTGCTTCGACCCAGTTGTAGATGTATTCGTCGAGGACTCCGTCGGCTTGCCGGAGTTTCGTGGTGGGGAACTGGCAGAGTTCGGTCATGCGCTTTTTCTCGCGGCAGATGCAGGCGAGCCAGAAGGCGTTGAGCCAGTTGCCGGCGTGGGCGCGGGGCAGGGCGCCGGCACGGACGGAGTGCATCTTGTGGCCGATACGGCACTCGATGCTGTCGGTCGTGGCCTGCGCTGATGCGAAGAGGGCGGAGCCGACCTGCATGGCGGTGACGCAGGCTTCCCACGTCTCCAGCTTGTCGGCCTCCGGATCCACGAGACAGTGCGTAGCGAGGAGCTCGATGGCGTCGGCCAGAACGTTCGAGAACCACGACGGTTGGTCCCGCAGGCCTTCAACATCGTCCCAGAAGTCCTTGGTGTGAGTCTCAAGGATCCTCAGGGTGTTTCGCGTCGGGAACTCATGTCGCGGAATCTGCATCGCGTTCCTTCTCTTTTTCCGTTCTGATGTCGAACTCATACATCTCGTAGCCCTGGTGCTCGCCGTTTTTGTCGGAGTTTCCCTTGACGAGTATGTACTGGACCCGCGACGGGTCCGCCTCCAGAGCCCTCTTGAGATCGCGTGCCAGTTTGCGCTCTGCCTGGGCTGCCTCCAGTTCGGCGTCGGTCGTGGCACTGCGCTCATTCTTTCGCGCGCGCTTCTCCATCTCATGCAGGATCGTCTCAAAGTACGGGCGCGTACCCTGCCGGACCTTCGGCACGCCCGGGCTCGGCTTGTCCTGGCCCGCCTCATCCTCGTTCTGAGCGTCGTCGCCCTGTGCCTGGCTCGGATCGCCCGATGGTACGGCCTGGTCCGATCCTTGCTCCGGGCCGATACCCCGTCGTTGACCCAGCTCGGCATTGGTGGAGCCCTTGGCCTCCACCACGACGAACTCGGGTGGGGTCTTGCTCGGATCCATCCAGATCTGGTCGAACCGGTTGTTGCCCATGGCTCGATCGTCGACGCGGTTGTAGTCCTCGAAGTGCTGGGGCATCACGTGAAACTCGGCGACGGCCTCGCCGTAGTCCTCGCTTGCCCGCGTCATCTTGCCGTGGAGGGGGCTGTGTTTCGCGTCGGCTTCCTGGAACCTCTTCAGGTTTTCGGGAGTCTTGTTCTTCTCGTAGGCTTCCTTGGCCGCTTGCCGGTCCACGTGAGGCTGTCGGTCCGCGTTGATGGCGTCCTGGCGGGCCTTCGCGTACTTGTCGAGTTCCTCCAGGTTCTTCTTGGAGATCTCCTCTTCGCGCTCACCCTTGTGCTCGCTCGCGTCGATGTACGACTCCGGATCGGCGTCCGGTGCGTCGTTGGCCAGCATCCACGGAGTGTTGGGATCGCCGGTGGGATGCAACTGGGGGACCGGACGTCCGTCCTCGGCAGGGGATGTCACGCTCCGGCGATAGCCGCTCTTCGGGTAGTAGTACTTCTCGAACCAGGCCTTGTCCTTCGGATCCTTTGAATTGGCGCGCGCGAGCATGTCCAGATCGCGCTGCCGACGGTTCGCCACGTCGTCGTTCGAGGTACTGCCTGCCGGATCCGACGGGCCGGAGGGCCGCTCGGGATGCGTCGACTGAGGCGTCTGCTGCGGATTCTCGGCCGCGATGTCGCCGTACAGCGGCTTCTTCCCGTTGACCGAGTCCTTGACGTAGCCGGCCGCGTCGGCGTTCTTGCCGTCCGGCAGGCTCTCGCGTCCGGGGACTGCGGAGTCCTCGTTCATGTCGCTCGGGCGGTCGCTGTGGTCGTCCCTCGGCGACTGGTCCGAGTTTTCAGGACGAGCTTGGTCCGAGGTCTGGGACGGCTCCTTGTGCGGGGTCTCCGACCGCGGATCGTCGGCATGATCGGAGCGCGTGGGGGTGTCCCGACGCGGGTCCGACGTGCGTGGGTCCGACGTGCGTGGGTCCGAAGCGCGAGGATCGGACGTGCGCGGGTCCGTGGTGCGTGGGTCCGAAGCGCGAGGATCTGACGTACGCGGGTCCGTGGTGCGCGGGTCCGCTGTGCGTGGGTCGGCGGTCCGGGGGTCCGCGTTCTGCTGATGCGGGATGGATGTACGCGGGTCCGTGGGCGTGGTGTTCTGCTGAGGCGTGCCCCGGTCGGTCGTGGGGTCGTTCGGGTTGTCGGTCTCAGTCCGGGGAAGAGGCGTGCCCTTGTCCGGTGCGCCGTTGTCGGATGCCGTGTCCGTGGGCGACTGCCGGTGTTCCGAGGCCGAGTCGGGGCTTGTCGCCTCGTCCGGGCGTGACTGCTGCTCCGGGGTAGCCGATGTCTCCGGGGACCGCTCCCGCCCATCGGGCGCGCCCTCCGGCTTGGACGTGCTCGGGTCGGCTGTCGACGGCTGCGTGGGGTCCGCGTCGTTCGATGGATCCGGGGGTGGCGGGGTTGCCGACTTGGCGGGGTCCGTTGCCGTGTCGGTGTGGTCGCCCTGAGCCGGGGTGTTGTCCGATACGTCGCTCTGCGCGTTCGGGTTGTCCTCCGACTGCCCGTCGTGCTCGGAGTTCTCCGGCTGCGAGGTGTCGTCGTTCTGGCTGTCGGAGTCCTTGGTGTCCTTGGTGTCCTTGGAGTCGTCGGAGTCCTCGTCGTCGGACTTGCTGGTGTCGATGGGATTCCGGTCGGCGTCCAGCGGGATGTGCCAGACATGCTTGGCCTGGTCGATGTGGAGGGGCTTGTCGCTGACCTCTCCGCTCTGGGTGTCGATCCAGACGATCTTGCCGTTGTGGTTGACGACGTTGAAGGCATGGCCGCCTCCGCCGGGCCAGTCGACCTGGACGATGGCCGCTGAGCCGGGTCCGGCCTGCTGGAGGGTGGAGGCGATGTTGTTGGCGGTGTTGGGGTCACCACCGGGCCCGGCGTAGGTGTGGGCGGCGCCCGTCCAGCGGATCTGGTTGGCGTTCGCGTTGTTCTCGGGGGTGAACGGGTTGTGCTTGCCGTTCTCGTCCAGGTCGACGGTTCGCGGGGCTGAGACCTGGGGGTTCCCGTACCAGGTCTCCAGGAACGAGCGGGAACAGTCGGCGCAGTTGTTGCTGCGTCCCGGGACCGTGTTGCCGCCGTCGTTCTGGAGCTGCGCCCAGGGGCCGAAGGGGTCGGGGAAGCGTTCCGGGGTGCCGTCCTCGTTGTGCGGGACGGCGTCGGCCAGTGCCTGCTGGTCGGCCGGGTCGGGCTGGGACAGGCCTCCCGGGGCGTGGTCCAGATCGGAGCGGATGTCATCCAGGCTGTCCTGCTGCGGCGACTTGTTGTTGGAGTCGCCGGGGTTGGTCTGGGGCGAGCCCGGGGACTGCGGTGTGGCGGGATCCGCGTGCGACGGTGTGGAACCCGGGGTTGTGACGACCGTGTGGATCGGGACTGCCGTCACCTGCTGCTGGTGCTGCCGATCCCGGTCGTCCCGGCCGTCCCGGTCGGGTGGCGTTTGCTGTGCCTGGTGGGGTTGCGAGGCCGGCTGCTGCGGGGTGTTCGGCTTCGGGTTCGGCGGAGTGTTGGGCGGGTTGCCCGCGGGCTGGTGAGGCCGGGAAGGTGCGGAGCCGGTGTCGGCGCCCGGCTGGTTCGCAGTGCTGGGTGGCGGCGACGTGCCGGGCGTTTGGGTGCGGCCGGGCTGTGTCGAGGGACTCTGGGTGTTGTTGCTCGGCGGTGTCGAGGCTCGGTCAGCACCGGTGTTGGGGGAGTTGGCGGGTGCCGTCGTCGGGGTGCTGGCGGACGGGGACGACGTCCTGGAGGGTGACGACTGGGCCGGGTTCTGGCTCGCGGGCGAGTGCGTGCCCGGGCTCGGATTCTGGCCCGGCGTACGGGTGCTGGTCGAGTCCGGGTTGTTACGCGGCGACGTCCGGTCCCCCGGCGTGGTGCCCGGGTTGTCCCGGGACGGAGTCCGGTCGCCAGGTGTGGTGCCAGGGGTATTCCGAGGCGGCGTGCGGTCCCCTGGCGTCGTGCCAGGACTGTTCTGGCCCGGGTTGCTCTGGCTCGGATTGCTCTGGTTCGGCACGCGACTGTCCGCCGTACCGGGAGTCCGGCTGTCGGAGCCGGACGTTCGTGGGTCCTGCGTCGGCGACGGCGTCGCCCGTGGCGTCGTCGAGGGCGTGGTGGAACTCGGCGTGGAGACAGGCCCGGATCCCGAGGCGGACGCGGTGGTGCCCGGCGTCGAAGCGGGCGTGCTCCGGGGCGTCGTAGGAGAGGTGGGGCTCGGCGTGGAGGCAGGCCCGGTCCCCGTGGCGGAGGGGGTGCCAGGTGTACTGGCGGAAGGATTCCGCGCCGGACCGGAGTGGGGATTCGGGCTCGTCGCGGACGGGGTGCTACCGCCGCCGGAGGCACCCGGGCTGTGCTGCCCACCACCCGGCACGGCACCCCCGGCCGAAGGCGCCGTAGGCGAAGTCGGCATGCCCGAGCCACCGCCGTCCGTACGGCCGCCGGAACCGGAGGGAGACGAGTCGGCCGTCGGCGTCGGTGCCGCGTTGGACTGCGTGGGCGCGCTGGCGGCCAGCCCGTCGATCTGGGTGCCGATCGAACCGCCCCCCGGCGAGGACGACGTACCGCTGGACGACGGAGCCCCGGACGTGGGCGCGGAATGCGAGCTCGGGGATGACAGGCCGGACACGGCGGAGCCGCCGCCGGA
This sequence comes from Streptomyces sp. NPDC057623, assembly GCF_042800355.1. Taxonomy (NCBI): domain Bacteria; kingdom Bacillati; phylum Actinomycetota; class Actinomycetes; order Kitasatosporales; family Streptomycetaceae; genus Streptomyces; species Streptomyces sp. NPDC057623. The sequence goes on from NZ_JBHVGZ010000016.1 coordinate 146,951, forward strand.
GTGCGAGGGGCCGGACGTGCTCGGAGTGCTGGACGAGCCGTTGGAGTCGGAGCCGTTGGACGAGGGCCCGCTGGGCGAGGGGTCGTCGAAGTCCGACAGGGACGACCCTGGAGATTGGGTCGGCCGTGAGTACGGGGAGTCCGAGGAGGACGGATTCCCGGAGTCGGACCCAGGCCCGGAGCCGGAGTCGGGGCCCGCGCCGATGTTGGGTGCCGGGATGTCGTTGCCGCCTGTGTCGGCGGAGATGCCGCTGCCGATGTTCGCGCCGGGGATGTTGCCGTTGCTCGAACGCGTCGAGGTGCTGGAGTCCGAGTCCGACGAACGTGAATCGGAGGACGAGGAGGAGTCGGACGAAGACGAGTCGGACGAGGAGGAGTTGGAACTCTCCGACCCGCTGCTGGAGTCGCTACCGGTGTCACCCCCCGGAAAGTCCGATCCCGACGGCCCGTCGTACCCGTCGATCCGGCTGTCGACCGCGTGCCGGGCCCGGCTGCCCGCCTTCTGGCCCAGGCTGTCGCGCACGCCTTCGGCGAAGGTCTGCGGGCTCTGCCGGAGGGCGTCCAGGCCTGCCTCGCCGCCGGCCTTGAGGGTGGCGCCGACGTCGTAGCCCTCCTGGGCGCCGAAGCCGACGTTGACGGTCTGGCGGATGAGGTCGGTGATGATCGCCTCGATCGCCGAGATCGCGGGCTCCTTCATCGTCTCGATGACCGCCTCGATCATGGCTTGTTTGAGCTCGTCGAGGAGGCGCCGGACGATGAGGCGGGCGGCCTGGGTGGCGCCCATTCCCGCTACTGAGGACAGGCCGAAGGTGAAGGGCGCGGCGGCAGCGGCGGCTGCGATCTGGATGGCCAGGGCGATGAGCTGGGCGATGACCGCCCATTTGGCGAACTCGACGAGGTAGGCGCAGGCCTCCAGCACGTTCGCGATGAGGAAGGCGGCCTCGGCGGCATTGCGGAGGTAGCCGTCGTTGCCGCCACCACCGTCGAACTTCTCGTACGTCTTGGTGAACTTGTCGATCGATTCACCGGCGTTGTGCGCGGTGACCTGCCGCGCGGCGCCGTTCGCCGTGGTGTGGAGCTCGTTGACCTTCTCGCCGAACTCCCGCCACACGGTGGCACAGTCTCTGAGCTTGTCCTCGTTCGCCGTGGGCCACTTGTAGCCCAGCATCTCGAGGACCCACTCGAGCTCGTCCGGCAACATCATCGCCACAGCAGAAAGCACCCCCGTCGGACAGCACGGCCGTACACATCCCTCACCAGCCAAGGGAAACCACACAGGAGTACAGCCGTCCGCAGAGTTTACGGACTCACGTGCCGGTAACTTCAGGGGTTTGCTGTCACAAGTCGGCTGCAGGCCGCCGCGGTTGTCCGGAGGGGCACGGTACCGGGCCCGGCCGTTCACCGCGCACGGCCCTGGGTGCGCTGTCGGGGGTCCCCTGACACCGGGTCGGCCGACATAACCCTCGCGCGCTCACACTTTGCTCACTAGCTGGTCAGGGCGTGTATCCCGCGCACTACGCTGCCTCGACATCACGACGTACGAGGAGGAACGGGCGCGGATGCAGGGCCAGATGCGGGGGCAAATGTCGATGCCTGCACGGGGCAGCGACGGCGATCCGTCCGGCCTGGCATGGACGAGCTCAGGCAGCGTTTCCAGGGGCAACCAACCCGGGATTCGCGAGGGCTCGTTCACGGGAGGCGCAGCTGGTCTGCCTCTTCGTGACGGTGCAACGCCTCACCAGCGCCTCCCGGACGGTGGCCTTGAGCCGGGGGTTGCCTGCCGGGTCCTGGGCGAAGAGGGCCGCTGACCCGGCTCCATCAGCTCGACCAACCGGCACGAGGACGGCCGCCGCCCGCTGACATGGACGGCGGCCGTACAACCCATCTATGCGGAATCCAGGCGGAGTCGCCCTACTCCGCGACCACCCCACCATTGTGCGGAGCCGGCTCCAGATCGAACTCCCCGTCCCGCGCCCCGAGGACGAAAGCCCGCCACTCCGCCTCGGTGTAGCGCAGCACGGTGCCGGGATCCAGGGACGACCGCATGGCCACGGCCCCCTCCGGCAGGTACGCGATCTCGACGCGCTCCTCGTGCTCCTCGGTACCGGGCGCGCAGTGCCACTCGACCCCCGAGATGTCGAGGGCGTACAGCTCGTCCCGCTCCCGCTCCTTGCGCGCCTTGGTGTCCTCGGCCTGAGTCCCGACCTCGTTGTTCTGTGGCTCGGTAGCCTCGGTCATGCTGCTGGGCCTCTTCCTGACGTGCGAACGAAGTGTGCGTCTCACCCTACTGGCGTGGGTGGGCCGCCACACGGGCGTCGCGGATCAGGTGGTAGACCGGGTGTGAATCTCGCCCCGCGCGACCCCGGGCGGAACCTCCACCTGACCGTCGTACTCGGCCATCGTCTTCTTCCAGATGTCGTTCTGCGCGGCCTCGTTCTGCTCGTGCGCCACGCCCATCTTGGCCAGGGCGGTTCCCATCCCGGCGATCCGCTCCGCCAGGCTGCCCATCGAGTCGTACATGCCGTCGCGCAGACCCTCGTAGACGACGCCGAACTTCTCGCCGATGTCGTCGTCACCCCACGGCGGGGTGTCACCCTTCTCGAGGGCGGTCAGCCCGTTCGTCAGCTTGGTCACGGCCTTGGAGAACTCCACACCGGCGTTGAACATGTGGAAGCCCTCGGTCTTCAGTACCTCAGGATCGGAATCCATGTAGTCCGACGGCACAACTGCCCCCCGTGGCTCGCCTTTTCTGTCGCGACTCCACCTTAACGGCGGAGGCCGGACCAGACCCAGCCCTCACGGGCGACGAAGAGGGGCGGCACCCACGCGGGTACCGCCCCTGTGCTCCGACCGGCCGATCCTCAGAACCGGTTCGGCAGCCAGCCCGTCTGGATCAGCTGCCCACCGCGGCGGCGCGTGTGGAAGTACCCACGGCCGGGCGGCAGTTGCGTCGCGGTGATGTTGCCGAGCAGCGCGCCCTCACCGCGGTCGCCGGAGAGCACGAGGCCCTGGGCGCCGAGCTCACGCATGCGCTGCATCACCGGCTCGTACAGCGACCGGCTCGCACCGCCCGAGGACCGCGCGATGATGATGCGCAGGCCGACGTCACGGGCGAACGGCAGGTACTCCAGGAGCGGGGCCAGCGGGTTCACGCCGGTCGCCACCAGGTCGTAGTCGTCGACGATGACGAACGCGTCCGGGCTGTTGTACCAGCTGCGGTTGCGCAGCTGCTCGGGCGTGACGTCCGGTCCCGGCATACGCCGGTGCATCGAACCGGCCAGGCCCTCCAGCGTCTCCGCCAGGGCGGGCGCCGACGCGCAGTACCGCGACAGGTGCGAGTCGGGCACCCCCTCCAGGTGGGCACGCCGGTAGTCACCCATGACGATCTTCGCCTGGTCCGGCGTGTAGCGCTCGGTGATCTGCTTGACGAGCATCCGCAGCAGCGCGGACTTACCGGACTCGCTCTCACCGAACACGATGAAGAGCGGGTCGGTCTCGAAGTCGACGAAGACCGGCGAGAGCGACGACTCGTCGATACCGATGGCCACACCGCGGTCCGGGTGCTCGAAGCCCTTGGGCAGCCGGTCCGCCGGCATCATGGTGGGCAGCAGTCGTACGGCCGGAGCGTGCTGGCCCTGCCAGTTCTCGTTGATGCCGCCGATGAGGATCGACGTCGCCTCGGACAGGTCGTCGGTCTCCGAGGAGCCGTCGACGCGCGGCAGCGCCGTCATGAAGTGCAGCTTGTCCTGCGTCAGACCACGGCCCGGCACGGTGGCGGGGACGTTCTGCGCGACCTTGCGGTCGACCTCCGACTCCGTCGGGTCACCGAGCCGCAGCTCGATGCGGTTCTGCAGCATGTCCTTGAGCGCGGGCCGCACTTCGGTGTAGCGGCTCGCCGTCAGGATCACGTGCACACCGAAGCCGAGGCCACGCGTGGCGATCTCGGTGACGGTGGCCTCGAGCATCTCGTAGTCCGTCTTGAATGTGGCCCAGCCGTCGACGACGAGGAAGACGTCGCCCCAGGGCTGGTCCGGCAGCTGGCCCGCGTTCCGGCGCTGACGGTAGGTCTGGACCGAGTCGACGTTGTTCGCGCGGAAGTACTCCTCGCGCGCGTTCAGGATCCCCTCGACCTCGCTGACCGTACGACGCACCTTCTCGGCGTCGAGACGGTTGGCGACGCCGCCGACGTGCGCGAGCTCCTCCATCGAGATCAGACCGCCACCACCGAAGTCCAGGCAGTAGAACTGCACTTCGGACGGCGTGTGGGTGAGGGCGAACGACGAGATGAGCGTGCGCAGCAGGGTCGACTTGCCGGACTGCGGACCACCCACGAAAAGACCGTGACCGGCACCGCCCGCGAAGTCCCGGTACAGCACGTCGCGCCGCTGCTCGAACGGCTTGTCCACCAGACCGACCGGGACGTTGAGCCGGCCGAGCGCCGTGTAGTCGGGCGCGGTGAGGCCGCGCTCCGGGGAGACGGCGAGCTGCGGGAGCGTCTGCTCCAGCGAGGGCGCCTCCTCCAGCGGGGGCAGCCACACCTGGTGGGCGGGCGGACCCTGGTTGATCATCCGGCCGACGAGCACGTCCAGAACGGTGTCGGCGAGCGCGTCGTCCACCCGGTTGTCGGGCTCCGGTTCCTCGATCACGGGCTGCGGGGGCAGCGCCACGTGCTCCGCCGAGAACAGCGCGGGCCGCAGCTGCGTCGAGCGGTGCACCCGGGACGGGCCCTCACCGTGGTACGCCCCCGACACGTACGCCGCCTTGAAGCGGACCATGGTGTCGGTGTCGTACCGCAGATACCCGGAGCCGGGGATCGACGGCAGGTGGTAGGCGTCCGGGACACCGATCGCCGTACGGGACTCGGCGGCGGAGAAGGTCCGCAGACCGATCCGGTACGACAGATACGTGTCCAGGCCGCGCAGCTTGCCCTCTTCGAGGCGCTGCGACGCCAGCAGGAGATGGACACCCAGCGAACGGCCGATACGGCCGATCTGGATGAACATGTCGATGAAGTCCGGCTTGGCCGTGAGGAGCTCGGAGAACTCGTCGAGCACGATCACCAGCGAGGCCATCGGCTCCAGCGCGGCACCCGCCGCCCGGGCCTTCTCGTAGTCGTGCAGGTTGGCGTAGTTGCCGGCCGAGCGCAGCAGCTCCTGACGGCGCTGCGTCTCACCCATGATCGAGTCACGCATACGGTCGACGAGGGTGAGGTCGTCGGCGAGGTTGGTGATCACGGCCGCGGTGTGCGGCATGTCCGCCATGCCGGCGAAGGTCGCGCCGCCCTTGAAGTCCGCGAGGATGAAGTTCAGCGTCTCCGAGGAGTGCGTCACCGCGAGACCGAGCACCAGCGTACGCAGCACCTCGGACTTACCGGAACCGGTGGCGCCGACGCACAGGCCGTGCGGGCCCATGCCCTCCTGCGAGGCCTCCTTGAGGTCCAGCATGACCGGCTCGCCGTTCTCGCCGACACCGATCGGCACGCGCAGCCGCTCGTGCAGCGTACGCGGCCGCCAGGTGCGGGAGACGTCGACGGTGCCCGCGTCGCCGATGCCCATGAGGTCCGTGAAGTCCAGGTTGGACAGGAGGGGTTCGCCCTCCTCCGCGGAGCCGACCCGGAAGGGGGCGAGCTGCCGCGCCAGGGACTCGGCCTGCGCCGGGTTCAGCACGTCGGGCCTGCCGGTGTACGCGGACTCGTGGCCGACGAACAGCCGCATCCGGTCCGGCTTCACATAGGCCGTCAGACCGGCCCGCAGCTCCTCCTCCAGTTCGCCGGGAGCGATCTCCAGGAAGGTGACGCCCTGGAGGCCCTCGCTGCCCGCGAGTTCGGAGTCCGGCGGCACGGTGCCGCCGTCGAGGACCACGATCAGGTGCGGCTGGTCGTAGACGGGGGTCGCCTCACGGTTCCAGCGGGGCCTGTCGCCCAGCTGGTCCGCGAGCGCCTCCTCCAGCTCGCCGAGGTCGTCGAACAGGAGGCGCGTCGAACCCGCCCCGTCCTTGGCCTTCGGGTGCTGGCTGTGCGGCAGCCACTTGATCCAGTCCCAGTCCCCCGCGGCGGAGGGATGCGCCACCACGGCGATCATCAGGTCCTCGGGCGAGTGCAGCGTCGCCAGCTGGGACAGGGTCGCGCGGGCGTTGGCGTAGACCGTGTCGGTCTCCCCGCAGATCGTCACGTGGTAGAAGGCACGCAGCGAGATGGAGACGGGCAGGTCGTGCAGACTGCCGTGCGCGTCCAGGAAGGCCTTCATGGCCGCCGCGGTCAGCGGTTCGAGCTCGTCCTTGGGAGCCGTCTCCGGGGCGACGAGCGGAGTGTTCAGCTGCTGGGTGCCGCGGCCGATGCGCACGGACGCGAAGTCCGCGTCGTTCGGGCGCCGCTCCCACAGCCGCTTGCCGTCCGCCGCCACCGCCCACAACTGCTCCGGGTCGGGGTGCTGGAACAGCTGGCTGCGCCGCTGGAGCTCCGCGGTCTTGTGCACGTCCTTGCGGACCTGCTCCAGATAGCGGAAGTAGTCCCGCCGGTCCTGGGCCATTCCCGCCCCGGGGCCCTGCCGGGCCTTGGCGAGCTGGGCGACCATCATGGCCACCGTCGAGGCCAGCATGAGGCCGCCGACGACCTTCATGTAGGACTGGCCGGCTGTGAAGAAGAAGGCGACAGAACCCAGCATGCCCATCATGGGCAGCATGTTCATCAGCATGCTGTCGTCGCCCTCGCGCGGAATCTCGGGCGGCGTCTCGAGTTTGACCTCGCCGTCCGGGACGGCCGGTGGCACTGTCCGCGGTGGTCGTTTGATGATGACGACGCTCACCGATGCACTCATCCTTCGCGATTGATACGTGATACGTCCTGGCACCGACGCCCCCGTTGTACCGCGACGTGTTCTCGTTCGCGTAGGCGTCGTTCGCGTAGGCGTCGATCCTACTGATGCGTCGAGTGCGCGAGCGAGGCAGGAGGATGGAGATGCGGAGCAGGTCCTGAGAGGAATGGGGGAGGGAGGTCCTGCACCCCGTACCGCAACGGATATGGTGGCGCTCCGCGTCGTACGAGCGGCGCGAGGAAGCCTTGTCTAGCAGGGGGAACACCAGGTGAGCACGGGGACTTCGACAGGTTTCTGCCGAATCACCATCGCAGCGCCGGACAGCCGAGTCGACGTGGCGCTGCCCGAGGACCTGCCGATCCAGGACCTCTTTCCTGAGATCATCAGGCTCTCGGGCCTGGTCCAGTCGGATACCAGTCCATCCGGTTACCACCTCGTGACCCGCGAGGGCCAAGTGCTCGACGCGAGCCGCTCGTTGCTCGAGCACCGGGTCAGGGACGGCGAGGTGCTGCTGCTGCGGACCTTCTCCGACTCGCTGCCGCCGGCCGTGCACGACGACGTCGTCGACGCGATCGCCGCCGCGGTCAAGCAGGACACCCGCAGCTGGAACGACAGCCTGATGCGGGTGGCCGGTCTCGTCGCCGGGTCGCTGCTGCTGGTCATGCTCGGCTTCGTCTTCTGGTTCGCGGACCCGGTCCGGCACGACATGCACGGCCTCCAGGGCATCCTGGCCGGCGTCACCGCACTCGCGCTGACGGCCCTCGCGGGCGTACGGGCCCGGGTGTACGACGACCGGGGATCCGCCGTCGCACTCGGCATCTCGGCGCTCCCGCACGCGCTCATCGCGGGCTCCGGCGCCCTGCCCCAGGACGCGGGCGAGGGCCCCGGAAGGATCCAGTTCCTCGTCGGCTGCGTCGCCGTGCTGCTGTGCTCCGTCGTGCTGATCATGCTGCTGCCGCAGGGCGACGCCCCGTTCGTGGCCGCCGCCCTGGCCTCCGCGATCGGCACGCTCGCCGTGTTCTGCGGTGTCCTCACCGAGGCCGCGCCGCGGGAGATCGCCGCCGGCACCTCGGTCGTCGCCCTGGCGGTGGTCGGCTTCCTGCCCGGCTGGTCGTCCCGCTTCGCCAAGCTGCCGATCGGCTTCCGCAACCCCGAGGACCTGGCCCGCGCCCGTCGTGAAGGCCACGAGGGCGACCTCGAGGCCGTCGACGTCCAGCGCATCGTCGCCCAGACCAGCCGTGGCCACGAACTGCTGCTCGGCCTGGTCGGCGGTTGCGCCGCCGTGATCATCGGCGCGGGCGGCGCGGTGCTCGGCTTCAGCGACAACGGCTGGGCCCAGCTGCTGGCCCTGTGCACCGGCCTCGCCGCGATGCTGCGGGCCCGCCTGTTCCGCTACACCGCGCAGGTCACCTGCCTGTTCGTGGCCGGTGTCGTCACGCTCGCCCTGCTGGTCCTCGGCCTCGCGATCTCGCCGCCGGCCGACATCATCATGGAACTGCTCCAGAACAACTCCGGCCCGGTCAACGTACGGACCCTGTGGCTCGGCGCCTCGGTCGGGGTCGGCGTGCTGCTGCTCATCGCGATCGCCCTGATCGTGCCGCAGAAGGGCCTCTCGCCCTTCTGGGGCCGGATGCTGGACCTCGCCGACTCGCTGGTCCTGCTCTCCCTGGTCCCGATCTGCCTGGCCGTCCTCGACGTCTACGCCAAGGTCCGCGGCGGTCTCTGACCGGCGCGCCGCCGGGGGCCGCCTGTCAAGGGCGCGCCTCTGAGCTGGTACGCTGTGTGACGGCCGTTTGTGTACGCGCCCCCGGGTCCGCCTGGGGGATGCGCCCAGCGGATCCCCGCCTCCCGAGTAACGGAAGCTCCCCCGAGACACAGACCGGGGGCACTCGGTGGCCCATCGAAGACTACGAGGAGTACGCGTGCCGCTCGACGCCGCTACGAAGAAGCAGATCATCAGCGAGTTCGGCCAGAAGGAGGGCGACACCGGCTCCCCCGAGGTCCAGGTCGCCATGCTCTCGCGCCGGATCTCGGACCTGACCGAGCACCTCAAGACGCACAAGCACGACCACCACTCCCGCCGTGGTCTGCTGATCCTCGTCGGTCAGCGTCGCCGCCTTCTCCAGTACCTGGCGAAGAAGGACATCCAGCGCTTCCGTGCGCTGGTCGACCGCCTCGGCATCCGCCGTGGTGCGGCGGGCGCCAAGTAGGACGCCGTGAGGGGAGCGGTTCCCGGAGAGATCGGGAGCCGCTCCCTTTGCTGTACGTACGGAACGTCAACCGTGCGTGCGGAAACATGCGGAGTGTCACACACGCTTTGTAGTGTGGTAGCACAACGCAATACGGACGACACAGCACGACAAGAAGAGGAGAAGCGCGCCTCGCCGCCGCCGGTCCTCGGTAGTGGCCCCCGGGGAGCAGCGAACCCCGGGTGCTTCGATCGAAGACCGGCCCGCACCGCACGGAGCGCTTCTCCGCCACCGTCCCCCTGCCACACGGGCAGCGACGGGACAAAAGACGACAAGTAACGGAGAAAACGCTAGTGGAGAACGAGACCCACTACGCCGAGGCCGTCATCGACAACGGCTCCTTCGGCACCCGCACCATCCGCTTCGAGACGGGCCGCCTGGCCAAGCAGGCCGCCGGCTCCGCCGTGGCGTACCTGGACGACGACACCATGGTGCTGTCGGCCACCACCGCCTCCAAGAACCCCAAGGACCAGCTCGACTTCTTCCCCCTCACGGTGGACGTCGAGGAGCGGATGTACGCCGCCGGCAAGATCCCCGGCAGCTTCTTCCGCCGTGAGGGCCGGCCGTCCGAGGACGCCATCCTCACCTGCCGCCTCATCGACCGCCCGCTGCGCCCGTCCTTCAAGAAGGGCCTGCGCAACGAGATCCAGGTCGTCGCCACGATCATGGCGCTCAACCCCGACCACCTGTACGACGTCGTGGCGATCAACGCCGCGTCCGCGTCCACGCAGCTGGCCGGCCTGCCCTTCTCCGGCCCGATCGGCGGCGTCCGCGTCGCGCTGATCAACGGCCAGTGGGTGGCCTTCCCGACGCACTCCGAGCTGGAGGACGCCGCCTTCGACATGGTCGTCGCCGGCCGTGTCCTGGAGGACGGCGACGTCGCGATCATGATGGTCGAGGCCGAGGCCACCGAGAAGACCATCAAGCTGGTCGAGGGCGGCGCCGAGGCGCCGACCGAGGAGGTCGTCGCCTCCGGTCTGGAAGCCGCGAAGCCCTTCATCAAGGTGCTCTGCAAGGCCCAGTCGGACCTCGCCGCCAAGGCCGCCAAGCCGACCGGCGAGTTCCCGATCTTCCTGGACTACCAGGACGACGTCCTGGAGGCGCTCACCGCCGCCGTCAAGCCGGAGCTCGCCTCCGCGCTGACCATCGCCGGCAAGCAGGAGCGCGAGTCCGAGCTGGACCGCGTCAAGGCGCTCGCCGCCGAGAAGCTCCTGCCGGAGTTCGAGGGCCGCGAGAAGGAGATCTCCGCCGCGTACCGCTCGCTGACCAAGACCCTGGTCCGTGAGCGCGTCATCAAGGAGAAGAAGCGCATCGACGGCCGCGGTGTCACCGACATCCGCACCCTGGCCGCCGAGGTCGAGGCCATCCCGCGCGTGCACGGCTCCGCGGTGTTCGAGCGTGGCGAGACCCAGATCCTGGGCGTCACCACCCTCAACATGCTCCGCATGGAGCAGCAGCTGGACACCCTCTCCCCGGTGACCCGCAAGCGCTACATGCACAACTACAACTTCCCGCCGTACTCCACCGGCGAGACCGGCCGCGTCGGCTCCCCGAAGCGCCGCGAGATCGGCCACGGCGCCCTCGCCGAGCGCGCCCTGGTCCCGGTCCTGCCGACGCGCGAGGAGTTCCCCTACGCGATCCGCCAGGTCTCCGAGGCGCTGAGCTCCAACGGCTCGACCTCCATGGGCTCGGTCTGCGCCTCCACCATGTCGCTGCTGAACGCCGGTGTGCCGCTGAAGGCCCCCGTCGCCGGTATCGCCATGGGCCTGATCTCCCAGGAGATCGAGGGCGAGACGCACTACGTCACCCTCACCGACATCCTCGGTGCGGAGGACGCCTTCGGCGACATGGACTTCAAGGTCGCCGGCACCAAGGAGTTCGTGACCGCCCTCCAGCTCGACACCAAGCTGGACGGCATCCCGGCCTCCGTCCTGGCCGCCGCTCTGAAGCAGGCCCGTGACGCCCGCCTCCACATCCTCGACGTGATGATGGAAGCGATCGACACGCCGGACGAGATGTCCCCGAACGCCCCGCGGATCATCACCGTCAAGATCCCGGTGGACAAGATCGGTGAGGTCATCGGCCCCAAGGGCAAGATGATCAACCAGATCCAGGAGGACACCGGCGCCGACATCACGATCGAGGACGACGGCACGATCTACATCGGCGCGGTCGACGGACCGTCCGCCGAGGCCGCCCGCACCACGATCAACGGCATCGCCAACCCGACCATGCCGGAGGTCGGCGAGCGCTACCTGGGTACGGTCGTGAAGACGACCACCTTCGGCGCGTTCGTCTCGCTCCTCCCCGGCAAGGACGGTCTGCTGCACATCTCGCAGATCCGCAAGCTCGCCGGCGGCAAGCGCGTGGAGAACGTCGAGGACGTGCTCGGCGTGGGCGCCAAGGTCCAGGTCGAGATCGCCGAGATCGACTCCCGCGGCAAGCTCGCCCTCGTCCCCGTGATCGAGGGCGAGGAAGGGGCCGAGGGCTCCGAAGACAAGAAGGACGACTCCGACAAGTGACGTCGAGTAGCTCCACGACGACGGCCCGCACCTCCTCGGAGGCGCGGGCCGTCGCCCGTACCCAAACCCTGGTCAAGGGCAGCAACGGCATCGGCACGGTCCGCAAGACCACCCTCCCGGGGGGCCTGCGCATCGTCACCGAGACCCTGCCCTCGGTCCGTTCCGCCACCTTCGGCATCTGGGCGCACGTGGGCTCCCGCGACGAGACGCCGGCCCTGAACGGCGCCACGCACTACCTGGAGCACCTGCTCTTCAAGGGCACCACCCGCAGGTCGGCCCTGGACATCTCCGCCGCCATCGACGCCGTCGGCGGCGAGATGAACGCGTTCACGGCGAAGGAGTACACGTGCTACTACGCGCGCGTGCTCGACGCCGACCTGCCGCTCGCCATAGACGTGGTCTGCGACATGCTGACGGGCTCCCTCATCCTCGAAGAGGACGTCAACATCGAGCGGGGCGCGATCCTCGAAGAGATCGCCATGACCGAGGACGACCCGGGCGACTGCGTGCACGACCTGTTCGCGCACACGATGTTCGGCGACAATCCCCTCGGCCGCCCGGTCCTCGGCACGGTCGACACGGTCAACGCCCTCACCGCCGACCGCATCCGCCGCTTCTACAAGAAGCACTACGACCCGACCCACCTCGTGGTCGCGGCGGCCGGCAACATCGACCACAACAAGGTCGTACGACAGGTCCGCGCCGCCTTCGAGAAGGCCGGAGCCCTCAAGAACCTCGCCGCCACTCCCATCGCCCCCCGCGACGGACGGCGCACCGTCCGCGCCGCGGGCCGTGTCGAGCTGATCGGCCGCAAGACCGAGCAGGCCCATGTCGTCCTCGGCATGCCCGGCCTGTCCCGCACGGACGACCGCCGCTGGGCGCTCGGGGTCCTCAACACCGCGCTGGGCGGCGGCATGTCGTCCCGCCTCTTCCAGGAGGTCCGCGAGAAGCGCGGCCTGGCCTACAGCGTGTACTCGTACACCTCGGGCTTCGCCGACTGCGGCCTGTTCGGCGTGTACGCGGGCTGCCGGCCGTCGCAGGTCCACGACGTGCTGAAGATCTGCCGCGACGAACTGGACCACGTCGCCGAGCACGGCCTGTCCGACGACGAGATCGGCCGCGCCATCGGCCAGCTCCGCGGCTCCACGGTCCTCGGCCTGGAGGACACCGGCGCCCTGATGAACCGCATCGGCAAGAGCGAGCTGTGCTGGGGCGAGCAGATGTCCGTCGACGACATGCTGGCCCGGATCGCCGAGGTGACGCCGGACGACGTCCGCTCGGTCGCCCGCGAGGTCCTGGGACAGCGTCCCTCGCTGTCGGTCATCGGCCCGCTGAAGGACAAACAGGCGTCCCGGCTGAACGCCGCGGTCGCCTGACAATCCCCTGGTGAAGGAAGCACAAGAGATGAGCAAGCTGCGCGTGGCGGTCCTCGGTGCCAAGGGCCGGATCGGCTCCGAGGCGGTACGGGCCGTCGAGGCCGCCGAGGACATGGAGCTGGTCGCCGCCCTGAGCCGGGGCGACAAGCTGGAGACCCTGGCGGAGACCGGCGCCCAGGTGGCCGTCGAACTGACCACGCCGGACTCGGTGATGGCCAACCTCGACTACTGCGTCAACCACGGCATCCACGCGGTCGTCGGCACGACCGGCTGGACCGACGAGCGCCTCGCGCAGCTGAAGGGCTGGCTGTCCGCCTCCCCGCGGACGGGCGTGCTCATCGCCCCGAACTTCTCCATCGGCGCCGTCCTGACGATGAAGTTCGCGCAGATCGCGGCACCGTACTTCGAGTCGGTCGAGGTCGTCGAACTGCACCACCCGAAGAAGGTCGACGCCCCGAGCGGTACGGCGACCCGCACGGCCCAGCTCATCGCCGAGGCCCGCGCCAAGGCCGGCTCGGCCCCCGCGCCGGACGCCACGGAGACCGGCCTCGACGGTGCGCGGGGCGCGAACGTCGACGGCATCCCGGTCCACGCGGTCCGCCTGCGCGGGCTGCTGGCCCACCAGGAGGTCCTGCTGGGCGGCGAGGGCGAGACCCTGACCGTCCGCCACGACTCCCTCCACCACAGCAGCTTCATGCCGGGCATCCTGCTCGGCGCCCGCCGCGTGGTGACCACTCCGGGCCTGACCTTCGGCCTGGAACACTTCCTGGACCTGGGCTGACACGGGGCTCGTTGATGCGCGCGAAGATCTCCTACGCCATAACGGCCGCCGTCCTGGTCGTCTACTTCGTCCTGGTCGGCAGCCGTGGCGTGATGCTCATCCAGTCCGGCACGGTCATCACCGTCACCTTCGGCGTGGCGGTGCTGATCCTGCCGGTGATCGGCGTGTGGTTCCTGTGGAAGAACACCCAGTTCGTCCGCAGGGCCAACGCTCTCGCCGCCGAGCTCGACGCCGAGGGAGGCCTGCCCGTCGACGAGCTGAAGCGCACCCCCGGCGGCCGCATCGACCGTGACTCGGCCGACGAGGTCTTCGCCCGGCGCAAGGCCGAGACGGAGGCGTCGCCCGACGACTGGCGCAGCTGGTTCCGCCTCGCCGTCGCCTACCACGACGCCCGCGACACCCCGCGCGCCCGCAAGGCCATGCAGCGGGCCATCGCCTTGCACGACGGCCGGACGGTCGAGGCCTGAGCTCTGGGCCGACGCGTCGGCGTCACGTTGTCGACTCGGCCGTATGCCGAAGGGGCCGGCCCGCAGCAGCGGACCGGCCCCTTCGCTTGTCCGGCGCACTCAGTCGTGCGTGTTCTCCGAGGCCCACGCCTCGACCGCGTCGGCGGCCCGGTCGAACGCCGCGACCCGGGCCAGGAAGTCGGTGTTGTGCGTGGTCATCAGCGTAGGCATGGCATCCGCCGCGCGACCCCTCTCCACGAGCATCAGCGCCTGCCCCTGCACCGTGCGCGGCAACCCCAGCCAGCGCACCGGCTGCTGCACCGTCCGTACGGCGACGACCTGCTCCCAGGGCACCGTGCGCGTGCCGAAGAACCTCACCTGGCGGAGCCCGCGCGCGCTCACCCACACGCCCATGCGCAGCAGCCGCAGGGCCCCGGCGATGACGGCCAGCGCGATGCCGAAGACGACGGCGGCCTCGCTCAGCGTGCCCGTCAGGGCGATGATGACCGCCGCGAAGAGCACGTACGAGGCGAGCAGCAGCCACAGCGCGGCCACGCCCACGCGCCACGGCCCGGGACGGTAGGGCCGCCGCCAGCGGTCGAGGTCGTCGAAGGGCAGGGCGACGTCGTCGGCTGCCTCGAATGCGCGGTCGGCCGTCAGGAAGGGCAGGGGCACGGCTGGTCCTCACTCAATCCATGCATGGGCTGTGCCCGGTGAGGCTAATCGACCTGTGCCCCCACTCACCACTCCTGGGGGGCCGGTTGAGTCAGTGCCCCTGAGAGGCTTGTGACTGCTGGGTCTGCGTCGCGGTGTCGGTGGACAGCGCCGGCATGCCCACCACCAGTGAGCCCACCAGCCCGGCGACGATGGTGAGTCCCAGCAGCCAGCGCCCGGCCATCTGACCGGCGGAGGCTCGCTCAGGAGGTGGGGGAGTGACATTGCTGCGGAACCTGTCGGCCTCGGCGAGGAAGGCGAACGGAACGGGCTCGCGCCGACCGAACATCAGGGACTTCTCCTCTCGGAATCGTGTGGGTGACCGTCACCAACACAGACGAGCGAGTGCCCCAAAAGGTGCCCGGTTTCACCGAATTCACAGAAATTCGCCGAAGTTCGCCGCCGTATGTCGCAACCCGGCACCGAACGCCCCGTTGTCAGTGCCGGGCCGTAGAGTGGGCGCCGCCCGCTGAAGTGATGGAAGGACCCTCCGAGCCGTGACCGACACCCCCGCCGACGACCTCAAGCCAAGCTTCCTCAGTGATGTCACCGTCGAGCTGGTCAAGCACAGCGCGGCCGACTCCGACGTGCTGTGGGCCGCTCGCGTCTCCACCGCCGGCGAGCAGTCCCTGGACGAGCTGAAGAAGGATCCGGAGCGCTCCAAGGGCCTGATCAACTACCTGATGCGGGACCGGCACGGCAGCCCCTTCGAGCACAACTCGATGACGTTCTTCATCAACGCCCCGATCTTCGTCTTCCGCGAGTTCATGCGGCACCGCGTGGGCTGGTCGTACAACGAGGAGAGCGGCCGCTATCGCGAGCTCCAGCCCGTCTTCTACGTCCCCGGTGAGTCCCGCAAGCTGGTCCAGGAGGGCCGCCCGGGCAAGTACGTCTTCGTGGAGGGCACCCAGGCCCAGCAGGAGCTGACGGGCCGCGTCATGGAGGACTCGTACCGGCAGTCGTACGAGGCCTACCAGGAGATGCTCGCCGCCGGCGTCGCCCGCGAGGTCGCCCGCGCGGTCCTCCCGGTCGGCCTGTTCTCCTCGATGTACGCCACCTGTAACGCCCGCTCCCTGATGCACTTCCTCGGCCTGCGCACCCAGCACGAGCTGGCCAAGGTCCCGTCCTTCCCGCAGCGGGAGATCGAGATGGTGGGCGAGAGGATGGAGGCGGAGTGGGCCAAGCTCATGCCGCTGACGTACGCCGCCTTCAATGCGAACGGCCGTGTGGCGCCGTAAGGCACCCGCGGTCTCCGACAAGGCACGGCCTCATGGATCAGCCGGGCGAAGTGTCCGTATTGCGGCATTCGGAGAAGTTCATCTAGCCTGATCAAACGGACCCGGCACTGCTTGAACCCCCGAGCAGGCAGTGCCGGGCTCCATATTTGTCCTGACTTTCCCGCACCCCCCGAGGGCAGACCAGGCCGGGCGCAACGAGTAGCGTGTAACCCATGGCTCCGACCTCCACTCCGCAGACCCCCTTCGGGCGGGTCCTCACCGCCATGATCACGCCCTTCACGGCGGACGGCGCACTTGATCTCGCCGGCGCGCAGCGGCTCGCCACGCATCTGGTGGACGCAGGCAACGACGGCCTGATCATCAACGGCACCACCGGCGAGTCCCCCACCACCAGCAATGCGGAGAAATCGGACCTGGTGCGGGCGGTGCTGGAGGCCGTCGGCGACCGAGCCCACGTGGTGGCCGGGGTCGGCACCAACGACACCCGCCACAGCCTGGAGCTCGCCCGCGCGGCGGAGCAGGTCGGCGCACACGGCCTCCTGGTCGTCACGCCGTACTACAACAAGCCCCCACAGGAGGGCTTGTACCGGCACTTCAAGGCCATCGCCGACGCCACCGAGCTCCCGGTCATGCTCTACGACATCCCCGGCCGCAGTGGCGTCCCGATCAACACCGAGACGATCGTCCGCCTCGCCGAGCACCCGAGGATCGTCGCCAACAAGGACGCCAAGGGCGACCTCGGCCGCGCCAGCTGGGCCATCGCCCGTTCCGGCCTCGCCTGGTATTCCGGCGACGACATGCTGAACCTGCCGCTGCTCTCCGTGGGCGCGGTCGGCTTCGTCTCGGTCGTCGGCCACCTGGTCACCCCCGACCTGCGCGCGCTCGTCGAGGCATACACCTCCGGCGACGTCCAGAAGGCCACGGAGATCCACCAGAAGCTGCTCCCGGTCTACACCGGCATGTTCCGCACCCAGGGCGTCATGACCACCAAGGCCGCGCTCGCCCTCCAGGGCCTGCCCGCAGGACCGCTGCGCGCACCGATGGCCGAGTGCGCGCCCGAGGAGATCGAGCAGCTCAAGATCGATCTTGCCGCAGGCGGGGTACAGCTCTAACACCAGACTTCGCGCGCAGGGCGCGCACCAGACTCCACAACTGAATACGCGGGCCACCGGTGCCTGCACCCCACAACGACAACTGCTTCTGCACGAACGTCATGCGCGCCACGTGCCCTACCGGTACGTGGCGTGCGTGGTGAGGAGAGTCTTTTGAGTCATCCGCATCCTGAACTCGGCACGCCCCCGCCGCTCCCCGAGGGCGGCCTACGGGTCACCCCACTCGGCGGCCTCGGCGAAATCGGCCGGAACATGACGGTCTTCGAATACGGCGGCCGCCTGCTGATCGTCGACTGCGGAGTGCTCTTCCCCGAGGAGGAGCAGCCCGGAATCGACCTGATCCTGCCGGACTTCTCGTCCATCAGGGACCGCCTCGACGACATCGAGGGCATCGTCCTCACCCATGGCCACGAGGACCACATCGGCGCCGTCCCCTTCCTGCTCCGCGAGAAGCCGGACATCCCGCTGATCGGCTCCAAGCTGACCCTCGCCCTCATCGAGGCCAAGCTCCAGGAGCACCGCATCCGCCCGTACACCCTCGAGGTGGCGGAGGGGAACCGCGAACGCATCGGCCCCTTCGACTGCGAGTTCGTAGCGGTCAACCACTCCATCCCCGACGCCCTCGCCGTGGCCATCCGCACCCCCGCCGGCATGGTGGTCCACACGGGCGACTTCAAGATGGACCAGCTCCCGCTGGACAACCGCCTGACCGACCTGCACGCGTTCGCACGCCTGAGCGAGGAGGGAATCGACCTCCTCCTCTCGGACTCGACGAACGCGGAGGTCCCGGGCTTCGTCCCGCCCGAGCGGGACATCTCCAACGTCCTGCGCCAGGTCTTCGCGAACGCCCGCAAGCGCATCATCGTGGCGAGCTTCGCCAGCCACATCCACCGCATCCAGCAGATCCTGGACGCGGCCCACGAGTACGGCCGTCGGGTCGCCTTCGTCGGCCGCTCGATGGTCCGCAACATGGGCATCGCGCGCGACCTCGGCTACCTGAAGGTCCCGCCGGGCCTGGTGGTGGACGTCAAGACCCTGGACGACCTCCCGGACAGCGAGGTGGTCCTGGTCTGCACGGGCTCCCAGGGCGAACCCATGGCGGCCCTGTCCCGCATGGCCAACCGCGACCACCAGATCCGCATCGTCCAGGGCGACACGGTGATCCTCGCGTCGTCCCTCATCCCCGGCAACGAGAACGCGGTCTACCGCGTCATCAACGGCCTGACCCGCTGGGGCGCGAACGTCGTCCACAAGGGCAACGCCAAGGTCCACGTCTCGGGCCACGCATCCGCGGGTGAGCTGCTGTACTTCTACAACATCTGCCGCCCGAAGAACCTGATGCCGGTGCATGGCGAATGGCGCCACCTGCGCGCCAACGCCGAACTGGGCGCCCTGACCGGCGTCCCGCACGACCGCATCGTCATTGCCGAGGACGGAGTCGCCGTCGACCTCGTCGAGGGCAAGGCAAAGATCTCCGGCAAGGTCCAGGCGGGGTACGTGTACGTCGACGGCCTCTCGGTCGGCGACGTGGGCGAGCCGGCGCTGAAGGACCGCAAGATCCTCGGCGACGAGGGCATCATCTCGGTCTTCGTGGTGGTGGACTCCTCCACCGGCAAGATCACGGGCGGCCCGCACATCCAGGCCCGCGGCTCCGGCATCGAGGACTCCGCCTTCGGGGACGTCATCCCGAGGATCACGGAGGTGCTGGAACGGTCGGCCCAGGACGGTGTCGTCGAACCGCACCAGCTCCAGCAGCTGGTGCGCCGGACCCTCGGCAAGTGGGTCTCGGACACCTATCGCCGGAGGCCGATGATCCTGCCTGTGGTGGTGGAGGTCTGACGGTCCGTCGGACGCTCGACTGCGCGAACCCGGAGCGGGGGGGGGGGGGGTGTGTTGGGGGGGGGTCCCCCCCCCCCCCTCCCTCCCCCCCCCCCCAAAAAAACCAAAAACCCCCCCCCCCCCAAACCCCCCC
>NZ_JBHVGZ010000017.1:0-93132 GCF_042800355.1 Streptomyces sp. NPDC057623
CCGTCGAGGCCAACGGCACGGTCCGTGACGGGGCCTGGGTCGCCGAGCTCACCGGCAGCCTGCTGGACGGCTGGCCGAAGGGGATGCGGCTGATCGTCCGCAAGGAACGGCCGCATCCCGGGGCCCAGTTGAGGATCACCGACGCGGACGGCATGCGGATCACGTGCTTCGCGACCGACACCCCGGACCGTCCCATCGCCGAGCTCGAGCTCCGGCACCGGCTGCGGGCCCGCGCCGAGGACCGGATCCGGGCTGCCCGGTCCACCGGCCTACGCAACCTGCCCCTGCACCACACCGCGCAGAACAAGGTCTGGCTGGAGATCGTCCAGATCGCGCTTGACCTGCTGGCCTGGATGCCCATGCTCGCCCTGACCGGCCAGGCCCGTCTCTGGGAGCCCCGCCGTCTGCGGTTCCGCCTGTTCTCCGCAGCCGCCCAGCTCGTCACCACCGGCCGGCGCCGCATCCTCCGCCTCGCCCGCCACTGGCCCTGGAACGGTGAGGTCACAGGCGCCCTCGAACGGCTTGCACTCCTGCCGAACCCCGGCTGACCAGCAACCCTCCCGCTCCTACGAGGGAGCCAGCACAGACCGGAGCAGTGGAACCCGGCGTCCATCCGAGACGACACACGGCTCCTCAGCCTGCCCACCACCAGCCACAGAAAGCGAAACGGCCCACCGACTCCGTCGGCGGACCGTCACGAAAGATCGAGGCTAGAGCGCCATTGAACTTCCGTAAGTTGTTTGGCGGTCCGGAAGAGTGGGGTGTGGCTCTGAAGTCGCTTGCCCCCGGTGGCTCCGATGGAGTGGCAGCCACGCTCTTCGAGACGCCCTGGCTGCTGATTGAGATCTGCGATCCGATCGCCTCTACGTCTCGATGTCCTATAGGCCCTCCTACGCGACGGCAGAGCCTTCACCCTCCATCCGCCCATCGCCCAGGCTGCTCAAACGGGCCTGCGTACCCCGTCCACCCGGCGATAGCCTGCGGGCCAAACCAGAAGGGCGGGTCCAGTGAGCTTCGACGCAGAACGATCAGCGCGCATCGGCGCCATGCAGGAAACCGCCCGGCCCGTCTGGGAGGCAACCGGCGACACGGCCGCACTCCAGCAGTTCCTCAAGGACAACGGGTGTCACGGAGTAGAAGCCGTGTTCGTGACCATGGGCCTGCTGAACTGCGACCTTGCCGAAGCACAGCGAGCCTTCTTCAACTCCCCGTGCCGCGATGCCGAACGCCGCTTCCACAACCACGCCATGGACCTGCTCGAAGGGGCCACCGACGGCGACGCCTGACAGCACCAGCAGCCGAACTCACCGCACTCCCGGCCATCACCTGACGACCGGCCGCCAGACCCGACGAAGACCAGGAAGGAGCAGGACCAGCACACTCCGGGAGCCGTGGAACCCCGGCGCAGCCGCAGCGACACGCGAAGGCCCCGCCCGCGATCACGCGGAACAAACAGGGCGAACCAGCGACCTGGTCATGCACTCACGGTCTCTGAAGAATCGATGATAAACCAGAGGGAATGCGAAGAATCCCGCGTTTAGTCGGCCGGCCTTCCTCAAGGGAACCTCAAATCGCTTGCCGCTCAAGGTTCCTGAAATTATGGTCTCTATCGCAGGACTACATCTATTCGGCGAGCGCGTTCGAAAATGCCGGATGATATTCGCATCAGACATTGCATTCGCCATGCCGTCTGATTCACTCGTTGACGAAACGGGAGATCATGCCTCGCAATTGGGTCAAAATATCACGAGCGGCCGCCCTGGTAGTGGCGGCTCTCACGGCAACTGTCGTTGCCGGCGCTGGTCCGGCGGCTGCAGCAGGCATGGGCGGCACCACGTCACCTCAGTCCTGCACTTGGGCCCCCTGGGACTGGGACGACTGTGGTACGTGTACGGTCGTCGGAAGCAATTGTTGACAGGTGATGCAGTTCTCCGCTGACGGATCTTGATGGGTGAGGGCCTGTCTTCTGGCTCGGTGCAGATAGCGACACCTCCATCGAGCACCAGCCAGGCCCTCGTTCCCCATCGCAATGCACCCATGATCGAGACCGGCCGCCTGCGTCTGGCTCGCTGTATCGTCGAGGACGGCTGCCCCCTTCGGTGGGCCGTCGAGCGCTTCCAGGTCTCGCCGACCACCGCCCAGTGATGGGCCGACCGCTACCGGCAACTCGGCGAGGTCGGGGTGTGCGACCTCTCCTCCCGCCCGCACACGAGCCCACGCCGTATGCACCCGCAAAGGAAACAATACCTTAGCCCTGGGTATTCAGCGGGATTGGGTGATCTGACGCCCCGATAGCAGAAAGGTGCCGTTGACTTGCAAGGATGTGAGTGTCTAGGTCATATCCGCTGCGGGAGCAAGGCGCCTTTCTGTCAGATCCGTGCCAGGTCGTATGGGGAACCACGAAGGGCGACGGGGAGCAGCAAGCCAGCCCGTCAGAGCACACAGCTGCTTGGCCGCACGTCAGCCCAACAACCGCCCGCAAAAGGATCCGAGCTTCCCAAGCTGGGGGCTTGGGATCATTGGCATCAGGGTTACCGGCACCTAAGAGTCAGCCGAGATGGGGCCGTTCACGGTGCTCCAGGAAATGACGGATCCGGAGCCGCTGCGTGTGGTGCATCGGCAGTTGGTCGATCTCCTCCGGCTGGACGAACCGCAGCTCCGTGGACTCGTCCGAGATCGCGAGTCGGCCGCCGACCACGAGGGCGTTGAAGCAGACGTTGAACTGTCTGCGTACCTCGCCGTCCGAGTAGGCGATGACGTGGCGAGGGTCGGTGTACGTGCCCACGAGCCCTGTGATCTCTACCTTCAGGCCCGTTTCCTCTTTCATTCGCGGACGGCCGTCCCGGGGAGTGAGTCGGTCATCTCCATGCCGCCGCCAGGGAGCGCCCAGAGATCGTTGTCCCGTCGGCGCTGAAGGAGGATGCGCCCTTCGTCGTCGGTAACCACGGCAGACGCGGCGACCACCAAACTGTTCGGCTCAGGTGCCGCCGGGTCGTCGTAGTACTCGGTCCGTGCCATGGCCACTCTTCTCTTACCGGTGTCGCGGTCTCCTACACCGAGTCGAAGCTGCTGGCGTAGGTGTCGAATATGCAGCCCGCAGCCCTCTCCGTTGCGCCGAAGATGCCACACGGGAGCCCTGGCCGACATCTATGCACTCGGCGCTTCCCTGCTGATCTCAGCCACGGGCTGGCGGGCGGTCGAGTATCCGGACGATGCTCCGCGTTCTGTGCAGAGGGAGGCCGTGGCGAACGGTCGGCGGCGGCCGGTGAAGGCGCCTGGCGAGCCAGGCGATCTGATGGACGCGATGCTCAGCCATGCTCCCGAGGACCGACCCACCATCTATGAGGTGGGTGCTGCCTTGCGCTGATCCCGGAGCCCCGGTTCATCCAGCGTTTCCAGCGTGGCTGAACCGGGGGCGGGATTGAAGGAGCGGAGCCCTTTCAAGGGCGTGAAGGGTAGGGGCGGCGGGGGCGAGAACCCCCTACGGCACCACCACGATCTTGCGGCCCACCCCCGACGCGAACTGCCCCAGTGCCTCCGGGTAGCGCTCCAGTGGGATCCGGTCGCTGATGAAGATCTCCGGGTCGAGGACGCCGTTCGCGAAGAGCTCCGCCGCGCGCTCGAAGCTGTGCAGGACCGCCATCGAGCCGGTGATGGTGATCTCCTGGTTGTAGATGCGGTACGGGTCGATCGTGACGCGGGTCGAGTAGTCCGCGACCCCGAACTGGAGGAACGTGCCCGCCTTGGCCACCCGGTCCAGGCCGTCCTGGATCGCCGCCGCGTTGCCCGTGGCGTCGACGACCAGGTCCCAGCCCTGGGGGCGGTCCAGTTCGTCCGGGCTCGCGGCGGAGGCCGAGACGCCGAGCCTGTGTGCCGTCTCCAGGCGGGCGGGGTTCACGTCCACGACGTCCACGCTGGCGGCCCCCGTCCGCTTGGCCAGCTCCAGCATCATCAGGCCCATCGTGCCGGAGCCGTAGATCAGGACGTGGGCACCGAGGCGGGACCGGAGGACGTCGTAGCCGCGTACCGCGCAGGACAACGGCTCGACCAGTGCGGCGTCCTGGGTGCGGACGTGCTCGGGGAGCTTCACGCAGTTGGCCACGGGGGCCACCGCGTACTGCGCGGCGCCTCCGGCCGTCGTCACGCCGATCGCCGCCCAGCGTTCGCAGAGGTTGTTGTGGCCGGTACGGCAGTAGCGGCACTCGTAGCAGTACAACGACGGGTCGACCGCGACCCTGTCGCCCACCGACAGCTCCGTGACCTGGGTGCCGACCCCGACCACCTCGCCCGCGAACTCGTGCCCGGGCACGATCGGCAGCTTGGGCGCGAACTCGCCCTGGAGGATGTGCAGATCGGTTCCGCACAGGCCGCAGGCCGCGACCTCGACCACCACCTCCCGCGGGCCCGGCGTCGGGTCGGGGACCTCGGCGACGACTGCCTTGCCGACGGACTCGATGACGGCGGCCTTCATTTCACGGCTCCCAATGACAGGCCCTGGACCAGCTTGTCCTGGGCGGCGAACCCCGCGGCGAGCACCGGCAGGGAGATGACGAGCGACGCGGCGCACACCTTCGCCAGGAACAGGCCCTGGCTGGTGATGAAGCCGGTCAGGAAGACGGGGGCGGTCTCCGCGACCACGCCGGTCAGTACTCGGGCGAACAGCAGCTCGTTCCAGCTGAAGATGAAGCAGATGAGGGCCGTCGCGGCGATGCCCGGGAGGGCTATGGGGGCTACGACGCGGGTCAGGATCGTCGGTAGCCTCGCTCCGTCCACCCTTGCCGCCTCGATGATCGCCACCGGGATCTCGGCCAGGAAGGACTGCATCATCCACACCGCGATCGGCAGGTTCATGGAGGTGTAGAGGATGACCAGCAGCCAGATGTTGTCGAGCATGTCCGTGTTCTTCGCGAACAGGTACAGGGGCAGGAGGCCCGCCACTGCCGGCAGCATCTTCGTGGACAGGAAGAAGAACAGGACGTCCGTCCACTTCTTCACCGGGCGGATCGACAACGCGTACGCCGCCGGGAGGGCCAGGACCAGGACGAACAGGGTCGAGGCCACCGACGCCACCGTCGAGTTGACCAGCGCCGGCCAGGGGCTCGCCCCGCCGCCCGCGCCGAAGAACTCGCGGTAGCCGTCCAGCGTCAGTGATGCGGCGAAGGACGGCGGGTTTGTCGCCGCGTCCTCCTCGGAGTGGAAGGACGTCAGGGCCATCCACGCGATCGGCAGGAAGAACAGGATCCCGAGCAGCCAGGCCATCAGGCCGAGCCCGACTCCCTTGCGGCGGCTGCGAGTACGAAGTCGTACGGCTACTGCGCTCATGCGCGTGACGCCTCCTCGCGGAACAGGGACGACACCACGCGCAGCGCGAAGGTCGCGATGATGATCGAGCCGATGACCACCAGGACGCCCGCGGCCGAGGCGAGGCCGTTCTCATGGGCCTGGTAGAAGCTCTGGTAGACGGTGTAGGGGAGGTTGGCGGTGCCCAGACCGCCGGATGTGATCGTGAAGACCGCGTCGAAGTTCTGGACTATGTAGATCGAGCCCAGGAGTGCGCCCAGTTCGAGGTAGCGGCGCAGGTGCGGGAGGGTGAGGTGGCGGAAGATCTGCCAGTCGCTCGCGCCGTCGACCCGTGCAGCCTCGATCTGCTCGTGGTCGCGGCTCTGCAGGCCGGCCAGCAGGATCAGCATCATGAACGGCGTCCACTGCCAGACCAGGGAGGCCTCGACCGCCAGCAGCGGGGTGTTGGAGATCCAGTCGGGCTGTGGGCCGCCCACATAGTGCAGCAACCCATTGAACAGGCCGTATTCAGGGTTGTAGAGCACATGTTTCCAGAGCAGGGCCGCCGCCACCGGGACCACCAGGAACGGGGCGATCAGGAGGGTGCGGACCACACCCCGGCCCTTGAACCTCCGGTCCAGGAGCAGTGCCAGGACCAGGCCCAGGACCAGGCTGGCCAGGACCACCGCGACCGTCAGGAGCACGGTCGTCCACACCGAGTGGCGCAGGTCCGCGTCGGTCAGGACTTCCCGGTAGTTGTCGACGCCGGTGAAGTGGCGGGCGTCCGGGTAGAGGGAGTTCCAGTCGAAGAACGAGATCACCAGCGTGGCCACGAACGGCAGCTGGGTCACCGCGATCATGAAGATGAGGGCGGGGAGCAAGGGGGCCCGGGTCGCCCAGGCGCGCAGCCGGGCGGAGGGCGGGCGTGTCGTTCGCACGGGAGTGGTGGCCACCGGGGCCGTGGTCGTCGCTGTCATCGCCCCTCGTACTCCTCGGAGATCTTCTCGGCGAGCTGCTGGGACTTCTTCAGGGCCGAGTCGACGGACTGGCGTCCGGCGATGGCCGCGCTGATCTCCTGGGAGACCTTGGTACCGAGGTCGGTGAACTCGGGGATGCCGACGAACTGGATGCCGGGCGCGGGGCGCGGCTGGACGCCGGGGTCGGTCGGGCGGGCGCCCTCGATGGCCTCCTTCGTCATCTCCTGGAAGGCGGCCGCCTCCTCGCGGTACGCCGGGTTGGCGTAGGTGGAAGCGCGCTTGCCGGCCGGGACGTTGGACCAGCCGATCTCGTCGCCGACCAGCTGCTCGTACTGCTTGCTCGACGCCCAGGACACGAACTTCCATGCCTTGTCGGGGTTCCGGGACGCCTGCTGGATGCCCCAGGCCCAGGTGTAGAGCCAGCCGGAGGATTCCGTCTTCTCGACGGGGGCCGGCGCGTATCCGACCTTGCCCTTGACGGGGGAGTTCGCCGACTCCAGGGATCCGGCCGCGGAGGTGGCGTCGTACCACATGGCGACCTTGCCCTGCGTCATGTTGTTCAGGCACTCGGCGAAGCCGGACTGGGCCGCTCCCGACTCACCGTGCTCGCGCACCAGGTCGACATAGAACTTCGTCGCCTTCTCCCACTCGGGGGAGTCGAGCCGGGCCTTCCAGTTCTTGTCGAACCAGGTGCCGCCGTAGGTGTTCACGACGGTGGTGAGCGGGGCCATGACCTCGCCCCAGCCCGGCAGTCCGCGCAGACAGATGCCCTTCATGCCAGGCTCGGCGCCGTCGGTCTTCGCGGCGAGGTCCGCCACCTGCTGCCAGGTGGGGTGCGCGGGCATCGTCAGGCCCTCCTTCTCGAACACGTCCTTGCGGTACATCAGGAAGGACGACTCGCCGTAGAAGGGCTGGCCGTAGAGCTTGCCGTCGTCGCCGGTGAGGGACTGGCGCATCGGCTTGAGGACGTCCTGCTCGTCGTAGGCCGGGTCCTTGGCGACGTAGGAGTTCATCTCGTGCAGCCAGCCGTTGCGGGCGTAGATCGGTATCTCGTAGTTGGAGAGGGTCGCCACGTCGTACTGGCCGGCCTGGTTGGCGAAGTCCTGGCTGATCTTGTCGCGGACGTCGTTCTCGGGCAGGACGGTGAAGTTGACCTTGATGCCGGTCTCTTCGGTGAAGCGGGAGGCGAGTTTCTGCAACTCGGTCATCTGGGGGTTGTTGACCATGAGGACGTTGATCGAGTCGCCGCCCGACCCCGACCCGCCGGCTCCGACCCAGCAGCCGGAGAGCAGCGGGGCGAGCAGCGTCCCTGCGGCGGCCATGGCGAGCGTGGCTCGCGGTGGCCGTCGTCGGCTCTGGGTTCGCATGGATCGCTCCTGGACGATAGGGGAGATCAGGAATATTGGGTTGATAAGGGATATGTGCGGGCGTGCGGGTGCCCGTAGAGGGGGTGGGGCTGCTTTTCAGACGCGGATGACCTGGGGGCCCTGAAGCGAGTAGCGGTGGGCCTCGGCCGCGGGGAGCAGGGTGCTCGTCACGATCGTCTCCAGTGCGCCGATGTCGGCGAACCGGCAGAAGCTGACCGCTCCGAACTTGGTGTGCACGCCGGCGAAGACCGTGCGGCGCGAGGCCCGGACCGCCTGTGTCTTGACCTCGCTGACGGCCGGGTCCGGGGTGGTCAGGCCGTGTTCCCGGGAGATGCCGTTGGCGCCGATGAACGCCAGGTCGATGACGAAGCCGGCCAGCATCTTCGTCGTCCAGTGGTCCACGGTGGCGAGGGTGCCGCGCCGCACCCGGCCGCCGAGCAGCAGCACGCAGACGTGCTCGGACTCGGCGAGGGCGCCCGCGACCGGCAGGGACGCGGTGACCACGGTCAGCGGCCGGTCGGTGGGCAGGGACTCGGCGATGAGCTGCGGGGTGAAGCCCTCGTCGACGAAGACGGTCTCGGCGTCCCCGAGCAGCTCGGCCGCGGCGGCCGCGATCCGGCGCTTCTCGGGAACATGGCTGGTGGCGCGGAAGGCGAGCGTCGTCTCGAAGCCGGCGCTCTCCACGGGGTAGGCGCCGCCATGGGTACGGCGGAGCAGCCCGTGGTCCTCCAGGACGCGCAGATCCCGCCGTACGGTCTCCTTGGCCACGCCCAGCTCGGTGGCGAGCGCGGTGACATCGACCGAGCCCTCGCGCCGTGCGGTCAGCACGATCTCGCGCTGGCGTTCTTCCGCCGTTCTCGTGCTCATGCCGACACCCGCCTTCCGCTTCGCTGCCCGTTCGGGCCCGGTGGGACCCATGGGGGAAGTTCTACAGCGGGTGTCCGGCACTGACCAGCTCTGTTGCAGGCCCGATGCTGCCCGTGTGTGCCCGTTCACCGTGCGGCATGCCCGTCTCGGACCTGCATGGTTGTGAAGGAGGCGCGTGAGATCGGGCGCCCGCGGCGCCCGAATGCGACGGCGGGCGGGCCCGTTCGGTGCCCGCCCGCCTCGTGTGACGACTTTTTCCGGTCAGTACGGCCAGATCGGCGGGTCGCTGACGAAGTGGCCGCCCAGGTAGGCGTGGCCGATGTTCTCCGGGTCGAGCTCGCCCTGCTCGGCGATGAGCTTCCCGGCATACGGCTCGGAGTCGTCCTGCGGCGCGTAGCCGAGGGAGCGGGCGGTGGTCAGGTCCCACCACAGGCGGGTGTTCGCCGAGGAGCCGTGGACGACGGTGTGCCCGACGTTCTCGGCGGTGAGGGCCGCGTCGAAGAGGCGGGCGCCGTCGGCGGGGCTCATCCACACCGAGAGCATGCGCACGCTGGTCGGCTCGGGGAAGCACGAGCCGATGCGCACGGACACCGTCTCCAGGCCGTGCTTGTCCCAGTAGAGCTGCGCGAGGTCCTCGCCGAAGGACTTGGACAGGCCGTAGAAGGTGTCCGGGCGGCGCGGGGTGTCGATGGGGATCAGGGGGTCGTCGCCCTGCGGGCGGGGCGTGAAGCCCACCGCGTGGTTGGAGGAGGCGAAGACGATCCGTCCGACACCCTCCTCGCGGGCGGCCTCGTACAGGTTGTAGGTGCCCTCGATGTTGGCGCGCAGGATCTTCTCGAACGGGGCTTCCAGGGAGATGCCCGCGAGGTGGATGATCGCGTCGACGCCCCGCACGGCCTCGCGCAGCGCCTCCCGGTCGCCGAGGTCGGCGACGATCGCGTCCGGCTCGCCCTCGATCGGGCGCAGATCGAGCAGCCGCAGCTCGTAGCCGTACGCCGGGAGCAGGTCACGCATCAGGGTGCCGAGGCCGCCGGCGGCGCCGGTGAGCAGAACGGTGCGGGGCGCTGGCATCCTCGGTTCTCCTTGAATCATCGGCCTCATGCGTGCACGGTATTCACATTCATGGACTAGTTAAGGATCACCACCCTCTTTCGTCAAGGGTGGTGTGGGCGTCGTTCATAAACATAAACTCTGATCAGAATCCTGCACTCGCCCGTTCTCGTCCCAGGGAGAGCCCGTGACGCCAGCCCCCCTCGCCGCACGCCTCAGCATCCCCGGCGGGCCGCTGTTCTTCCCCGTCACCGCCTACGGCCCCGACGGCTCGGTCGACCTGGACACCTACCGCACCCATGTGCGCCGGGGCGTCGAGGCCGGGGCCGCCGCGGTGTTCGCGTGCTGCGGCACCGGGGAGTTCCACGCACTCACCCCCGAGGAGTACGAGGCATGCGTGCGGGCGGCCGTCGAGGCGGCGGCCGGACGCGTGCCGGTGGTCGCGGGCACCGGATACGGCACCGCCCTCGCCGTGCGCTACGCGAGGCTCGCCGAGACGGCCGGCGCGGACGGACTGCTCGCCATGCCGCCGTATCTCGTCGTCGCCGGGCAGGAGGGGCTGCTGCGGCACTACCGGGAGGTCGCCGCGGCGAGCGCGCTCCCCGTCATCGTCTACCAGCGCGACAACGCCGTGTTCACCCCGGCCACCGTCGTCGAACTCGCCCGCACCAACGGCGTCATCGGCCTCAAGGACGGCCTCGGCGACCTGGACCTCATGCAGCGGATCGTCAGCGCCGTACGCACCGAGGCACCCGGCGAGTTCCTCTACTTCAACGGCCTGCCGACCGCCGAGCAGACCCAGCTCGCCTACCGGGCGATCGGCGTGACGCTCTACTCCTCCGCCGTGTTCTGCTTCGCCCCGGAGATCGCCCTCGCCTTCTACGGGGCGCTGGAGGCGGGCGACGACACCACGGTGAACCGTCTCCTGGACGGCTTCTACCGCCCCTTCGTCGAGCTGCGCGCCCGGGGCCGCGGATACGCCGTCGCCCTCGTCAAGGCCGGCGTACGGATGCGCGGCCTGGACGTGGGGGAGGTCCGGCCGCCGCTGCACGAGCCGGGCGAGGATCATGTGAAGCAGCTCGCCGAGGTGATCGAGCGCGGATTCGCGCTGCTGGAGAAAGAAGCGGAGGACACCAAGTGAAGGCGTCGACATTCGTCTACCCGTGGGACGTCAACGGGGACCCGGAAGCCCCCGGGAGGATCGCCGCCCTGGGCGTGCGACAGGTGACGCTCGCCGCCGCCTACCACTCCACCCGCGCCCTCACCCCCCGCCACCCGCGCCGGCGCATCGTCACCGCCGAGCACGCGGCCGTGCTGTACCCGACGGACGACCGGTGGCGGGGCCGTACGCTGCGCCCCTACCCGGCCGGTGACTGGGCGCCCGGCGACGCCTTCGGCGAGGCGGCCGCCGCGCTCGCGGACGCGGGCCTGGAGGTGCACACCTGGGTGGTCCTCGCCCACAACTCCCGCCTGGGCGCCGACCACCCGGACACCTCCGTCGTCAACGCCTACGGTGACCGCTACTCCTGGGCCCCCTGCATCGCCCAGCCCGCCACGCGCGCGTACCTCGTCGACCTGGCCGCCGAGGCCGCCGTACGCCCCGGGGCGGGCGGCACCGAGCTGGAGTCCCTCGGCTGGTACGGGTTGCAGCACCTGCACGCGCACGACAAGACCGCCGGGGTGCCGCTCGGCGACGCCGGAATGTACCTGATGGCGCTCTGCTTCTGCCCGACGTGCGAGCAGGGCTACGGCGCCCAGGGCCTGGACGCCGACGAGCTGGCGGCCGCCGTGCGCGCCGCCCTCGAACCGCTGTGGCAGGGCACGGTCGCCGACGAGGGCTGGGCCGGGGTCGAGAAGCTGCTCGGCGAGTCGAACGCGGCCGCCACGCGCGCGTGGCGCGACGAAACGGCCCGCACGCTCCAGGAGACGGCGGTCCGGGCGGTCCGCGCGGCGGCCCCCGACGGCTTCCAGATCCTGCTGCACGCCGACCCGGTGACGTACCACGTCGGCGCCAACCCGGGCGTCGACCCCGAGCACATCCTCTCCGTCGCGGACGGCGTGGTCGTGCCCTGCGCGGGCGGCCCCGGCCTGCTGACCCCCTTCGCCGAGCAGGGCCGAAAGGACGCGGTCATCGCCGCCAACCTCGGCGTGGTCTCCGGGATGGGCGGCAGCCCGGGCACGCTGGCATCGGACGCGGCACGCGCGCGTGAGCTGGGCGCCACCGAGATCCGGCTCTATCACGCGGGGTTGGCGTCCGACGGCGACCTGGTGGCCGTACGAGAGGGGCTCGCCGCGCTCTGAAGCAGCGGTAGGGCCGTCAGCAGCCACACCAGACCCAGGACGGGCAGCACGAGCCGCAGGTCGAGCAGTTCGACCAGTGCCGCTCCCGCCGCCAGCCCGATGACGTTCGGCGTGAAGACGAGCGTGTTGGCCGTGGCCGCGGTACGGCCGAGCAGGGCGTCCGGCGTCTCGCGCTGCACGGCGGTGAGCGCGGCGATCAGCACACAGGGCAGCCCCACGCCGCTCGCCGCGCCGCACGCCAGGGCCACGGCGTCGGACGGGATCGCCCGCAGGCCCGCGGCGACGGCCGTCAGGGCGATGCCGTACGCGGCGAAACGGCGCTCGCCGAGCCGGCGCAGCGCCGGACCGGAGAGCAGCCCGATCACCACCGACCCGGCGCCCTGGACGGCGTACAGCACACCGGCGTACGCGGGGGCGTGCCCGAGGCCGTCGATGACGGCGTAGAGCATCGCGCCGTTGAGGCCGGCGCAGAGCATGGTGGTGCCGCCGGCCAGGACGAGGGGGCGCAGCCCGGGGTGCGTCCAGAGGAAGCGGGCCCCCTCGGCGGTCTGCGCCCGCCAGCCGCCCTTCGGCTGCTCGGGCCTGCTCTCGCGGACGCGGAGGCAGGCGTACAGGCCGGTCGCGAGCACGAACGTCACCGAGTCGAGCAGGGCGACGCTCGCGCCGCCGTACGCCGCGTAGACGCCGGCACCGGCCAGCGGGGCGAGGAGTTTCATGCCCTCGGAGGCCGTCATCCGCAGCCCGTTGAAGTCGCCGAGCAGGGGCGCGGGGACGGCGGAGGCGACGAGCGCGGACTCGGCGGCGTCGTGGACCACGCCCGCGGCGCCGTAGACGAACAGGACCGCGAAGAGGAGCCAGAGGCGGTCCGGGGAGTCGACGGTGAAAAGGGTGAGCAGGAGGGCGGCCAGGAGGAGGTTCGCGCCGATCAGCAGGGGTTTGCGGCGGGTGCGGTCGGCGAGCGTGCCGAGGAGCGGGCCGGCCAGGGTGGGCGCCCACATGGCGAGCATGCACAGCGCCGCCAGGCCGTCGGAGCCGGTGAGGTCCTTGACCCATACGCCGGACACGAGCCACAACGCCGAGGTGCCGAAGCCGGAGACCACGACTCCGGCGAGGTAGAGGGCGGCGTTGCGGTCGCGCAGGACGCGGGGGAGGGCCCACGCAGGGGAGGTCGTCATGCCACGCCATCGTGGGTCTAAGGCGGGGGCGTGCGGATGGGGGAAGTGCCTTACTTCCCCCGCTCCTCGTCCCTGGCCGGGCACAGGGGGCTCGGGAAGCGTGCGGGGGCGTGCGGGCGAGGTGAACAGTGCGCCAATTCCCTGTGTGCGACCGTAATTTGATCGTGACTCGGGGGTGGCCCGCAAGGTAATGTTCAGGCAAAGAGGCGCTCGCGGTGGTCAAGGGAGCCGCGGCTCGACCATGCTTGAAGGAGGCAATGGTGTTCGATCTCCGGACCGAGGCCGAGATGAGGCTGTTCTCGGAAAAGACGGCGAGGGAACTCGCGCTGAAGAAGCAGCGGGAAGAGGGTGTGGAGTCCGAAGAGCCGCCGATCGCGCAGACGTCGGACGCCATTGCGGCGGAGCCGGTCGGCTGACATCCGACCGGGAGTGCGGTCACGGTCCGTCGGGTTGTCCGACGGGCCGTTTCGGCATCCCGCGAGGCTGTGCCCCGTGATCGCGCCGTGGTGCTTCGCGGGCGGGAAGACGCCGAGGGAATTCGCCCCCGCCGGCAGGGGCGGTCGGCTCCGTCGATGAGTTTCGGCGTCGCGGTCGGTCCACCCTTCAGGAACAGACCTGTGAGGAGCCGGCCCATGACCGACACGACCCCCGACCTCGGACCGCAGACGCACGTCATCGCCCGCCTCGCCGACGGAGTCACCGACGACCAGCTGTCGGCGTCCACGCCCTGCCCGGACCTGGCGGTGCGCAACCTGCTGGGGCACCTGCTCGGACTGACCGTCGCCTTCCGTGACGCCGCCCGCAAGGACCTCGGCGTCACCACCGACACCAGCCCCGGGGCCGCCGTACCGGACATCGGGCCGGGCTGGCGCGAGGAGCTGCCCAAGGTGCTCGACGAACTGGCCGAGGCGTGGCGCGACCCCGGCGCCCGGACCGGCATGACCCGGGCGGGCGGCCTGGACCTGCCGGCCCCGGTGGCGGTCGCCGTGGCCGTGGACGAGCTGGTGATCCACGGCTGGGACCTGGCCCGTGCCACCGGCCAGGAGTACGCCCCCGACCCCGCCGCGTTGCGGGCGTCGCACGACTTCCTCCTCGCCGCCGTCGGCGAGCCCGGCCGGGACGAGATCTTCGGCCCCGTGGTGCCGGTCGCCGCCGACGCCCCGCTGCTCGACCGGGCGGTCGGGCTGAGCGGACGGGACCCCGGCTGGACGCCGTAATTCCCGCGACCCCCGCCGGAGGCGGGTCGTACGCTCCCCGCATGTCCCGCACCCGCGCCCTCACGGTCACCGTCCTCGGCACCGCCTCCCCGCACCCCGGGCCCGGCCGCCCCTGCTCCGGCTATCTGGTGCGCTCAGGAGGGGCCGAGGTGTGGGTGGACGCCGGGACCGGGACTTTCGCGGAGTTGCGGCGGCATACGAATCCGGCGGAGCTCTCCGCGGTCTGGATCTCCCATCTGCACGCCGATCACAACGCCGACCTGCTCGCTGCCTTCTACGGCCTGGCCTATGGCGGGCTCACTCCAGACGCGCCCATTCCGGTCTATGCGCCGGGCGACTGCCCGCAACGTCTCGCCGGTTTCCTCGGGCGCGCGGACACTTCCTTCCTGAGCGGCGTCTTCGACTTCCGGCCGCTCCACGACGGCCACTGCGCCCGCCACGGAGACCTGCTGCTCACCTCGCGGGCAGTCGTGCACGACGTCGAGGCCTACGGGCTGCGGGTGGAGAGCGGCGGGCGCGTTCTCGCGTACTCCGGGGACAGCGGGCCCTGCCCCGCCCTCACCGAACTCGCCCGCGACGCCGACCTGTTCCTGTGCGAGGCCGACATCGACGCGCATCGCGATGGCGAACAGGTCCACCTGACACCCGAGGACGCCGGAACCGCCGCCCGTCGGGCAGGTGCGCGGCAGCTCGCCGTCACGCACGTCGGGCCCACGCTCACCCCTCAGGCGGCGACCGTACGCGCCGCCGCGGCCTTCGGCGGGCCCACTCTCGCCGCGCGCGAAGGTCACGTGCTGGTTCTCTGAAGCAACCTCGACTTCCTTTGTAAGAAGCATTGACGAAACATGCGGCCCCTCTTACCTTCATCGCGTCGTACTTCGTACGTCATATATGAGACGCGATACGTGAGATCCCATACGCGAGAGTCATCCCGCGAAGATCCGAGAGGCGCGCATGACCTCTGTGCCCACGCCGATCCCCTCGCGCACGCAGTTCGTGCTGGAGGAGATCAAACGCCGCATCCTCACCGGGCAGTTGACGCCCGGTCAGGCCCTGGTCGAGACCGAGCTCGCCGCGCAGTTCGGGGTGTCGAAGACCCCGGTCCGCGAGGCGCTCAAGACGCTGGCCGGGACCGGGCTGGTCGTGATGAGCCAGTACAAGGGCGTCACGGTGCGCATGGTGGACGCGGACATGGCGCGCGAGGTCTACGACGTGCGGCTCCTCCTCGAACCTGAGGCGCTCAAGCGGGCCGTGAAGCGAGGTGCCTCCCTCGCCGCCGCCCGTGACGCCCTGACCCGCGCCGACGCGGCCGGCGACACCGCGGAACGCTCGCTGGCCAACCGGGAGTTCCACCGTGCCCTCTACCTGCCGTGCGGCAATCCGCTGCTCGGCCGGATGCTCGACGAGGTCCGCGACCAGGCCGCCCTCGTCTCGGCGGTCGCCTGGGCCGCCTCGCCCTCCTGGGAACGGGAGGCCGGCGAGCACCGGGAGATCCTGCGGCTCGCGCTGGAGGGCGACGCGGACGGCGCCGCGCGCGCCCTGCACGCCCACATCGCGTCGTTCGTGCAACGGGCCTTCCCCGACGCGGAGGTCGAGGCCCAGGGAGAGGACGGTCCGGCATGACCACGACGTTCGAGACCCAGCGGACGGCCCTGGCCGACGTGGTGGCGATCCCGGTGACCCCGTTCGCCGAGGACGGCAGCGTCGACCAGGACGCCCACCGGGCCCTGCTGCGCCGGCTGCTCGACGGGGGCATCACCACCCTCACCCCCAACGGCAACACCGGCGAGTTCTACGCCCTCACCCCCGAGGAGCGCCGTCTCGTCACCGAGTTGACCGTCGACGAGTCCCGTGACCGCGACGCCGCCGTCCTCGTCGGCGTCGGCCACGACGTGCCCACCGCCATCGCCACCGCCCGGCACGCCCGCGATCTCGGCGCCCAGATGGTGATGGTGCACCAGCCCGTCCACCCGTACGTCTCCCAGAGCGGCTGGGTCGACTACCACCGCGCCATCGCCGCGGCCGTGCCCGAACTCGGCGTCGTCCCGTACATCCGCAACGACCGGCTCGGCGGCGCGCGCCTGGCCGAACTCGCCGACGACTGCCCGAACGTCATCGGCGTGAAGTACGCCGTCCCGGACGCCGCCAGGTTCGCCGCCTTCGCCCGCGACGCGGGGCTGGAGCGCTTCGTCTGGGTCGCCGGGCTCGCCGAGCCCTACGCCCCCTCGTACTTCTCCGCGGGCGCCACCGGCTTCACCTCGGGACTCGTGAACGTCGCTCCCTCCGTTTCGCTGAACATGATCGAAGCGCTTCGATCCGGTGACTTCCCGGCCGCCATGAAGGTCTGGGAGCAGATCCGCCGCTTCGAGGAGCTGCGCGCCGCGAACGGCTCCGCCAACAACGTCACCGTCGTCAAGGAGGCCCTCGCCTCCCTCGGCCTGTGCCGCCGCGACGTCCGTCCGCCGAGCCGGCACCTGCCCGAGGACGAGCGCGCCGAGGTCGCCGCCCTCGCCGCCGGGTGGTCCATATGACCGACGCGAGGAGCACCGGCAGGAAGCGCCCCGAAGAGCTCAGAAGCCATCAGTGGTACGGCACCGAGGGCCAGCTGCGCACCTGGTCGCACAACGCCCGCATGCGCCAGCTGGGCTACGAGGCGGAGGAGTACCGGGGCCGCCCGGTGATCGCCGTCCTCAACACCTGGTCCGACATCAACCCCTGCCACGTCCATCTGCGCGAGCGTGCAGAGGCGGTCAAGCGGGGGGTGTGGCAGGCCGGGGGCTTCCCGCTCGAGTTCCCGGTCTCCACGCTCTCGGAGACGTACCAGAAGCCGACCCCGATGCTCTACCGCAACCTGCTCGCGATGGAGACGGAGGAGCTGCTGCGGTCGTACCCGATCGACGCGGCGGTGCTGCTCGGGGGCTGCGACAAGTCGACGCCGGCGCTGCTCATGGGCGCGGTCTCGGCCGACGTACCGTCGATCTTCGTGCCCGCGGGGCCGATGCTGCCGGGGCACTGGCGCGGTGAGACCCTCGGGTCCGGCACCGACATGTGGAAGTACTGGGACGAGCACCGCGCGGGCAACCTGACGGACTGCGAACTCCGGGAACTCCAGGGCGGTTTGGCGCGTTCGCCGGGCCACTGCATGACCATGGGGACCGCGTCCACGATGACCGCGGCGGCGGAGGCACTGGGCATGACGCTGCCGGGCGCCTCCTCGATACCGGCCGTCGACTCCGGGCACGAGCGGATGGCCGCCGCCTCCGGGCGCCGGGCCGTCGAGCTCGCGTGGACCGGGCTCAAGCCGTCCGAGATCCTCACCCGCGAGGCCTTCGAGGACGCCGTCACCACGGTGCTCGGGCTCGGCGGCTCCACCAACGCGGTGATCCATCTGATCGCGATGGCGGGACGCTCCCGAGTGCCGCTCACCCTCGACGACTTCGACCGCATCGCCCGCACGGTCCCGGTACTGGCCAACGTGCGGCCCGGCGGACAGACGTACCTCATGGAGGACTTCCACTTCGCCGGCGGCCTGCCCGCCTTCCTCTCGCGGATCACCGACCTGCTCCACCTGGACCGGCCGACCGTGGGCGGCACCCTGCGGGAGCAGCTCCAGGGCGCCGTCGTGCACAACGACGACGTCATCCGCACCCGCGACAACCCGGTCGCCGGTGAGGGCGGGGTGGCCGTGCTGCGCGGGAACCTCTGCCCGGACGGCGCCGTCATCAAGCACATCTCGGCCGAGCGGCACCTGCTCAAGCACACCGGTTCCGCGGTCGTCTTCGACGACTACAAGACGATGCAGCGGACCATCGACGACCCGTCGCTGAACGTCACCGCCGATAGTGTGCTGGTGCTGCGCAACGCCGGCCCCAAGGGCGGTCCGGGCATGCCCGAGTACGGCATGCTGCCGATCCCCGACCATCTGCTGAAGCAGGGCGTACGGGACATGGTGCGGATCTCCGACGCCCGGATGAGCGGTACGAGTTACGGCGCGTGTGTGCTGCACGTGGCACCCGAGTCGTACATCGGCGGCCCGCTGGCCCTGGTGCGGACGGGGGACTCGATCACCCTGGACGTCGAGGCTCGGGTCCTCCAACTCGACGTGGACGACGAGGAGTTGGAGCGCCGCAGGGCCGAGTGGACCCCACCGCCCGTCCGCTACGAGCGCGGCTACGGCGCGCTCTACAACGACCAGATCACTCAGGCGAACACCGGCTGCGACTTCGAGTTCCTGGCACGGCCGGGCAAGGTCTCAGATCCGTACGCCGGTTGACCGGTCCCACCCAGGGACGCGGGGCTGTATCAATATGCGGCTCTGCCACGTGGGCGCGACAAGCACAAGCGCACCCGCAGCCGCCACACAACCACGCGAGGCACCCCGTATCGCGATCCGGGCGACCTCCACCCATCGAGAAAGCGCTTCCTGCACCACGAAAGCAAGCCGCACGCACGACGTACCAAGAACGGAGACCAGTCATGGCCCAAGCCGCAGCCGTGGCGAAACCGCCCGCGCCACCCCGGCGACGCCGTGCCTCCGCCACGCCGCGCAGGCTCCCGTATCTGCTGATCGCCCCGGCGGCCCTGCTCATGCTGGGTTTCATCGCCTATCCGGTGATCAGCGTCTTCTACTACAGCCTCCAGGACTACAACCCCACCAAACCATGGCGGAACGGCTTCGCGGGCCTCGACAACTTCGTCCACGCCTTCACCGAGGACCCGCTGTTCTGGGACACGCTGGTCTTCAGCGCCCAGTGGGTGTTCGTCGAGGTCGGACTCCAGCTGCTGTTCGGGCTCGCGCTCGCGCTGATCGTCAACCAGACGTTCGCGGGGCGTGCGCTGGGCCGAGCGCTCGTCTTCTCCCCATGGGCCGTCTCCGGCGTGCTGACCTCGGCGATCTGGGTGCTGCTCTACAACTCCCAGACGGGCATCACCCGTTACCTCGCGGATGTGGGCATCGGCTCCTACGGCACCAGCTGGCTGTCGGACACCTCCACGGTGTTCTCGGCGGCGGTCGTCGCCGACCTGTGGCGCGGCGTGCCGTTCTTCGCGATCCTCATCCTCGCCGACCTCCAGTCCGTGTCGAAGGACCTGTACGAGGCCGCCGAGGTCGACGGGGCAAGCCGGATCAAGCAGTTCTGGCACATCACGCTGCCCCATCTGAAGGACGCGATCGTCCTGTCCACGCTGCTGCGCGCGGTGTGGGAGTTCAACAACGTCGACCTGCTCTACACGCTGACCGGCGGCGGCCCCGCGGGAGTCACCACGACCCTGCCCCTCTACATCGCCAACACCAGCGTCGACGCGCACAACTTCGGCTACGCGTCCGCCCTGACCACGGTCGCGTTCGTGATCCTGCTCTTCTGCTCGATGGTCTATCTGCGCCTGAGCAAGTTCGGAGGTGAGGACAAGTGAGCGTGAAGGAAGCCACCAAGGCCGCGCCCGCGCCTGTGCGCGCCGCCCCCGAACCGCCGCGTCCGGCGAAGAAGAACGTTTCCTGGGACGAGGTTCCCCGCTGGCAGATCTACCTCCCGCTGTCGATCTACCTGGTCTTCACCCTGATCCCCTTCTACTGGATCCTGCTGTTCTCGCTGCGCCCGGCCGGCTCGACCTCGCTCGTGCCCTGGCCGATGACCTTCGACCACTTCGAGAAGGTCTGGACGGAGCGGAGCTTCGGGACGTACTTCCAGAACAGCGTGCTCGTCGGTGTCGTCACCCTGCTGATGACGACCCTGGTCGCCCTGGCCGGCGGCTACGCCCTCGCACGCTTCAACTTCAA
Organism: Streptomyces sp. NPDC057623; assembly: GCF_042800355.1. Lineage (NCBI taxonomy): Bacteria > Bacillati > Actinomycetota > Actinomycetes > Kitasatosporales > Streptomycetaceae > Streptomyces > Streptomyces sp. NPDC057623. Next base: position 20,011 of record NZ_JBHVGZ010000017.1, read on the forward strand.
GATCAAGCGAGCCTTCATGCTCGCCCTGCTGTGCTCCCAGTTCGTACCGGGCGCGCTGCTCCTGGTCCCGCTGTTCGAGATCTTCGCCGAGCTCCAGATGATCAACTCGCTGGGCAGCGTCATCATCGCCGAGACCGTCTTCCAGCTACCGCTGTCGATGATCCTGATCAGCAACTTCATCAAGAACGTGCCGTACACCCTGGAGGAGGCGGCCTGGGTCGACGGCTGCAACCGGATGACGGCCTTCAGGATCGTCGTCCTGCCGTTGCTGCGGCCCGGTCTGATCGCCGTCGGCTCCTTCGCCTTCGTGCACTCCTGGAACCACTTCCTGTTCGCCCTGATGTTCCTCAACAACCAGGAGAAGCAGACCATCCCGGTCGGGCTGAACACCCTGATGGGCGCGGACAGCGTCGACCTGGGCGCGCTCGCCGCGGGCGGCATCATCGCGGCCGTACCCGTCGTGATCGTCTTCGCCTTCATCCAGAAGTGGCTGATCACGGGCTTCAGCGCGGGGGCGGTGAAGGGATGAGACTGCGTCAGGTCACCATGGCGGCAGCCCTGTTGGGTCTGTTCTGCGTACCGGCCCACGCCGACGACGGCCGCGACGTCAGCCGCGACACCCTCGCCCCGAACGACGGCTGGGCGGCGGCCGACGGTGGTACCACGGGGGGTTCCACCGCCGACGACGCCCACGTCTTCACCGTACGCAACCGGGGTGAGCTGGTCCGCGCCCTCGACGGTGGCAGCGCCACCCCGAAGATCATCAGGATCGCCGGCACCATCGACGCCAACACCGACGACGACGGCGACCACCTGGACTGCGCCGACTACGCCACCGACGGCTACGGCACCAGGAAGTACCTGGCCGCCTACGACCCCCGCACCTGGGGCTCCGCCAAGCCCAGCGGCCCGCAGGAGGAGGCCCGCCAGGCATCCGCGGCCCGGCAGGCCGAGCGGATCGAGCTGGCCGTCGGCTCCAACACCACCCTGGTCGGACTCGGCGACAAGGCCGTGCTGAAGGGCGCGAGCCTCCAGCTCAAGGCCGCGGACAACGTCATCGTCCGCAACCTGGAACTGCGCGACGCCTACGACTGCTTCCCTGTGTGGCAGCCCAACACAGGCGGCCTCGGCGACTGGAAGACGGCGTACGACAACATATGGCTGCGCGGCGCCACCCATGTGTGGATCGACCATGTGTCCCTGAGCGACAAGGGGCATCCGGACCATGGGGAACCCACCTACTTCGGCCGCAACTACCTCCGCCACGACGGCCTGCTGGACATCACCAACGCCTCCGACCTGGTCACCGTCTCCTGGAGCCGGTTCGCCGACCACGACAAGGCGATCCTCATCGGCAACGGTGACACCGCGACCGGGGACCGGGGCAGGCTGCGGGTCACGCTGCACCACAACGAGTTCGAGTCCGTGGTCCAGCGCGCGCCCCGCGTCCGCTTCGGGCAGGTGCACCTCTACAACAACCGGTACGTCGTCCCGGCCGACGCGTACGACTACCGCTACTCCGTGGGCGTGTCGACCGAGTCCGCCGTCCACGCCGAGAACAACGCCTTCACCACTCCCGGACACATCGAGGTCGCCGACCTGGTGAAGAGCTGGAACGGCACCGCCTTCCACCAGTCCGGCACCCTCTTCAACGGCTATCCGGTGGACCTGCTGGCCATCTACAACGCCTACAACTCCGGCAGCGAGCGTGATCTCACGGCTGACGTCGGCTGGACACCTACCCTGCACACAAAGATCGACAGCGCCGCCACGGCCGACCGTGAGGTGGCACGCGGCGCGGGCGCAGGGAGGATCCCATGAGCACTGCCGTACCCATCGTCCTGGCGGGCGCACGCGGCCACGGCCGCTGGCACCTGGACAACATCCGCCGGCTCCAGGACAAGGGCGTCGTCCGGCTGGCGGGGATCTGCGAGCTGACCCCGCTGAGCGCGGACGAGCTTCCGGCCGGCCTGGGAACGCCCGAGCAGTCCGCCGACTTCGGTGCCCTCCTCGACTCCACCGGCGCGAGTGTCGCGGTGATCTGCACGCCCATCCCGACCCACACCGACCTGGCCCTGACGGCCGCCCGCCGGGGCGTGCACCTCCTGCTGGAGAAGCCGCCCGCCCCGTCGTACGCCGAGTTCCGGCGCATGGCCGACGGGGTCGCCGAGGCCGGGGTCGTCTGCCAGATCGGCTTCCAGTCGCTGGGCTCGCGCGCGGTGCCCGCGATCCGGGAGCTGATGGCCGAGGGCGCGATCGGTGAGATCGTCGGAATCGGCGGAGCCGGAGCCTGGGCGCGTCCCGAGGCGTACTACCGGCGGGCGCCCTGGGCGGGCAAGCGGCGCCTGAACGGCGTCGACGTCATCGACGGAGTGCTGACCAACCCGCTCGCGCACGCCGTCGCCACCGCCCTCGCGCTGGGCGGCACGGTGCACGCCGAGGACGTCACCGCCATCGAGACCGAACTGCTGCGCGCCAACGACATCGAGTCCGACGACACCTCCTGCGTCCGCGTCACCACCGCGGCCGGCCCCCAGGTCGTCGTCGCCGCGACCCTGTGCGCCGAGGACCCGGACGAGCCGTACGTCGTCGTCCACGGCGAACACGGCCGGATCACCTTCTGGTACAAGCAGGACCGCGTCCTGCTCCAGCGCGCGGGCCACGGCCCCGAGGAGTTCGACCACGACCGCACGGACCTCCTGGAGAACCTCGTCGAGCACCTCACCGAAGGCGCCGAGCTGCTGGTCACACCCGACGCGACCGGCGCCTTCATGAAGGTCGTTGAGGCGATTCGACTCGCCCCGGACCCGGCCCCGCTGCCGGACGGGACCTGGCACCTGCTCCCCGACGAGCAGCGCCGGATCGTGCCCGGCATCGACGGCCTGGTCGCGGCCGCCGCCGACACCCTCGCCCTCTACTCCGAGCTGGGCGCCGCCTGGGCGCTGCCGGCGAGAACGAAAGAGGTGAGCACCTGATGACCCCCCACGACACCGCGGTGCTGCGCGTCGCGGGCCGCCCCGTCGGCCGGTACGTCACCCGGCCCGAACTGCCGCCCCGGCTCTCCCCACGCCCCTATCTGCATCCCGTCACCACCCTGGCCGGCACGGCGGTCACCGAACTCAGCCCCGCCGACCACATACACCACCTCGGCGTCGGTGTCGCCGTTCCCGACGTCGAGGGGTCCAACTTCTGGGGCGGACGCACCTACGTCCGCGACCAGGGCCCGACCGAACTGGACAACCACGGCGCCCAGCGGCACACCTCCTTCCAACTGCGCGACCCCGACGGCTTCGTCGAGGAACTGCGCTGGGTGGCGTCCGGCGCCGAGCTGCTGCGTGAGCGCCGTACGGTCGCGGCCACCGAACTCACCGACTTCGCCTGGGCGCTGGACTTCACCTTCTCCCTGACCAACGTCACCTCCGGCCCGCTGTCCATCGGCAGCCCCGCCACCAACGGGCGCCCCGGCGCCGCGTACGGCGGGTTCTTCTGGCGGGCCCGCAAGGAGGAGTCGGCGCCGGACGTGTTCACCGTCGACCGCGAGGGCGAGTGGGAGATCCACGGCACCCGCGCCCCCTGGGTGGCGCTCACGGGCTCCACCTGGACCCTGGTCTTCGCCGGGGCCACCGAACAGACCCGCCGGGACCCGTGGTTCGTGCGCGCCGGGGAGTACCCCGGCGTCGGCTCCTCCCTCGCCGCCGAGGAACGGCTGCCGATCCCGCCCGGCGAGACCGCCGTCCGCCGGATCGTCACCGTCGTCGCCGACGGCCGGATCAGCCGGCTCGAAGTGGCGGCCCTGGTCCGCAAGGCGGTGAGCCCGTGACCGCCGAGACGTACACCAACCCCGTCCTCGACGCCGACTGGTCCGACCCGGACGTCGTCCGCGTCGGCGACGACTTCTACCTCACCGCCTCCAGTTTCGGCCGCGCCCCGGGCCTGCCCCTGCTGCACTCCCGGGACCTCGTCAACTGGACCCTGGTCGGCCACGCCGTCGACCACCTCGAACCGGCCGAGGAGTTCGCGGTCCCGCGTCACGACTGCGGGGTCTGGGCCCCTTCTCTGCGCCACCACGACGACCGCTTCTGGATCTTCTGGGGCGACCCCGACCAGGGCATCTTCCAGGTCAACGCCCCCGAGATCCGCGGCCCCTGGACTCGCCCCCACCTGGTGAAGCAGGGCAAGGGCCTCATCGACCCCTGCCCCCTGTGGGACGACGAGACCGGCGAGGCCTACCTCGTGCACGCCTGGGCCAAGTCCCGGTCGGGCGTGAAGAACCGCCTCACCGGCCACCGTATGCACCCCGACGGCACCGAACTCCTCGACGAGGGCAAGCTGATCGTCGACGGCGACCGGATCCCCGGCTGGTTCACCCTCGAAGGACCCAAGCTCTACCGGCACGACGGCTGGTTCTGGATTCTCGCGCCCGCCGGAGGAGTGGAGACCGGCTGGCAGGGCGCCTTCCGCTCCCGTGAGTTCTTCGGGCCCTACGAGGAGAGGAGCGTCCTCGAACAGCAGGACACCGACGTCAACGGACCGCACCAGGGCGGCTGGGTACGTACCCCCTCCGGCGAGGACTGGTTCCTGCACTTCCAGCAGCGGGGCGCGTACGGCAGGGTCGTCCACCTCCAGCCGATGCGCTGGGGCAGCGACGGCTGGCCGGTGCTGGGCGACGACGGCGCCCCCGTCGCCGTACACCGCAGGCCCGACCTGCCGCCGCAGCCGCCCGCCGCGCCCGCCACCGACGACGACTTCCCCGGCGGACGCTTCGGCCGCCAGTGGTCCTGGACCGCCACCCCGCGGGACGGCTGGGCCACCCAGCACTCCGGCGACGGCCTGAAACTGGCCTGCGTCCGCTCGGCCGACGCCCACGACCTGCGCAGACTGCCGAACAACCTCACCCAGCGACTGCCGGGCACGCCCTGCGCGGTGGAGGTGGAACTACGGCTGGACAGCGAGGAGCCGGGGGCGCGGGCGGGCCTCGCGGTGCTCGGGGACGCGTTCAGCTGGATCGGGCTCCAGCGGGGCACGGACGGGGAGGTGCACGTCGTGCACCGGTTCGCGGAGGCGGTCGCGGAGCGGGAACGGGACGCCGAACACGCGCGGCCCGCCCCGCGGGGGCGCGTCCGGCTGCGGATCGAGATCGGGGCGGGGGCGCGCTGCCGGTTCTTCCACGACGTGGGGGAGGGCATGTACCCGTCCGGCCCCGTCTTCGCGGCCACCCCCTGGCGCTGGGTCGGCGCCCTGCTCGGCCTGTTCGCCCTCGCGCCCGCCGGCCCGGGACACGCCGGCGCCGCGACCTTCACGACGTTCCGGATCACCCCCTTGTAACCCACCCGCACGCCTGTTGGGAGCCGCAATGACGCACCTCCGTAGCAAGCGCTTGCCGACACCGGGGAACGCGAGACCCGGCCACGGCAGGGTCATGGCCGCCGTACTCGGCCTGGTGGCCGCCCTGTGCCTCGGGTCGGTCGGTGAGGCACAGGGCGCGACCCCCGCCCCGGCCGGCCCCGCCGTCTCGTCCGCCGACCGCTGGACCGATCAGCCGCACGGCTTCGCCTCCCTGGCCGGCGGGACCACCGGCGGCGCCGGCGGCAAGGTCGTGACCGTCACCGACCAGGCCCAGCTCGTGAAGTACGCGGCGGCCGAAGAGCCGTACGTCATCCGGGTGTCAGGGGCGATCGCCGTCCAGCCGTTCGGCTCGGACATCGTCGTGACCTCGAACAAGACCCTCATCGGCGTCGGCGACACCGGCGAGATCGTCCACGGCGAACTGCACCTCAACCCCGGCACGAGCAACGTCATCATCCGCAACCTGACGATCCGCGACTCCTATGTCGAGGGCGACTGGGACGGCAAGACCACCGACTTCGACGCCCTCCAGATGGACACCGTCGACCACGTCTGGATCGACCACAACCGCTTCACGCACATGGGCGACGGACTGCTCGACATCCGCAAGGACAGCCGGTACATCACCGTCTCCTACAACCAGTTCACGCACCACAACAAGGCGTTCGGGATCGGCTGGACCACCAACGTCCAGACGGAGATCACGATCGACCACAACTGGTTCACGGGAACGAAGCAGCGCAACCCCTCCGCCGACAACTGCGCCTACGCCCACCTCTACAACAACTACCTCTCCGCGCAGGTGGCCGACGGCGACCCGACGTGGACGTACGGGAACTGGTCGCGCGGAAAGACCAGGATGGTCATCGAGAACAGCTACTACGACGGTGTCCAGCACCCCTACCAGGCCGACGCCACCGCCGAACTCGTGCAGCGCGGCTCGATCCTGAAGAACGTCAGCGGACGGCAGGACGCCTGGGGGACGGCCTTCGACCCGCGCGCGTTCTACGACTACCGGCTCGACCCGGCCGCGGCCGTACCGGCGCTGGTGAGGAAGTTCTCCGGACCGCAAGCGCGGATCGGCACGACCCTGCGTGTCCCCGCCGACTACCCGACGGTGCAGGCCGCCGTGGACGCCGTGCCCGACCAGAACGCCGTGCCGGTCACGATCGCGGTGGCTCCGGGGACGTATCGCGAGAAGGTGTTCATCCCCGCGAGCAAGCCGAACCTCGTGCTGCGGGGGACCGGCGAGGACCGGTCCGACACCGTCATCGTCTTCGACACGCCCGCCGCGTACGGCGGTTCGACGGGGAGCGCGACGGTCCGGATCGCCGCGCACGACGTCACCGCCCGCGAGGCCGCGTACGAGCTGAGCAGGGAGCAGACGCTGGCCATGGGGGCGCCCCGATGAGGCGCCCCCATGGCCAGTGGGTAGGTGCAACCAGGACACCCTCTTGGCCTGACCTCGCCGGAAACGAGGCGCCGGTCATCGCTGACTCGGCTTCCTGCTTCACAGCGACCTGCCGTCCACGTATGTGCAAGGGACGGTGTGCCGCCCAACGGTCTTACGTTCGCTCCACAGGCCACATCCACCAGCCCGGCGGTATGTCCGTCAACTTGGCTATCACTGACGGGTGTTGCCAACTGTACCGGATCGACTACTCCGTGTTGCCTCGCGGGCGGTCGAACGCTGTCGTACGGGTGCCGACCGCTCCACCTGGCTGCCCGCCGCGATCAAGTCCTCCCCGTGGACCGACATGAGCGGGTTCTCGTGGAAGGACGCGCGGTTCGCGGAGTACCGCAACCTCGGGCCGGGGGCGGCCCCGACCGCGGACCGGCCGCAGATGAGTGCCGACGACGCGCGGGTCCACACCGTCGCCGACTACCTCCGGGGCACGGACGGCTGGGCGCCGTACGCGCGCCGCTGAGACCCCACAACCGCATATCCCCACTCGATCCAGAAGCGCTTGATCCAGACGAAGAGAGCCGAGCAATGAAGATCAGCATTCGCAGAAGCAGGCGGGCCGCCGTGGCCGTCGCCCTGGGTTCCGTCCTCGCCCTGACCGCCACCGCCTGTGGTGACGACGGCAGCGGCGGCGGTGGCGGAGACAGCGGCGCCGAGGGCAGCGGCAAGGGAGAGATCGTCTTCTGGGACAACAACGGCGGTGTCCGCACCGACATCTGGAAGGAGATCATCGCCGACTTCGAGAAGGCGAACCCGGCCATCAAGGTCGAGTACGTCGGGATCCCGTCGACCGACTACCAGTCCAAGGTGGACACCGCCATCCAGGGCGGCGGACTGCCGGACGTCGGCGGCGTCGGCGCGGCGATGCTCGCCGGGTTCGGCGCGCAGAACGCGCTGGAGCCGCTCGACGACCGGCTCGCCAAGTCGTCCCTGAGCGGCAAGCTCAACGAGGACATGGTCACCTCGCTGAAGGCCGCCGGCGGCGGTGACGACAAGCTGTACTCGATTCCCACCTCCGCGAACAACGGTGTGCTGTACTACCGCACCGATCTGTTCCAGAAGGCCGGGCTGGACGAGCCGACGACCTGGGACAAGTTCTACGAGGCCGCGCAGAAGCTGACCGACTCCGGGAAGAACGAGTTCGGTTACACCATCCGTGGCGGTTCCGGTTCCATAGCCCAGGCGCTGGACGCGATGTACGGGCAGTCCGGGATCACTTCCTTCTGGGACTCCAGCGGGGAGAAGACGACCGTCAACGACCCGAAGAACGTGGCCGCGCTCGCGAAGTACGCCGCGCTCTACAAGAAGGTCACTCCGGCCGCCGACCTCAACAACGACTTCACCAAGATGGTCGCCCAGTGGGATTCCGGCACGATCGGAATGCTGAACCACAACCTGGGGTCGTACCAGGACCATGTGAAGGCGCTCGGGACGGACAAGTTCCGGGGAATTCCGCAGCCGGTCGGATCCTCCGGCAAGCGGGTCCAGGTGTCCAACCCTGTTGACGGGATGGGGATCTTCAAGAGTTCCAAGAACAAGGAGGCCGCCTGGAAGTTCATCGAGTTCGCCACGTCGCACGCGGAGAACTCGAAGTTCAACGAGGCGGCGGGGCAGGTGCCGTCCAACAACGACGCCGGCAAGGACGCGTGGATCTCCAAGGCGGAGCCCACGAAGCTGGCCGCCGCCGCGTTGACGGACGGGTCGACGACGATTGTGCAGTTGCCGTACTACCTGCCTGACTGGAACACCATTTCCAAGGCCGACAACGAGCCGAACTTCCAGAAGGTGCTGAACGGGGACATGAGTGCCAAGGAGTTTCTGGACACGATGGCCGGTCAGCTGAACGAGGCTCAGGCCGAGTGGACGGAACGGAACGGCTGAGAGCTCGGTCGCTCTGCCGCGTGGCCGGCCGCGTTCATCGTGGCTGGTCGCGCCCACGCGGCGGCAGCCGCACATCAAGCACTGCCCCGCGCCCCCAGGGGGCTGCCCGCCCCCACGCTTGAAAGGCACTGTCGTGTCGCTCACCCGTAGACAGGTAACCGTGGCGGCCCTTGCCGCCGCCCCGCTCGCGCTCTCGGCCACCGGTACCGCCCGAGCAGCGCAGCGCCACCGCACTCTCTACATCGCCGGCGACTCCACCGCCGCCCAGAAATACGCCGACGCCGCCCCCGAGACCGGGTGGGGCATGGCGCTCCCCTTCTTTCTGCACAAGCAGCTGCCCGTCTCCAATCACGCCGTGAACGGGCGTAGTTCCAAGAGCTTCGTCGATGAAGGGCGGCTGGATGTCGTACTCGCCGCCATCCAGCCCGGCGATCTCCTTCTCATCCAGTTCGCGCACAACGACGAGAAGGCCGCCGACCCCACCCGGTACACCGAGCCCTGGACGACGTACCAGGACTATCTGCGGCTGTACATAGAGGGCGCCCGTGCCCGTGGCGCCCGCCCCGTCCTCGCCACCGCCGTCGAGCGGCGGAAGTTCGACGCCGACGGCAACGCCGCGCCGACCCACGGCGACTATCCGGCGTCGATGCGTGCCCTCGCCCGGGAGGAGCGGGTCACGCTGCTCGACATCCAGGCCCTGTCCCTCGCGCTGTGGCAGCGGCTCGGGGTCGAGGAGACGAAGACGTACTTCAACTGGACTGCCACCGAGCAGGACAACACGCACTTCAATCCGCCGGGCGCGATCGCCGTGGCGCGTCTCGTGGCGCGGGAGCTGCTGCGGACGCGGGTGCTCGGCCCGCGGGACGTGCGCCGGCTCGACGCCGAGATCCCGGAGTCCTGGATCACCTGGCCGCAGGCCGCCGCGTAACCACCCCGAAACCGCAGAAAAGAGAGCCGCACAATGAACGCACATGTATGGCATGGGCATGTCACAGCTAAGTCCGCTGTGCTGATCGGCTGCACCGCGCTCGTTCTCGGTCTCACCGGCACCAGCGCGCAGGCGGGCCCCCGCGACCTCGGCCGGCAGGTCCTCGGCGCGAACGACGGCTGGGGCTCCGAGGGAGCCGGGACGACCGGTGGGTCGGCCGCCGACGCCGAGCACGTCTACACCGTCACCACCTGGGCCGAGTTCAAGGCCGCACTGAAGGCCGGCGGTGACGCGCCGAAGATCATCAAGGTCAAGGGCATGATCGACGCCGTCTCCGAGGGCTGCGACGCCTTCGTCGCCGGCGGCTACGACCTCCAGCAGTACCTCAAGGACTACGACCCGGCCGTCTGGGGCAACGACGAGGTCGCCAGCGGTCCGCAGGAGGACGCCCGGGTCGCCTCCGCCGCCAACCAGGACACGGAGATCAAGGCCAACATTCCCAGCAACACCACCATCGTCGGCGTCGGCGAGAACTCCGGCATCCTCGGCGGCAGCCTCCAGATCAAGGGCGTCTCGAACGTCATCATGCGCAACCTCACCATCGAGGCCCCGCTCGACTGCTTCCCCAAGTGGGACCCGACCGACGACAACAAGACCGGCAACTGGAACTCCGAGTACGACGCCGTGGTCGTCTACGGCACCGACCATGTCTGGCTCGACCACAACACGTTCACCGACGGGCGCTACCCCGACAGCGAGCGTCCGGTCTACTTCGGCAAGGTCTTCCAGCAGCACGACGGGCTGACGGACATCGTGCGCGGCTCCAACTACGTGACCGTGTCCTGGAACCGCTTCCAGGACCACGACAAGAACATGCTGATCGGCAACGGCGACGGTCTCGCCACCACCGACGGCGGCAAGCTCAAGGTCACCATGCACCACAACCGCTTCGAGGGCATCCTCCAGCGCTCGCCGCGCGTGCGGTTCGGGCAGGTCGACGTCTACAACAACCACTACGTGGTGACCGAGGAGCAGAAGGACGACTACTACGTCTTCGGCGTCGGCATCTCCTCGCAGCTCCACGCCAGCGACAACGCCGTCTCGCTGCCGGCCGGAGCGAGCGTCGGCAAGATCCTCAAGAAGTGGAACGAGTCGCCGCTGACGGCTGAGAACAACTACGTCAACGGCAGGCTGACGGACCTCATCGCGGTCCACAACGCCGAGATCCCGCAGGAGACCCTCCAGTCCGGCGCCGGGTGGAAGCCGACCCTGCGGACGAAGGTCGACAGCCCCAAGGCGCTGCCGGGGATCCTCAACCGCTGTGCGGGCGCCGGCCGCCTGCACTGACCCCGCCGCACCACCCGCAGGGCCGGGGCCCGCAGCCCCGGCCCGCCACACCCCCACGCGAGGCACCTCTCCGACGAGCCGCACTCCCCAAGGAGCACCCGCATGTCCTCGCCCCACCCCCGACTCCCCCTGTCCAGAAGGGGACTCCTGACGGCGGGCCTCGGCGCCGGCGCCGCGATCGGCCTCGCGGCCGTCCCCGCGCGGGCCGGCGCCCGGCGGCCCTTCGGCCGGTTCGGTTCCCCGGCCGCCCGCCCGACCCCGACCACGCTCTACGTCGACGCTCAGGGAGGCGGCGACTTCACCACCGTCCAGGCCGCCGTGAACACGGTCACCACCGCCGGGTACACCCTGGTCCTGGCCCCGGGCGTCTACCGGGAGACGGTCGCCACCCCGGCCACCGCCACCGACCTGACCTGGATCGGTGCGAGCGAGGACCCCCGTGACGTCGTCATCGTCTACGACAACGCCGCCGGCACCCCCAAGCCCGACGGCTCCGGCACCTACGGCACCACCGGCTCGGCCACCACCCTGATCCGCCCCGACGGCTTCACCGCCCGCTGGATCACCTTCGCCAACGACTGGCTGCGCGCCGACCACCCCGGCATATCCGGCACCCAGGCCGTCGCCGTCAAGGTGCTGGGCGACCGCTCGGCCTTCCACCACTGCCGCTTCCTGGGCCACCAGGACACCCTGTACGCGGACTCAGCCGCCCTGGCCGTCTTCGCCCGCCAGTACTTCTCGCACTGCTACGTCGAGGGCGACGTCGACTTCGTCTTCGGCCGGGGCACCTCCGTGTTCGAGCACTGCCACTTCCGCACCCTGAGCCGCACCGACCTGGCCGGCGCCCCGTACGGCTTCGTCTTCGCCCCGTCCACCGCGGGCGCCAACCCGCTCGGCTACCTGGTCACCAGGAGCCGCGTCAGCAGCGAGGCCCCCGACGCGTACTACAAGCTGGCCCGGCCCTGGGTGCCCAGCTCCGACACCACCGCCCGTCCGTCGCTCGTCGTCCGGGACACGCACCTCGGCGCGGGCATCGACGCGGTCGCGCCGTACGCCAACATGTCGGACGCCTTCCCGTGGCAGAACCAGCGGTTCGCCGAATACCGCAACACCGGCCCCGGCGCCGCGGCCACCGTTCCCGAGAACCGGCCCCAACTCACCCGGGAGCAGGCCGGGTCCGCCACCCGCGCGGCCTATCTCGGTGACTGGGAGCCGTGGAAGGGGGCGTGCTGACATGCGCAGGCGCACCCTGTTGGCGGGGGCGGCGGGCAGCCTGATCGCGGGAGGCGTCACTCCGGCCTTCGCGAGCGGCCGCCGTGTGCTGCACGTCCGCCCCGGCGACTCCGTACAGGCGGCCGTCAACGCCGTGGACGGCCCCGGCCGGACGATCGTCGTGCACCCGGGAACGTATCGCGAGGTCGTCCAAGTCCCGGCCGAGAAAGCCGAGTTGACGATCCGCGGCGCCACCCGCGACCCCCGTGACGCCGTCATCGTCCACGACAACGCCAACGGCACCCAGAAGCCCGACGGCTCGGGCACCTACGGCACCGCGGGCTCCGCCACCTTCACCTCGGCGGCCCCCGGCCTCACGGTCCGCGACCTGACGCTCGCCAACGACTGGCTGCGCGCCGACCACCCCGACATCACCGGCACCCAGGCGGTGGCGTCCTACACCTACGGCGACCGCACCCACTTCGACAACGTCCGGCTGCTGGCCCACCAGGACACCCTCTTCGTCGAGACCACCGCGCTCACCACCTTCGACCGGCAGTACTTCCACCGCTGCTACATCGAGGGCGACGTCGACTTCGTCTTCGGGCGGGCCACGGCCGTCTTCGAGGACTGCCACTTCCACACGCTCGCACGGGACGTGGACTTCACCCCCAAGGGCATGGTCTTCGCCCCGTCCACCGCCCGCGCCAACCCGTACGGCATCCTCGCCGTCCGCTCCCGCGTCACCTCCGCCGCCGAGGACGGGGCGTACAAGCTGGCGCGGCCGTGGGTGCCGTCGTACGAGACGACCGCGTGGCCCTCGCTCGTCGTGCGGGACACCCGGATCGGACCAGGCATCGACGCGGCGGCGCCGTACACCAACATGCGGGAGACCCATCCCTGGCAGACCATGCGGTTCCGGGAGTTCCGGAACTCGGGGCCGGGGGCGGCGATCACCGTGCCGGCGAACCGGCCCCAACTGGCCTGCGAGGAAGCCGGATCGCACACGAAGAGGACGTATCTCGGCGACTGGCGGCCCCATGCGTAGGGCGGCTCCCGTACTCGCAGCGCTGGCTCTGCTGCTGGTGCCGGCACCGGCGTCCGCCGCCGACCGGGCCCCGGTCGGCTGGGGCGCCGGCACCACCGGCGGGGCGGGCGGCCCGACCTGGACGGTGCGCACCCGCGCCGAACTCAAGGAGGCCCTCGCCAACGACGGCGACCCCACCGCGCCCAAGGTGATCCGGGTCGTCGGGGACATCGACGGCCATGAGGCGGACGACGGTTCGCTGCTCGGCGAGCAGGACTACGCGCCCGGATACGACCTCGCGAAGTACATGTCCTGCTTCGGCGAGGACGGCAGCACCTGGTCCGACACCCGCCACGACTACTGCAAGCGGCAGCGTCAGCTCCGGCAGACCGGGTCCAACCAGGAGAAGGCGCAGATCCAGCTGACCGTGCCGAGCAACACCACGCTCGTCGGCGCCGACGACGACGCCCGCCTCCGCGGGGTCTTCCTGACCGTCAACACCGGCACGAACATCGTCGTCCGCAACCTCCACCTAGAAGCACCCGTCGACCACTTCACCAGCTGGTCGCCGGACGACGGCACCCGGGGCAGCTGGAACGCCCGCTTCGACGCGCTGACCGTCATCACCGGCAAGAACATCTGGATCGACCACTGCACCTTCACCGACGGCCGCTTCCCGGACCGCGCGGCACCTCCCGGCTTCCACGGCGAACGCGTCGGGCGCCACGACGGGCTGCTGGACATCGAGGACGGCTCCGACTTCATCACCGTCTCCGACAGCCGGTTCACCGACCACGACAAGGCGCTGCTCATCGGGTCGGGTGACGGACGCGGCGACCGCGACCGCGGGCACCTCAAGGTGACCTTCCTGCGGAACCTCTTCACCGACATCGTGCAACGCGGCCCCCGTGTCCGCTTCGGACAGGTGCACGTCGTCAACAACGTGTACGTGTCCCGGGGCCGGACTCCTCTCTACGCCCTGGGCGTCGGCGTCGAGTCGGCCCTCCACTCCGAGCGCAATGTCTTCCGCTACGACCCCAGCCTCGCCGTCGCCCCCTACGGAGGCGAGCACTTCCACGACACCGGCTCCTGGGCCAACGGCCGTCCGGCCCGACTGAACACGGTGGCCGCCGGCCTCGGACTGACCGACGACGTGGACTGGGACCCGGCCGACGTCTACGACTACCGGCCGCTCACCTCCGCCGCGGCGGTCGAGCGCCACGTCCTGACCCACGCCGGCACCGGGAGGCGGTATGCGCGGCCATGACGCCTTCGGGCGACGGGCGTTCGTGGTGGGCGCAGGCGCGGCCATGCTGGCCGGGGGAGCGGTGAGTCCCGCGCGGGCCGGGGTCGTGGACGGCCCGCTGCCCGACTTCCACCCGGCGCTCAAGGCACAGCTGAACTTCCCCCTCGCCTGGGGCACTTCACCGGTGCGCGACTTCAGGGCCTGGCGGCGCGCGGCCCGCGCCAAGGTCGAGGAGCACCTCCTGGTCGACCGCGAGGACGGGACGCCGTACGACCCGGAATTCCTCGAAGGACCCCAAGACGGCGTCTGCACAAGGGAGTTGGTCACCCTCTCCCTCACGCGCCACGAACGCGTCCGCGCCGCCCTGCTCACCCCGCGGGGACCCGGGCCGTTCCCCGCCGTGCTGCTGCTCCACGACCACGGGGCGAAGTTCGACATCGGCAAGGAGAAGCTCGTCCGGCCCTGGTACGACGACACCCGGCTCGCCTCCGCGCGGACCTGGGCCGACACGTACTTCAGCGGCAGGTTCGTCGGCGACGAACTGGCCCGGCGTGGCTATGTCGTCCTGTGCGCGGACGCGCCCGGCTGGGGCGACCGGGGCCCGCTCGCCTACGACCAGCAGCAGGCGCTGGCCTCCAACTTCTACAACCTCGGCTCCTCGCTCGCCGGACTCATGGCCCGCGAGGACGCCCGTGCCGCCGGCTTCCTGGCGGGCCTCGACCGCGTGGACGCGCGCCGGGTCGCGGCCCTCGGCTTCTCCGTGGGTGCCTACCGCGCCTGGCAGACGGCCGCGTTGACCGACGACATCGCGGCGGCCGCCGCCGTCTGCTGGATGACCGGCCTGAAGGACATGATGGTGCCCGGCAACAACACCCTGCGCGGGCAGTCGTCGTACTACATGCTCCACCCGGGGCTTCCCCGGTTCCTCGACTTCCCCGACGTGGCGAGCATCGCCGCACCCAGGCCGATGCTCTTCTTCGACGGCGGGCTCGACCCGCTGTTCCCCGCCGGCGGCGTCCGCGTGGCGTACGACAAGCTGCGCGCCGTCTGGCGCTCCCGCCACGCCGAGGAGCGGTTGCACCTCAGGACCTGGCCCGAGCTCGGCCATGTCTTCGTCGACCGCATGCAGGACGAGGTCTTCAGCTGGCTCGACACCGTCCTGTGACCGTCCCCCCGTGAGTCCCCCCACCGTACGACGAAAGGATCCGCACCCCATGTCCCGTCGTACCGCTCTCGCCTCCCTGGCCGCCCTCACCCTGGGCGCCTCCCTGGCCGTCCTCCCCACCCAGGCCCAGGCCGCGACCGTGGTGGTCAGCAACTCCACCGACCTGGCCAACGCCCTCAAGAACGCGACCGCCGGCACCGTCATCCAGGTCCGCGGCGGCACCTGCTACCCGACCGCCACCCTGCAGTCCACCGCCAACGGCACCTCGTCGTCGCCGGTCACGCTCACCGCGTACGGCTCGGAGACCGTGAAGATCGACGGCTCGAACCTCCCCGACGGCGACTGGATCCTCAAGCTGACCGCCGACTACTGGAACGTCTCCAACATCACCTTCCAGAACTCCCCGGACAGCGCGGTCGTCTGCCAGTCCTGCACCGGCACCAACTGGAACAACATCAAGACCATCAACGGCGGCGACTCCGGCTTCACGCTCACCGGCGACGGCACGGTCAACAACACCGTCCGCAACATCGACTCCTACGGCCACTACGACGCGGCCAACCACGGTGAGAACGCCGACGGCATCGCCGTGAAGTTCGGCTCCGGCACCGGCAACCTCATCACCGGGGCCCGCCTCTACAACAATTCGGACGACGGTCTGGACTTCTGGTCCTTCTCCTCGCCCGTCACCGTCGAGCACACCTGGGCCATGGGCAACGGCAGGAACCGCTGGTCCGACTCGGCCTTCGCGGGCGACGGCAACGGCTACAAGCTGGGCGGCGACGGCGAGACCGTGGCCCACGTCATCAACAACTCCGCCGCCTGGGACAACGCCGGCAACGGCTTCACCGAGAACAGCAACAAGGGCGCGATCGTCATCAACCGGACCACGGCGTACGCCAACGCCAAGTGGGGCTACTACTTCGCCACCGGCGCCGCCCGCCTCGGCAAGAACCTGGCCGTGAGCAACGGCGGCGGCCAGGTGAACAAGGGCTCCTCGGTGGTCTCCGCCGGCAACAACTGGGACTCCGGGATATCGACCCCGGCGTTCCGGTCCACCAACGCGTCGAGCACGTACAACGCCCGCGGTTCGAGCGGGACCCTGCCCGCGACGACGTTCCTGACGACGGGCAGCACCACCATCGGAGCGACGATGGACTGATCCGCCCGGGGAAGTGTGAGGCCCGTTCGTCCTTGAGGCAGGTAAAGATCGGGCAACGGGTCTCGCGCTTTGATGTGTGACGCGCGTAGAAATCTGTGCATGCATAAACCACTGCGTATCGCGGCCGTCACCGCCGCCTGCGCCGTCGCCGGTGCCGCCCTGTACGGCACCGGCGCGGCCACGGCCGGCCAGTCGACCGCGAACAGCACCCACGAGCCCTACAACATCGGGCTGCTGACCAAGGACATCGACACCTACTACGGCACCACGCTCGACGCGAACGGTGTGTACCAGGCGTCCAAGGACAGCCCCTACGCCAAGGACCTGGCGAGTATCGACAGGGCGGCCCGGAAGTACATCGACAAGGCGGCCCGCAAGGCGCTGCACAAGGGCGAGAAGCCGGCCGTCGTCTTCGACATCGACGACACGCTGCTGCTCAGCCTCGACTACGAGAAGAGGACCAACTACACGTACGACGGCACCACCTGGGCCGAGTACGTGAACAAGGCCGACCGCCCGGCCGTCTTCGGCAGCCCCGAACTGGTGCGGTACGCCGAGTCCAAGGGTGTCGAGGTCTTCTACAACTCGGGCCTGAGCGAGGCACAGCGTTCCGCCGCCGTCGAGAACCTGAAGAAGATCGGCGCCGAGGTGAACCTCGACGCCGGTCACATGTTCCTCAAGGACAAGGCGAACCCGCCGGCCTACCTCGCCGAATGCGCCACGCCGGGCACCTGGAACTGCACGACCGTGCAGTACAAGTCCGGTACCCGGCAGCACATCGAGGACGACCTCGGGTACGAGGTCATCGCCAACTTCGGCGACCAGTACAGCGACCTCGACGGTGGCTTCGCGGACCGGACGTACAAGCTGCCCAACCCGACGTACTTCGTAGGCTGAGCGTCACCGCCGTACCGGCCTGATCCCCTCCAGCGTCGGCACCACCGGCTCGATCGTGCCGTCGGCCGCGAACCTCATGCGGTCGATGGTCGTCTCGCGGTGCATGCCGTCACCGCCCGGCTTCCCGGGGCCGTTCAGGGCGAACCGGTGGTAGACGGCGTACCAGTCGTCGGTGCCGGGGGCGTTGACCACCGAGTGGTGACCCGTGCCGAGGATCCCGTACTCCGGGCGCTTCTGCAGGATCGTGCCCCGCTTGGTCCACGGGCCGAGCGGGGACGGTCCCGTGGCGTAGGCGACGTGGTAGTTCTCGCTGCGGGTGTCGTCCTCGGACCACATGAAGTAGTAGGTGCCCTTGCGCTTGATCACGAAGGAGCCCTCGCGGAAGTTGTCCGGGGTGATGTCCCGTACCTTCGAGGCGTCGTAGGACACCATGTCGTCGTTCAGCGGGACCACGTACCCGTGCCCGTTGCCCCAGTACAGATACGACGTCCCGTCGTCGTCCGTGAAGACGGCCGGGTCGATCATCTGGCCCTTCAGCGAACCGCCCTTGGCGACCAGCGGTTTGCCCAGCGCGTCCTTGAACGGGCCCGCCGGGGAGTCGGCCACCGCCACGCCGATCTGCTGCTCGGCGCAGAAGTAGAAGTAGTACTTGCCGTCGCGCTCGGCGATCGCCGGGGCCCAGGCGTACTTGTCGGCCCAGGAGACGTCCGGACCGAGATCCAGGATGACGCCGTGGTCCTTCCAGTGGACCAGGTCCTTGGAGGAGTACGCCTTGAACCGGGTCCCGCTCCAGCCCTGGAAGCCGTCGGTCGTCGGGTAGATCCAGTACTCGCCGTTCAGGTAGTGCACGTCCGGGTCGGCGTTGAGGCCGGGCAGCGTGGGGCTGCTGGTGCGCACCGCCTCGACCGTCCAGGTGCGCCTGGTGCCGTCCGCGGCGGTCACCGTGTACTTCTGCGGCTTGCGGAAGTCGCGCCGGGTGCCGGAGCGGGGGCTGACCGTGGCGCCCTCGCCGACCCACAGCTTCGGGGCGAGGCGGGAGAGGTCGGCGCCCGGCCGCATCGGGAGCACGACCTTCGCGGCGCTGTCCGTGACGATCGCGTACCCCTGCTGGTCCTTCGCCGTCGCGTCCACGACCGACGCGGGGTTCGCGGGATACGCGGCCAGCAGCCGGTCGTACTCCGCCTGCGTCACCGGGATCACCGTGCCGTGCCGGGGGCTCGCGGGCAGCTGGTAGTTCTGCGAGGGGGTCCACTTGCCGGAGTCGAGGTCGGTGGTCTCGAAGGGGACGTAGCCGCGGCCGCCGTACTCGTCGACGAACAGGTACCACTTCTCCTCGGTGTTCGACTTGAACACCGTGGGACCCTCACCGCGCTCCATCGCGCCGCTGCCGACGCAGTCGGCCACGAAGTCGTACTTGGTCGAGGTCAGCGTCGTCGACTTCTCGGCGGTGATGAACTTCGAGCAGGGCGAGCTGGAGGACGGGTCGCGCTCGTCCTTGGTGTACCGGTAGTACGTGCCGTCGTGCTTGACGACGGTGGAGTCGATGACGGAGTAGCCCGGGTCGTCCCAGACCTTCGGCGCGCTGAAGGTGCGGAAGTCCTTCGTGGTCGCGTACAGCATCTTGTTGTACGTCGATCCGGTGTGGTCGGGGTCGTCGTCGGCGTACAGCTTCGACGCCCAGAAGACGACGAACTCACCGAGGCTGTCGTCCCAGTAGGCCTCCGGGGCCCAGGTGTTGCCCGCGCTGTCGGGGGAGACCTTCACCAGGCGCTGGTCTGTCCAGTGGACCAGGTCGGTGGACTCCCAGACCATGATGGACTTGCTGCCGTGCCGCTGGACCTGGTCCCAGCTGCCGCTGCTGTTCTGGTACATCCGCAGGTCGGTGGCGATCATGTAGAACCTGTCGCCCTCGGGGGAGCGGATCACGAACGGGTCGCGCAGCCCCTTCTCGCCGGTCGTGGAGGTGAGGACCGGCTTCCCGGCGTTGAGCTCGCGCCAGTGCAGCGCGTCGTTGCCGCGGCTGAGGGCGTAGCGGATCTGCTCGCCGTCCGCGGTGCCCTCGCCGGTGAAGTAGGCGAAGAGGTAGCCGGCGTACTTGGGGTTCTTCACGGGTGGTGCTCCGGAGTTCGCGGTACCGGCGGTACCGGGCGGGGCGGTGAGGAAGGCGAGAAGCAGCGAGAGACAGGCGACTAGGAGGATTCGTGGGCGCATGCCGCTCCTGTGGAGTGTGGGGGTGTGGGGGTTCCTGTTGGGTCGTGTGCGCCTGAGGAGTCTCACCAGTGGGAAACAGCACGTCAATCGGTGAGTGCGAGATGAGGGCCGACGAAACTTTCGCTGGCTTTCGGTGGGGCGCGGCAACCTTCCCGGGCATGGCGGCGACCGGATCTCAGAAGCGGGCCGGAGCGGCCCCTCCGGCCCGCTTCGTCCTCATCGGCCCAGGAAAGGAACCAGCCGTGCGCCTGAGCACCGGCCGTCATCGCAGGACCCGTACGCTCTCCATCGCCGCGGCGATCGCCGTGGCCTCCGGAGCGGGCGGCGTCTACCTCGGCCTCTCCGAAGGCGGCGCCCAGGCGGCCTCGACGACGGTCACCGTGTCCAGCACGGCCCAGCTGGAGTCGGCCGTCGGGAACGCGGCCGCCGGTACGACGATCCAGGTCCGCGGCGGCACGTACACCCCGGCGGCGACCCTCAAGTCCACGGCGAACGGCACTGGTTCGGCGCGGATCACCCTGCGGGCGTGCGGCGGCGAGAAGGTGAGGATCGACGGGTCCAGGCTCCCCGACGGGTCCTGGCTGGCCGGCATCTACGGCGACTACTGGACCGTCCAGAACCTCACCTTCCAGAACTCCCCGGCTCAGGGGTTCGTCGCCACGTCCTCCGTCGGCGGTGTCTTCGAGAACCTCGTCACCGCGAACAACAAGGACTCCGGGTTCACGCTGCGCGGCGACGGTACGACGGACAACCTCGTGCGGAACCTGGACAGTCACGGCAACTACGACCCGGCCGGGCACGGGCAGAACGCCGACGGGATCGCCGTCAAGTTCGGCTCCGGGACGGGGAACCGGATCACCGGAGCGCGCCTGTTCGACAACTCCGATGACGGTCTCGACCTGTGGCAGTTCTCCTCGCCGGTCACCATCGAGCACACCTGGGCCTTCGGCAACGGCAGGAACCGCTGGGGCGACGCGGCCTTCGAGGGCAACGGGAACGGGTTCAAGCTCGGCGGCGGGGGCGCCTCGGTGGCCCATGTCGTCAACAACGCCGCGGCCTGGGACAACACGCTGCACGGCTTCACCGAGAACTCCAACACCGGGGCCATCGCCCTGAACCGCAACACCGCGTACGCCAACGCCGAGACCGGCTTCTACTTCGCGACCGGCAAGGCGCGACTGGCCCAAAACCTCGCTGTGGGCAACAAGAACGGGCTGTCCGAGGTGGGGTCGTCCACGGTGAACGCGGCGAACAACTGGGACGCCGGTGTCCCGACTCCGGCCCTGCGGTCGAAGGACGCCACCGCGGCGTACGGGGCGCGCGAGGCGGACGGCTCGCTGCCCGCGACGACCTTCCTGACGACGGGCTCCACCACCATCGGCTCGACGATGAACTGACCCCCGGGACACGAGCGAACGCCCCGCCGGTCGTCACCGGCGGGGCGTTCTGTTCTGCTGACCGAGGGGGGCTCAGATCAGCAGGTCTCTGGGGCTCCGCTCACTGGTACGTGATGTCAGATGACGAGAACCTGCAAGCGGTTCCATCAGGGCCGGTGCCGAGCTCCTTCGGCTCCTTGCCGCTGCTGTTGCCCTCGAAGCGGGTGCAGGTCCTGATCTTCTTTCCGCTGTCGCCGTGGACACGGATCTTGCGCAGCGCGGCCGTGTCGCCGTAGTTGGAGTTGACGCCGACGATCGAGTTGCCGGGCGCGGTGACGTCCACGTCGTTGATGATGATCGAGCGCCTGTACTGCGTGGAGCAGTTGCCGCAACTGCGCACCAGCTTGCCGAAGTTCTGCACCTGGAACTTGGAGACGACCAGTTTCCCGGCGCCGTTGAACTGGAGCACCTTGTCGGCGGCGTTCCTCGCACCGCCGCCGTACACCGTGTACACGGCGGACGACGACTTGCCCTTGAAGGTCGCGGCGTCCTCACCGACGTCCAGCCACCACACGTTCTGGAGTGTGCAGGAGCCCTTGCAGTGGACGCCGTCGGCAGCCGGGGTGCCGATGATGACGTTCTTGAGGACCGCGCCGTCGGCCAGTTCGAAGATCGGGTCCTGGCCTTCCTCCTGGCCGCTGCCGCCCAGGTCGCCGGAGCCGTAGAACTTCGTGAGCCTGCCGTCGTACGTGCCCGACACCGGGATCGTCTTCGACACCGGCTTGCTGTCCGTGGGCGTCGGCCAGGAAGCTGCCGCACTGGCCGACGACACTAACGACGTGGTGGTGACGAGGGCCGCGCCGGTGATGCCGAGGGCGGAGATTCCGGCGATCAGCGCCCCGCCGTCCGGTGACCTTGCGGCGGTGCCGGACGCGCTGTTCGGTCTGTGCTGTCATGGACCGGTTCCTTGCGTGGAGGGGGGATCCTTGCGTTTTCTGGTCGCCACGCGTGAGGAAAGGGTTGCCGGTCCTGCGGATTCCCCCTACGAATCCCCGTCGGCTGCCGAGTCGTTGTCGTCGTGCGGCGTGAAGTCGCCCGCCACGGAGAGCTGTTCGCCGCCCGCCGTGCCCGTCATCGCATAGCTGTCGCCCTGCGCGTCCCGCCCGCCGCGCTCATGGTCGTACTGCCCCGCGAAGACCCACTCGCCCTCGCGAACCGTACGGCCGTCCTTGAGCACCCAGGTGTAGACGAGGAAGCCGTCCTTCTCCTCGACGGTGAGGGTGAAGTCGTCCTCGGGCAGCGAGCGCCAGGCGCCGGTCGAGGTGACCCCGCCGGTCTGCGCGATCTTCAGCCGGACGGTGAGCGCGGTGAGCGGCTCACCCGTCTTCAGGGTCAGGTTGCTCTGCGCCCAGAAGTCGTTGCTGTGCGGGTCGACCGATCCGTCCGACCACAGCGGGCCGTCCTTCTCGCCCCGGGCGGCGGGCGGCGCGGCGGGGGCGGTCGGCTGCCGTGTCGGCGCCCCGGTCGTCTCGCGGGACTCCGGTGTGTCCTCAGGGGTGGGGTCCGCCGGCGGGACCGGGGGACGGCTCGTGGCGTGCGGGGACGGGGTGGGCGTCGGCGAAGTGGCCACCGTCTGCTGCGGGGTGTCCTCCTTCACGGCGGACGCCACCGCGTATCCGCCGACCGCGAGCACACCGGCGACCGCGGCCGTGGCGGTCACCACCCGGGCCCAGCCGTACACGGGCGGACGGGTCGCGCGGTGGTCGGGGCGGTTGTGCCCGGACGGATCGGCCATGCCGCGCTCGATGCGGGCCAGGATCCCTTCGCGGTGGGGCTCGTGCGCCTCGGCCGCCTCGTGCAGCCGGGCGCGCAGTTCGTCGTGCACGTCCCGCCGCATCATCGGTTCCTTCCTCCGGCGCCCCCGGTGCGGGCCATCGCCGCCGCATGCACCTTGAGCGGGGCGCCCCGCGTCCCGAGCAGCCGTTGCAGCTCGGCCATCCCCTTCGAGGTCTGGCTCTTCACCGTACCGACCGATATGCCCAGGGCGAGCGCGGTGTCCTTCTCGGAGAGGTCGAACGCATGCCGCAGCACCACACAGGCACGTTTGCGGAACGGAAGTCTACGCAACGCCTCCTGGACGTCGACGACCCCCGCCACATCCGGGTTCTCGGTCTTCTCCTCGCGCTGCGACCAGAACAGGGCGACCCGCCGCCGCTCCCGGACCGCGCTGCGGATCCTGGTGCAGGCCAGGTTGGCCACGACCCCGCGCGCGTACGCCACCGGATGGTCGGCCGCGCGGACCCGGTCCCAGCGGTGCCACAGCGCGAGCAGCGCGTCCGCCGCCAGATCGTCGGCGGCATCGGCCTCGCCCGTCAGCAGATGGGCCAGGCGGGAGAGTTCGGCATAGTGGCGCTCGAAGAAGGCGTGGAACTCCACGGAGGCGGCGTCGTCGACGACTGTGCCCACGGGCGACTCCTCCTGCCTGAGGGTGGCATGTGAATGACGTGTGTGTTTCCGGCGATCATTTCGAGATCATCCGGCGAGGTCCGGAAGCGTAGCAGTGATCGAATCCCCTGTTCGTTCGGGACTTCGAACGTGGTGTGGTACGCCGCACGTGAACAGCACTGATTCCGTAACACGGAGAAAACCTGAACCGCGTTCAACGCGGGAACAATCCAGCCAGCATCCGCACACCGGCCCGTCAGGCAGCAAGGAGCAACAAGTCATGTCCGAGACCCAGAAGGTGGCCGACCGGTCGAGCACCCCGCCACCAGGCGTGAACAGCGTCGACCGGTACTTCAAGATCTCCGGCCGGGGCTCCACCTTCGCCCGTGAGGTACGCGGCGGCTTCGCCACGTTCTTCACGATGGCCTACATCCTTGTCCTGAATCCCATCATCCTGGGCAGCGCGAAGGACAAGTTCGGTCACCAGCTCGACGCCGTCCAACTCACCACCGCCACCGCCCTGGTGGCCGCGGTCATGACGATCATCATGGGCGTCGGCGGCAACCTCCCGCTCGCGCTCGCCGCCGGGCTCGGCCTGAACGCCGTGGTCGCCTTCCAGATCGCGCCGTTGATGTCCTGGGACGACGCGATGGGCCTGGTCGTCCTCGAGGGCCTGCTGATCTGCGTGCTCGTGCTCACCGGTCTGCGCGAGGCCGTCATGCACGCCATCCCGCAACCGCTCAAGCAGGCGATCAGCGTCGGTATCGGCCTGTTCATCGCCTTCATCGGCTTTGTCGACGCCGGGTTCATCACCCGCGTCCCGGACGCCGCGAACACCACCGTGCCGGTTCAGCTGGGCGGCACCGGCACGCTCACCGGGTGGCCGATCCTCGTCTTCTGCCTCGGGGTTCTGCTGACGATCGCCCTGCTCGCCCGCAAGGTGAAGGGCGCCATCCTGATCAGCATCGTGACCATGACGGCGCTCGCGATGATCATCAACTCCGTGGCCGACATCAAGACCTGGGGCCTGACCACACCCGCCTGGCCCGACAAGGTGGTCGACACCCCCGACTTCGGACTCATCGGCGACTTCAGCCTGTTCGGCGCGTTCGGCGAGACCACCGCCATCACCGTCGTCCTGCTGATCTTCACGCTGGTCCTGTCCGACTTCTTCGACACCATGGGCACGGTCGTCGGCATAAGCGCCGAAGCCGGTCTCCTCGACGAGCAGGGCAAGGTGCCCAACATCGGCCGGGTGCTGCTGGTCGACGGCGTCGCCGCGGCCGCCGGCGGTGCGGCCTCGTCGTCCTCCGCGACCTCCTACATCGAGTCGGCGGCCGGCGTGGGCGAGGGCGCGCGCACGGGCTTCGCCAACCTGATCACCGGTGGTCTGTTCGGGCTCGCCCTGTTCCTGACCCCGCTGCTCACGATCGTCCCGCTGCAGGCGGCGGCGCCCGCCCTCGTCGCCGTCGGCTTCCTGATGATGACCCAGGTCAAGCACATCGACTGGGACAGGTACGAGATCGCCATCCCGGCGTTCCTGACGATCGCGGTCATGCCGTTCACGTACTCGATCACCAATGGCATCGGGGCGGGCTTCGTCGCCTACGTGGTGATCAAGACGGTGCTGGGGAAGGCGAAGGAGATCCACTGGCTGCTGTGGGGAACCTCGGTGCTGTTCCTGGTGTACTTCGCCATCAACCCGATCGAGCAGGTCCTGGGCGTCAAGTAGGCCCCTGGCCCGTCAGTCCTTGAGTGCCGCCTCCATCATCTTCCTGGCCACGGGGGCGGCCAGCCCGTTACCGCTGACCTCCGAACGCTCCGCGTTCGACTGCTCCACGATCACCGCCACGGCGACCTCCTTGCCGTCGGCCTTTCCGTAGGACGTGAACCAGGCGTACGGCGTCTTGCTGTTGTTCTCGCCGTGCTGGGCCGTGCCCGTCTTGCCGCCGACCGTCGCGCCCGCGATCCGGGCGTTCGTGCCGGTGCCCTTCTCGACGACCGTCTGCATCGCCGACTGGAGCTGCTCGGCGGTGTCGGAGCTGACGATCTCCTCGGTGTCGGCGGCGTCGTCGTAGTTCTCCAGGACGTCGCCGCCGCCGTCGGTGATCTGGGACACCATGTGCGGCGAGACCAGCTTGCCGCCATTGGCTATGGCGGCCGACACCATGGCCATCTGGAGCGGGGTGGCGGTGACGTCGAACTGGCCGATGCCGGTCAGGGCGGTCGACGCCTCGTCCAAGTCGGAGGGGTACACGCTGGTGTACGCCCGCACCGGCACGTCCTGCTCCTTGTCGTTGAAGCCGAACTTCTCGGCCATCTCCCGGACCTTGTCCTGACCCAGGGCGACGGCCATGCTCCCGAAGACGTTGTTGCACGAGTACTGGAGCGCCACCCGGATCGAGGCGTTCTCGCAGGGGGCGGACGGGTTCTCGTTCTCCAGCTTGTCGCTCGACTGCGGCAGCGGGTACGGGTTCGGGCTGTCCGTCCGCTCGTCCACCGACGAGTACAGGCCGTCCTCCAGCGCGGCCGCGGCCACGACCAGCTTGAACGTCGACCCCGGCGGCAGCGGCTGGCGCAGCGCGCGGTTCGTCATCGGCTTGTCGGAGTCCTTGGTCAACTGCTTCCAGGCGTCCCCGTCGCCCGTGGTGATCCGCGACGGGTCGTACGACGGGGTGGAGGCGACCGCCAGGATCTTCCCGGTGGTGGGGTCGATCGCGACGCCGGCGCCCTTGTTGTCGCCGAGCGCGTCGTACGCCGCCTTCTGCACGTCCGGGTCGATCGTCGTGATCACGTTGCCCGGGTCGGCCCGCTTGTTGGTGACGGTGTCCAGCACGCTCTTCAGGCGGATGTCCGTGCCGTCGAGCAGGTCCTGGTAGACGCCCTCCAACTGCGTCGCCCCGAACGCCTGCGAGCTGTAGCCGGTGACCGCCGCGTACAACGCGCCGTCCGTGTACGTCCGCTTGTAGGCGAGGTCGCCGCTCTTCGTCCGCGCCGAGCCGGTAACGGCCTTGCCGCCCACGACGATGTTGCCGAGCGGCTCGCTGTACAGCGCGATCGAGTTCCGCCGGTTCTGCTTGTCGTCCGCGAGTGCCTGGCCTTCGTAGAACTGCACCCAGGTCGCCCTGACCAGCAGAGCGAGAACCATCAGCAGCGTGAAGACGGACACCCGCCTGATCGTCTTGTTCATCCCACTCCGAAGGACGATCGGGATCGGGGTAATCGTTCCCTTGCGCCCCGTTTTCTCATCGCGCGTTCATGAAGCCCGCCTCGTACGCGGCGATCACGGCCTGGGTGCGGTCCCGGGTCCCGGTCTTCGCGAGGACCGCCGCCACATGCGACTTCACGGTGGCCGGGCCGACCTCCATCCGCCGCGCGATCTCCGCGTTGGTCAGCCCCCGCGCCATCAGCCGCAGCACCTCGCTCTCACGGCATGTGAGCCTCGCCACCCAGGCCGGCGGCGCGGGGTACGCGCGCGCGTGCTCGGCCGCGAGGGTGCGCACGGCCGACGGGAACAGCAGGGTGTCGGTGTGCGAGACCAGCCGTACGGCCTGTACGAGCGCGTCGGCGTCCGCCCGCTTCAGCAGGAACCCGGCGGCCCCGGCACGCAGGGCGTCGTACACGTAGGAGTCGTTCTCGAAGGTGGTGACGACGACGATGCGGGGCGGCTCGTCGAGCGTGGCGAGGATCTGCTCGGTGGCCCGGATGCCGTCGATCTCCGGCATGCGGACGTCCATCAGGACCACGTCGGGCCGCAGCTCCCGCACGACGGACACGGCCTCGGCCCCGGTGGCCGCCTCGCCGACCACCTCCAGGTCCGGCTCGACGGAGAGGATGGCCCGCAGGGCGCTGCGCACCATGCGCTCGTCGTCGGCGAGGACGACGCGGATCGGCGGGCGGGTCGTCATGCGGGTCCCTTCATGGGCAGTCGTACGGTCAGCCGCCACGTCCCTCCGGCGGCACCGGCCCGCGTCGTCCCGCCCAGCAGCCGCGCCCGGTCGGCGATGCCGCGCAGGCCGTGGCCGCCGCCGGGCCGGCAGGGCGGGGCGTCGGCCGGGGCGTCGGCCAAGGGGTTCTCGACGGTGATCTCCAGGTGCGTGTCGGCGACCTCGATCCGCAGGGTCACGCTCGTTGGCTCACCGGCGTGCTTGAGGGCGTTGCTCAGCCCCTCCTGCACGATGCGGTAGCCCTCGCGGGAGAGGACGGGCGGCAGGGCTGCGGGGTCGGCGTCGATGACGGAGGTCACCCGCAGGCCGGCCGCGCGGGTGCGGCGCAGCAGGCAGCCGAGGTCGGCGGCGAGGGTGGGCGCGGGCGCCGTACCGGGAGCGTCGCCGTCCCTCAACACGCCCAGGACGGCGTCGAGTTCGCCGACCGTACGGCGGGTCGTGTCCTCGATCGCGGCCAGGGCCTCACGGACGAACTCCGGGTCGGTGTCGAGGACCCGACGGGCGGCGCTCGCCTGGAGGGTGACCGCGCTGAGCGCGTGGCCGACGGAGTCGTGCAGCTCGCGCGCGAGCCGGTTGCGTACGGCCAGGTCGGCGGCGCGCGCCTCGGCCACCGCGAGCCGGTCCTCGGGCGTCGGGCCGAGCAACGCGGGCGCCCAGCGGGCCAGCAGCGCCCCGGAGACGGCCGCACAGGCCGCGAGCGCGAGCAGGGTCGCCACGCCCGCGACCGGCGCCAGCGCCGGCACCCAGGGCTGGTTCAGGGACGCGGGCAGCTCGATCGCCTCGGCGCCGGCCAGCCAGACGATCAGCGGCAGCGCGGTGAGGAAGCCGGCGAACGGCGGCACCGCCAGCGACATCCCCGAGATGATCCCGCCGAACCCGAGATGCAGCGTGAACCAGGCCGCCGCCCGCCCCTTCGCGGCCCGCGTCCGGGCCGGGCCGTGGGCGAGCAGACCCGCGTCGACCCCGCACAGCGACCGCACGGCCCCCGCCTCCAGGGACCGGGTCAGCGGGAACAGGGCGGCCGTGAGGGCGGCGAGGGGCAGCCCGACGACGAAGGAGAGCAGTTGCAGGGGCAGGTCGTTGAAGACGTACCGCGAGTCGGTGGCGGGACCGACGACGAGCTGGCCGACGAAGACGTACGGCATGGCGAGCGCGCCGCCGAGGATCAGATGGATCCAGCGCCGACGCGCCCGCCGTCCGAACAGGAACCGGCTGAACTCGCTCACGCCGTACGACGTTTCCGGCTCGCGGAGCGCTCCGCGAGGAAGTGGACGCCGAGGCAGGCGACGAGGATGCCGACGATCATCTGGCCAGCGTAGGTGAGGCTCAGCACCGGTGTCGGGCCGTCGGCCATGTCCGTGAGCGGGGCCAGCGACAGCCAGCACGCCCAGCAGACCGTGGCCGCCGAGCCGACCCAGGCGAGAGCGAGGGGCAGCCCGACGGGCAGGGCCCGGCCGCGCCGGAAGGCGAGGAGGAGTGCGCCGGTGACCGCCAGGGCGAGGAACACGACGGACAGGGCCTCCATGACGTAGAAGCCACTGGTCCGGTCGGCGAGGTGGGTCGCGTCCAGCCCGGCGCCGCCGCCGCACGCCCACAGCAGGTGGGCGGTCAGCGGCGGCAGCGCGCACCCGGCCGCCGCGACGGCGACGGCACGCTGGGCCGCTCCGATGAAGCCGACCGGAAGCTCCCAGACCCGCCCCTGCCACAGCCGGCCCCAGCGGTCGCGGGCGTACAGCACGAGCAGGGCGCCGAGGGTGAGTCCCTGCACGATGAACCCGGTGTAGACGACCCCGAAGACCCAGGCGTCGAGGAACGGTTCACCGTCGGCGGCGGTGGTGTTCGCGGGCCCGCCGAGCGCGTCGACGACGACCTGGAGCGGGAACCCGGCCATGATCGGCGCGAGCAGCCCTGTGGCCACCCAGGCGGGGAGGACGAGCAGCCACGCGGGCACCCGCAGCCCCCACGGCCGGGTCAGCACCAGCGCGAGCACGATGACGGCCGCGTCCATGAGCACGGTGACGCTGTTGGCGACGGCCATGCTCGCCCGGTGCTCCAGCAGCGAGCTGCCGTCCGGGATGCCGATCCGGCTCCCCGCGATCCAGGCGATCTTGAGCGAGAGGTACGGCACGCAGGAGACGACGGCGACGGCCCGCAGAGCGCGACGGGACCTGCCCGGCCCCGCGGCGTGGTCGGTCTGAAGGGCGGGAGCGAGTGTCTGCGTCATACGGCCACGCTCCCGCGAGGGCGCCGGCCGGCACCTCCTGCACGGCGATGATCCGTCTCCGCCGGACGGGGGAGAGGCCCTTAGCCCTCCAGGTGGAGGACGACCTCGTCGATCTCCTCGCCCCGCGCGTTGGCGAAGCCCCTGGCCTGCGCGGTCACCCGGAACCCGCACTTGCGCAACACCCGCAGCGAGCCCTCGTTGTCCGCCGCCGCGCGCGCGTACAGCGGGCGCTCGGGGACCTCGGCGAGCAGCCCGCGCAGGGCGGCCGTGGCGACACCGCGCCCCCAGTACGCGCGGTCGACCCAGTAGGTCACCTCCCGCTCGCCAGGCTCCCCGTAGACGGCCGTGCTGCCCACCACGTCACCGTCGGCCAGGATCGTGCGCAGGACGTCCGGCGAGGTCCGGATCCGTTGCCAGTGCGCGTCGAAGGCGTCCCGGTCCGTGGGGTCCTTGGGGGTGAAGGCCGCCATGCGCAGGGCCTCCGGGTCGTTCAACTGCCGGTAGAAGACCGGCAGGTCGCTGTCGTGCACCTCGCGGAGTTCCACATCCATGGAGTCAGAGCCTACGAGGGAAGCGGAGCGTACGGGGGAGTCAGAGCCGTCGAGTGGCCAGCGTCAGCCTGTCCCGCGCGTCGAACAGCGCGTCCTTCACCAGCTGCTCGTGCGCGGGCGTCAGCCGGGCCACCGGCACCGAGCAGCTGATCGCGTCCCGGGCCGGGGTGCGGTACGGGATCGCGACGCCGAAGCAGCGCAGCCCCAGCGTGTTCTCCTCGCGGTCCACGGCGAAGCCCTGTTCCCGGATCTGGTGCAGTTCCTCGATGAGCCGCTCGCGGTCGGTGAGGGTGTTCTCCGTGAGCGCGGGGAGCGTCTCCGGGAGCAGCTTGCGGACCTGTTCGTCCGAGTAGGTGCTCAGCAGCGCCTTGCCGAGGGAGGTCGAGTGCGCCGGGAGGCGGCGGCCGACCCGGGTGAAGGGACGCAGGTAGTGCTGGGACTGGCGGGTGGCCAGGTAGACGACGTTCGTGCCGTCCAGCCGGGCCAGGTGGATCGTCTCCGTCGTGTCGTCCGACAGGCGGTCCAGCGTCGGGCGGGCCGCCGCGACCACCTCGTCGCCGTCGATGTACGACGTGCCGACCAGCAGCGCCCGCACGCCGATGCCGTACCGCGTGCCCGTCGCGTCCGTCTCCACCCAGCCCAGCTCGACGAGCGTGCGCAGCAGCATGTAGAGACTGGACTTGGGGTATCCGACGGCCTCCTGGACCGACGCGAGCGAGTGCATGCCGGGGCGTCCGGCGAAGTATTCCAGCAGTTCAACCGTCCGTACCGCGGACTTGACCTGCGCCCCGCCGCCCGTCTCGCCAGCCGACATCGCCCTTGACCCCTTCGTCCGACCGGAAATAGTCTCCGACAGCATATTCATCATCAGAGACAGCGTTCAGTATATCGAACGACCCTGGTGGATGACCCCGTACTGCGGCAATACATGTGGAGGGACCCGCGGTGGCAGCAGCACCAGTCTGGAGTGTCGACCCCCGAACCGGGAAGCAGCGTGAACAGGTTGCGGTGGAGGCCACAGCCCAGGAGGTGGACGCCACCGTCCGCGCCGCGCACGAAGCGCGCGGCGCCCTCGCCGACCGCACGGTCCGCGCGGCCTTCCTGCGCACCGCCGCCGACCGGCTCCAGGCGGCCAAGGACCACCTCGTCGAGGCCGCCGACGCCGAGACCGCGCTCGGCCCGGTCCGCCTCACCGGCGAACTCGCCCGCACCTGTTACCAGCTGCGGTCCTTCGCGGACATCGTCGACGAGGGCGCCTTCCTCGACGTCGTGATCAACCACCCCGACGACACCGCGACGCCGCCGATCCCGGATCTGCGCCGCTACAAGGTGTCCCTCGGTGTCGTCGCCGTCTACTCGGCGTCCAACTTCCCCTTCGCCTTCTCCGTCGCCGGCGGCGACACCGCGAGCGCGCTCGGCGCGGGCTGCCCGGTCGTCGTCAAGGCCCACCCCGACCACCCGGCCCTGTCCGAGCTGGTCGCGTCCGTCCTGCGGCGGGCCGCCGCCGAGCACGGCATCCCCGAGGGTGTCATCGGCCTCGTCCACGGCTTCGAGGCGGGCGTCGAGCTGATCAGGCACCCGCTGGTCACCGCCGCCGGCTTCACCGGCTCGATCCGGGGCGGCCGCGCCCTCTTCGACGCGGCGGCCGCGCGGCCGGTGCCGATCCCGTTCCACGGCGAGCTGGGCTCCCTGAACCCCGTCGTGATCACCGAGGCCGCCGCCGCCGAGCGCGCCGAGGCCATCGGCGCCGGGCTGGCCGGCTCGATGACGCTGGGCGTCGGGCAGTTCTGTGTGAAGCCGGGCCTGGTGCTGGTGCCGTCCGGCGCCGCGGGCGACGGCCTGGTCAAGTCGCTGACGGACGCCGTCAGCGACACCGACGCCGGTGTCCTGCTCGACCACCGCATGCGGGACAACTTCGTCGCCGGGGTCGCCGAGCGTGCCGGGCTCCCCGACGTGGAGACCCCGGTGACGCCGGGCGCCGGAGGCGAGCACACCGTGAGCGCGGGCTTCCTCACGGTCGCCGCCGAGAAGCTCGCGAGCGAGGGGGCGTACGACCTGCTCCTGGAGGAGTGCTTCGGGCCGGTGACCGTCGTGGTCCGCTACGACGACGACGCGCAGGCCCAGGCCGTGCTGTCCCGGCTGCCCGGCAACCTCACCGCCACGGTCCACCTCTCCGCCGAGGAGACGGCGGGCGAGGGCCGCGGCGCGGAGATCCTCGCCGAGCTGACGCCGCTCGCCGGGCGTGTGCTGGTGAACGGGTGGCCGACGGGGGTTGCCGTGGCGGCGGCCCAGCATCACGGCGGTCCGTACCCGGCTACGACCTCGACGTCCACGTCGGTGGGCGGTACGGCGATCGAACGGTGGATGCGGCCGGTCGCGTACCAGGGGGCACCTGAGGCGCTGCTGCCGCCGGAGTTGCGGGACGGGAATCCGCTGGGGCTGCCTCGGCGGTTCAACGGACAGTTGGAGCGGTAACCGGTTCGCGGGATTCGCCACAGGGGTGCGGGTGCGTCGCGGGGTGCCAATCGTGTATGGCTGGCCGCGCCCACGCGGCGGAGCCGCATATCGATACGGCCCGCGCCCCTGGGCCGGCGCACTGCACCTGAGACACTGAGGCGATGGACGTCGAACTCCCCGAACTGCCCTTCCCGCTCCGCACCTACGGCCCCGACGGGCACTGGGTCTACGAGGACGGCATCCTCTCCGGATGGGCGGGCCCCCGCCAGGACCGTTTCGTGCCGCCCACTGGCGAGGGCCTCGACCCGGCCTCCGACGCGCCGCGGCTTCTCGGTGCGCCCGAGGGCGACTTCCAGCTGATCACGCGGGTCACCGTCGGGTTCGCCGCCGCCTTCGACGCCGGGGTGCTCTACGTCCATGTCGGGGAGCGGGCCTGGGCCAAGCTCTGCCTGGAGTACTCGCCGGACGTGCCCACCGTCTGCACGGTGGTCACCCGGGGACACTCCGACGACGCCAACTCCTTCACCGTGGAGGGCAGTTCGGTCTGGCTGCGGGTGAGCCGGACCGGGCGGGCCTTCGCCTTCCACGCCTCCCGTGACGGCGAGCGCTGGACCTTCGTCCGGCTCTTCACGCTGGGGGAGGAGAAGGAGACGGACGCGGCCCTCGTCGGCTTCATGACGCAGTCGCCGATGGGGGAGGGCTGCGTGGTGACCTACGACCACCTCGAGTTCAGGCCCGACTGGCCGAAGGACCTGCGAGACGGAAGCTGAGCAGGCCGGTCACCGCGAGCAGCGCCGCGCTGACCACCAGGCTCAGACGCATCCCCGTCACGAAGCCGTCGGCGACCAGCGTCCCGAAGACGGCGATGCCCAGCGCCCCGGCCATCTGCCGTGCCGCGTTCAGCACACCGGCCGCCAGGCCCGCCCGTTCGGCGGGTACGGCGTCCATCATCGCCGCGGTCAGCGGCGGCACCGTCAGCGCGCAGCCCAGGGCCATGGGCACCAGGAGCAGCGCCACCAGAACCGGGGGCGTGCCCGCGTCGACGTACAGCATCACGAGCAGGCCCACGACGGCCAGGCCCTGCCCCACCACCATGGGCAGCCGGGCGCCGTAGCGCCCCGCCAGTTTGCCCGCGATCACGTTCGTCACCGCGATCAGGCCGGTCATCGGCAGGAACATCAGCCCGGCCTGGAGCGCGGAACGGCCCTGCACCTGCTGGAAGAAGAGCGAGAAGACGAACACCATGCTGTAGAAGGCCACGCTCACGGCCGCTCCCGCCGCCACCGTCACCGCGACGGTCCGGTCGCGGAAGAGGCCGAGGGGAACGACCGGGTGCGGTCGGCGTGCCTCGATCCTCAGGAACGCGGCCGCCGACACCACGGCCACCGCCAGCGCCGCCCAGCCCGCCGTTCCGCCCTCGATCACCGCGAACGTCAGCGCCGTGAGCGTGACCACCGCGGTCACCTGTCCGGGCAGGTCCAGCGGCGCCGGGCGGCGTTGCGAGCGCGGGGCGCGGACCAGCAGCACGAGGATCAGCGCACCGATGGGAAGGTTGACGAAGAAGATCCCGCGCCAGTCCCAGGCCGTGGTCAGCACCCCGCCCGCCACCGGACCCAGCGCCACCGCCGCCGAACCGCCCGCCGCCCACATGGCCACCGCGCGCGCCCTGCGCGCCGGATCCGCGTAGGCCTGCCGCACCAGGGCCAGCGAGGCCGGCAGCACGACGGCCGCCGCCACGCCCTGCACCACCCGCGCGCCGATCAGGGCCGGCAGGTTCGGTGCCAGACCGCAGGCCGCCGAGGCGAGCGTGAACACGGTGGCGCCGATCGCGTACGCCCGGCTCGCCCCCACCCGGTCCGAGAACGCGCCGGTGGACAGCATCAGCGCGGCGAAGGCCAGGGTGTAGGCGTCCACCACCCATTGCAGGCCCGACATTCCGCCCCCGAGGGAGGAACCGATCGCGGGCAGGGCCACGTTCACGATGGACGCGTCGAGGCAGACCAGCGCGAAGCCGAGGAGGCCGGCGGTGAGGGTGAGCGCGGCGGAGGACCTCTTGGGTTCCAACCCGCCCTTCGGCAGAGCGAGTTCGTCGCCCTTGAGGGTCCGGTTCGTTGACATGCCCTCCATGCTGGGGTTTCGGGCCGTCGTACAGTAGTGGCCGAAATGCCATGCACCCGGAGGTTCTGGCCATGTCCCCTGCCCACGCCCCGCACCGCATCGTGGTCGTCGCGCCGTCGCCCGTCTCGATGTTCAACCTCGCCATCCCGGAGATGCTGTTCGGGAAGGTCGAGGTGGCGGGGCGGCCGGGCTACGAGGTGGTCATCTGCGCGGCCGAGCCGGGACCGGTGCCCACCAGCGGCGGGCTCGACCTGTACGTACGTCACGGACTCGACGCCGTGCGCGCGGCGGACACGGTGCTCGTCGCCGGGACCGGGGAACCCTTCGAACCGGAGTCGAGGATCGTGACCGCCGTCCGCGAGGCCGCCGCCGCGGGCAAGCGGATCGCCTCCCTGTGCACCGGCGCCTTCCAGCTCGCCGAGGCGGGCCTGCTGCACGGGCGCAGGGCCACGACGTACTGGGCGCACGCCGACGAGCTGCGCCGCCGCTACCCGCACGTCCAGCTCTGCGGGGACGTGCTGTACGTCCAGGACGGGCCCTACGTCACCTCCTCCGGCTACGCCGCCGGTATCGACCTGTGCCTGCACATCATCCGCGGCGACTACGGCGCCGCCGTCGCCAACGAGGTCGCCCGGCGTGCGCTCGTCGCACCCGTACGGCCCGGCGGGCAGACCCAGTTCACCCAGACCCCGCTGCCGCCCGAGCGCGGCACCGCCTGCGCCGACACCCGGGGCTGGGCCATGCGCAACCTCGACAAGCCGCTCACCCTCACCGACCTCGCCCGCCACGCCGGCGTCAGCGTGCGTACCCTCACCCGCCGCTTCCACGCGGAGAGCGGGGTGAGCCCGTTGCAGTGGCTGCTCCACCAGCGCGTCGAGCGCGCCAAGGAACTGCTGGAGACCACCGGCCTGCCCATGGACCAGGTGGCCCACGCCAGCGGCCTGGGCACGGCCGACTCGCTGCGCGGGCATCTGGTCCGGCGTACCGGGTTGACGCCCAGTGCGTACCGGGCTCAGTTCAGCAGGCTCGGAACCGGTGCCGCCGGGGCCACGTCCTCCGTTGCGTGATCCATGACCGAGTGACCACGAGCCGGGTGATCCGCACCGTCCTGCCGGCCGAGGCCGAGGCAGCCGTCGCGCTGCACGCGCGCGCCCGGGCGACCTACTACCCCGCTGGTATTCCGCAGGACGGCACCGACTGGCTCGCCGTCTGGCGCAGCGCCATCGCCCGCGCGGACGGGCATGTGCTGTGCGTCGTCGAGGGCGGCCGCATGATCGGCCTGGCCTCCTTCCGCACCCCGGAGGGCGCCCCCGCGGAGACGGTCAAGCTGTTCCAGTTCCACGTCGACCCCGACCACTGGCGCTCCGGTGTCGGCACGGCCCTGCACGCCGCGTGCGTCGAGGAGTGGAAGGCCGACGGCAAGCGGACGGCCGTGCTCGACGTGCACGTCGACAACCGTCGCGCGCAGGCCTTCTACGCCGGTCAGGGCTGGGTCCCGGACCCGGAGAACCCGCCTGCCGAGGGTGACCACCATCTGGATCTGCGCTTCTGCGTCACCGGGAATGAAACCCGCTGATTGAACGTTCATGCATCTGGCGGAGGGAGTCTCCGTTTCCCGTACGACCTGGAGAGCCACAGACATGCGCGTCGAGATCTGGAGCGACATCGCCTGCCCCTGGTGCTACGTGGGCAAGGCCCGCTTCGAGAAGGCGCTCGACGCCTTCCCGCACCGCGACCAGGTCGAGGTGGTGCACCGCTCGTTCGAGCTGGACCCGGGGCGTGACAAGGCCGAGACCGGTCCGGTCATCCCCATGATCGCCAAGAAGTACGGCATCAGCGAGGCGCAGGCCCAGGCCGCCGAGGACAACCTGGGTGTGCAGGCCGCCGCCGAGGGACTTGAGTACCGCACCCGGGACCGGGACCACGGCAACACCTTCGACATGCACCGGCTGCTGCACCTCGCCAAGGAGCACGGCAGGCAGGACGCGCTGATCCAGGCCTTCTACCGGGCGAACTTCGCCGAGGAGCGGTCCGTCTTCGCCGAGGGAGACGAGCGGCTGGTGGAGCTGGCCGTCGCCGCCGGGCTCGACGCCGACGTCGTCCGGGGGGTCCTCGCCGACCCGGACGCCTACGCCGACGACGTCCGGGCCGACGAGCGCGAGGCGGCCCAGCTCGGTGCCAACGGTGTGCCCTTCTTCGTCCTGGACCGCAAGTTCGGCGTCTCCGGCGCCCAGCCCGCCGAGGTCTTCGAGCAGGCGCTGACGCAGGCGTGGGGCGACCGGTCGCCCCTGACGCTCATCGACCAGGGCGACGCGCAGGCGTGCGGTCCCGACGGGTGCGCGGTGCCGCAGCGCTGAGCGAACCCGCAGGTCGGGGCGGATCCATAAGCGTTGCTTAGCGAAACCACGTAAAGAATCGCAATGGACCGAGAGGTGCCGAGGGCTCAGAGTGGAGCCATGGAGACCTTCGAGAGCCTGGTCCGTGCCGAGTTCGCCCCGAAGAACGTCTATCTCAACACCGCGAGCAACGGCCTGCTGCCGGCCCGCACCGTGACCGCCCTGCACCGGGCCGTGCGGATGCGGGCCGAGGGCACACCGCTCGGCCCCCTGTACGAGGACGTGGAGACCGTGCGGGCCTCCTTCGCCCGGCTGGCCGGCGTCCCCGTCGAGCGGGTCGCGACCGGTGCCTCGGTCGCCGAGTACGGCGGGCTCATCGCCGCCTCGCTCCCCGCCGGAGCCGAAGTCCTCACCGCGGAGGCCGACTTCGCCTCCCTCGTGAACCCCTTCCACATGCGCGGCGACCTCAAGGTGCGCGCCGTCCCGCTGGACCGTGTCGCCGAGTCCGTCCGCCCGGACACCGCCCTCGTCGCGGTCAGCGCCGCGCAGTCCGCCGACGGGCGGATCGCCGACCTGCCCGCCGTGCGCGCGGCGGCACAGGCGCACGGGGCGCGCACCTACGTCGACGCCTCCCAGTCGGCCGGATGGCTGCCGCTGGGTGCCGAGGCGTACGACTTCGTCGCCGCCGTCGGCTTCAAGTGGCTGCTCGGCCCGCACGGCGTCGCGTTCTGCGTCGTCCCGGAGGACTTCGGCGGGCTGGATCCGCTCCTCGCGGGCTGGGTCGCCGGGGAACTCCCCTGGGACAGCTGCTACGGCCCCGTCCAGGACCTCGCCCACTCCGCACGGCGCTTCGACATCAGCCCCAGCCTCTTCTCCTACGCCGGGCTGCGCACGTCCCTGGAGCTGATCGAGGAACTCGGCGTGTCCGCCATCCAGGCCCATGACCTCGGCCTCGCGGACCGCTTCCGCGCGGGACTCGCGACCCTCGGCCACGAACCGGTCCCCGCGCCCGGCTCGGCGATCGTCTCCGTGCCTGGACTCGGCCACCGCCAGCCCGAGTTGAGCGCGGCCGGAATCGAGGTCTCCAACCGCGCGGGCAACCTGCGCGCGGCCTTCCACCTCTACAACACGGTGGCCGACGTCGAACGTCTGCTGGACGTCCTGTCCTCCTGAACCACCGAGCCCAAGGGGCGCGGGGAACGGCGCGACAAGCCACGACGTATCCGTACTCGCCACGGAGCCGAACCCGCCGAGCTCCTGGGCGCCCCCGCCAGAGCCGAGCGCAGCGGCGACGCGGCCGCCGTACGCAATGTACTGGAGCGGCCGCGTCGTCGGCGTGGCTTCGAGGGTGCCCCGGTCACCTCACCGGCGTGAAGTCCCTGGCCCCGATGAACTCCGGCCGCCGTACCGGAGCCGCGAAGGGCTCGACGGCCGTGTTCTCCACGCTGTTGAACACGATGAACACGTTGCTGCGCGGGAACGGCGTGATGTTGTCGCCGGAGCCGTGCATGCAGTTGCAGTCGAACCAGGTCGCCGAACCGGCCTTGCCCGTGAAGAGCTTGATGCCGTACTCGGAGGCCATCTTGGTCAGCGCCTCGTCGGACGGCGTGCCCGCGTCCTGCATCTGGAGGGACTTCTTGTAGTTGTCCGTGGGCGTGGCACCCGAGCAGCCCAGGAACGTACGGTGCGAGCCCGGCATGATCATGAGCCCGCCGTTGGTGTCGTAGTTCTCGGTCAGCGCGATCGAGACGGACACCGTCCGCATGTTCGGCAGGCCGTCCTCGGCGTGCCAGGTCTCGAAGTCGGAGTGCCAGTAGAAGCCACTGGCCCCGAAGCCCGGCTTGA
The DNA here is from genome assembly GCF_042800355.1 of Streptomyces sp. NPDC057623. Taxonomy (NCBI): domain Bacteria; kingdom Bacillati; phylum Actinomycetota; class Actinomycetes; order Kitasatosporales; family Streptomycetaceae; genus Streptomyces; species Streptomyces sp. NPDC057623. The sequence continues at coordinate 59,197 of NZ_JBHVGZ010000017.1, forward strand.
CGTTGATCCGCGACTGGTGCACGTACACGTCCGAGCCGAGGATCTGCCGCGCCCGTCCGACGACCCGCTCGTCGCGCACCAGAGAGGCGAACACCTCACTGATCTTGTGCACTTCGAAGACGGACCGGATCTCCTGGGACTTCGGCTCGACGATCGAGCGCTCGTCCGCACGGATCGCCGGGTCGGTGACCAGCCGCTCCAGCTCCTGCGCGTAGACCGCGACCTCGTCCTCGGTGATGAGCCGGTCGATGGCGAGGAAGCCGTCGCGCTCGAAGGACTGGAGGTCGCCGGTCGCGATCGGACCGGGGGTGTCGGGGGAGCCCCACACGACAGGGTCCTGTCGCGGGGTCGACACCTCGGTGGCGGCTCGGCTGGGGTAGAGATCGGTGACGTTTCCGGTCATGGCGGTGGTCATGGGTTTCTCACACCTCCTCGGGCTCGGTGAGCAGCGGGTACACCCCGTTCTCGTCGTGGTCCTCCCGGCCGGTCACAGGCGGGTTGAAGACGCACAGGCAGCGGAAGTCCTCCTTGATCCGCAGCGTGTGCCTCTCGTGCCCGTCCAGGAGGTACATGGTCCCGGGCGTGATCGCGTGCGTCCGCCCGGTCTCGTGGTCGGTCAGCTCGGCCTCGCCCTCGACGCAGACGACGGCCTCGATGTGGTTCGCGTACCACATCGACGTCTCCGTACCCGCGTACAGGACCGTCTCGTGCAGGGAGAAGCCGACCTTCTCCTTGGCGAGGACGATGCGCTTGCTCTCCCAGGTCCCGGACGCCGATTTCACATGGCGGTCGGTTCCCTCGATGTCCTTGAACGAACGGACGATCACGGTGCTGCGATGCCTCCTAGGTGGTGTTTCAGATGGTTTCCCGGACGGAGCGGGCGAGGACGCTGAGTCCCTCGTCCAGTTCCTCCGGGGTGATCGTGAGCGCCGGAAGCAGCTTCACGACCTCGCTCTCGGGGCCCGACGTCTCGATGAGCAGCCCGAGTTCGAAGGCTCGGTGCGCGACGCGTCCGGCGCGCTCCTTGTCGTGGAACTCCAGGCCCCACACGAGCCCGCGCCCGCGGTACTCCTTCACGTCGGCGAGGTTCTCCTCCGTGATGGAGATGAGCGCCTGCTCGATCCGCTCGCCGCGCTTGCGGGTCTGCTTCTCCATCGCGGACCCGTCCGCCCAGTACGCCTCCAGGGCGGCGGTGGCCGTGACGAAGGCCGGGTTGTTGCCGCGGAAGGTGCCGTTGTGCTCGCCCGGCTCCCAGATGTCCAGCTCGGGCTTGAACAGGCACAGGGACATGGGCAGCCCGTAGCCGCTGATCGACTTCGACACGGTGACGATGTCCGGGGTGATGCCCGCCTCCTCGAAGGAGAAGAAGGCACCGGTCCGTCCGCACCCCATCTGGATGTCGTCGACGATGAGCAGCATGTCCTGCCGCTCGCACAGCTCGGCCAGTGCCTGCAGCCACTCCCGGCGGGCGACGTTGATGCCGCCCTCGCCCTGCACGGTCTCGACGATCACGGCGGCGGGCTTGTTGAGCCCGGACCCCTGGTCCTCGAGCAGCCGCTCGAACCACAGGAAGTCCTCGACCGTGCCGTCGAAGTAGTTGTCGAACGGCATCGGAGTCCCGTGCACCAGCGGAATCCCCGCCCCGGCCCGCTTGAAGGCGTTGCCGGTGACGGCGAGCGAGCCCAGCGACATCCCGTGGAAGGCGTTGGTGAACGAGACGATGGCCTCGCGCCCCTTCACCTTCCGGGCGAGCTTGAGGGCTGCCTCCACGGCATTGGTACCCGTGGGTCCCGGGAACATGACCTTGTACGGCAGGTCGCGCGGCCGCAGCACCAGGTCCTGGAAGGTCTGCAGGAAGGCCCGCTTGGCGCTGGTGGACATGTCGAGCCCGTGCGTGACGCCGTCCCGCTCCAGGTAGTCGATCAACGCCCGTTTCAGGACGGGGTTGTTGTGCCCGTAGTTCAGCGAACCGGCGCCGGCGAAGAAGTCCAGGTACTCGTGGCCGTCCTCGTCGTACATGCGGCTGCCGCGCGCGCGGTCGAAGACGGTGGGCCAGCCGCGGCAGTAGCTGCGCACCTCGGACTCCAGGGTCTCGAAGACGCTGAGGTCGGGCTGGGTGATGGTCACGACGAATCGCTCCTCGTTGCGTGGGGGAAAGTCAGTGGGAGAGGGGACCGATGCGGTACAGAACCTCTGGGTCGTGCGGCCCGTCGGGGAACAGGCTGGTGGGGAACAGAACCTCGCGCTCCAGGGCGGCACTGTGCCGCTCGGCGAAGGCGTCGAACAGGCGCTCGGAGGCGATGTTGCCGGGTGTGATGGTGGTCTCGATGTTCGTGACGCCGTACTCGTCGGCGACCCGTGCGACGAGCCCGTCGAGCAGCGCGGCGGCGATGCCGCGTCCGCGGTGGGCGTCGTCCACGGCCACCTGCCAGACGAGCAGGACGTGCGGGCGCTCCGGCCGTACGTATCCGGTGACGAAGCCGACCGGCTCCCCGCGCTCGTCGCGGGCGACGGCCGACGTGCCGGCGAAGTCGCGGCACCACAGCAGATAGCTGTACGACGAGTTGAGGTCGAGGGCCTTGGAGTCTCTGGCAATACGCCACAGCGCGGCCCCGTCGGCCACCGCCGGACGGTCGATTTGCAGGTCTGCTTGTGCGGCAGTCATGCGAATTGAATTTACCGAGGGAAAATTGAAATTGCATGGCCGTGTGGGGTTACGTATGGGCGCCGGGTGTGTTATCACGCGGGCGTGAGAGATCCGGCTATGGGGGCGAAAAACGCCCGCTTTCAACCCTATAATCCGGTACGAAACGGGCGTGATGTGGAACGCGTCACAGCCATGTAACTCTCACGACTCCTGCGCGAATTGCTCCCGATCGCGTTCGCGGAATCTTTGCGTTTAGGTCTGAGAAAAGCGGGCAGAAGAGCATGGGGAGCTACCCTGAAAAAGAATTCCGGGAATTACGTTGAATTCATGCTCCGGTTACACCGTCGATGCGCTCTCGCAGAATGTCGGCGTGACCGTTGTGCCGTGCGTACTCCTCGATCATGTGCATGAGCACCCACCGCAGACTGACCTCGACCCCGGCCATCGGCCCGTCCCCGATCCGCCCCACGCCGTCCAGCGCCCGTCCGGCACACACCTCGCGCCCCCGCGCGATCTCCCGGCGCCACACATCCAGCGCCTCGCCGATCCCCCGAGCGTCATCGAGGACATATCCGCTCACGTTCCGCTGCCCGTACACCGGCGGTACGTCCAGCCCCCCGACCACCCGCTGGAACCAGTTCCGCTCGCACTCCGCGAGATGCTGCACCAGCCCGAGCAGCGTCAGCCCCGACGGCTCGGCGGAAGCGGTCCGTAACTCCGCGTCACCCAGCCCCGCACACTTCAACTCCAGCGTGGCGCGGTGAAAGGCGAGCCAGCTCTCCAGCATGGGGCGCTCGTCGCCGGTCATGAGGGGGATGGGGCGGCCGTCGGGGAGGGTCCGGCGCGTGTCGGAGGTCATGGGCCCACCCTGGCCCATGTGGTTGTTTTTCCGGAACAACTGCGCCCGAGTCGGCCGGAGCCTTACCTTGCTGGCGAGATCGCTGATCCCGGGGAGGGTGAACGGGGATGCTGGAGCAGGCGTTGACGGCGTTGGCCGCGGCCGGTGGGGCCGCCGTGGTGCAGGCCGCGGGGACGGATGTGTGGACCGGGCTGCGGCAGGCGGTGGCCCGCTGGTTCGGCCGCGGTGACGGACAGCGCGAGCAGGCGGAACTCGAACGCCTGGAACGGACCGCGGAGGAACTGCGCACCGCGGCGGCGGAACAGGCGGAACGGCTGCGTATCCGCGCGGAGGCGGCCTGGCAGACGCGCATCGAGAACCTGCTGGAGAGCCTGCACGACGACGAACGGGAGCGGGCCGCCGAGGAGTTGCGCACCCTGCTGGCCGAACGGACCACGCAGGGCGGGGCCACGGCCGGGCAGGGCGGTCTGGCCGTGGGCGGCAATGTGGACATCCACGCCGAGGACGGTGCCATCGCGGCCGGTGTCATCCACGGAGGTGCGCACATCGGACGCCCTCCCACGCCGGATCCGTCCCAGGGCTGAACGGACCGGCCACTTCGAGCCCACCCCTGCCCGCCGCCGCCCCCGACGTGTCCGGGGCCCTCGCGCTTCCCGCCGGCCACGACGGGGCGAGCCCCGGACGCGGCCCCGGGGCGGCCGCCCCGGCGGGGCCCACCGCGGAGCTGAGCGTCCTGGCCTCCCAGGGCGGGGTCGCGGCGCAGTACGTCGCCGGTGGAATCCACCAGCACTACACTGTCGGCGCGCTGGAGCCGACGGCCCCCGGCAGCTGGCAGCCGGTCGGTGACACCGACCTGCTCGGCCTCGGTGTGCACCGCGCCCGTGCCGGGGAGAGCGACGGATCGGCGCTGCCGCCGTACGTCCTGCGCGACGTGGACGGCCAGGTGCGGGCCGAACTGAGAGAGGTGGCCGTGACCGGCGGGCTCGTTCTGCTCACCGGTGACTCGACCGCCGGCAAGAGCCGCACGGCCCTTGAGGCGGTACGGGCCGTACTCCCCGGACATCTGCTCCTCGCCCCGCCCTGGGGCGCCGATCTGAGACCGCTGCGCCGGGCGCCCGGTGAGCCCGGCTACGAACGGCATGTCCTGTGGCTCGACGACCTGGAGCACTACCTCGGACCCGGCGGTCTCGAACCGTCCCTGCTGACGGCGCTGATCAGGACCCGACTGGTGGTGCTGGCGACCCTGCGGGACGAGCGCTACGACACCTTGCGGGAAGCCGCCGACGGCGCCGACGGCGAGGGCGGCCGCAACCGCATGGCGGCCGAGACCGGATTGCGCGTGCTCAACATGGTGGAGCCCATCGTCGTGCGCCGGCGCTGGAGCGGTACGGAGCTGGCCCGGGTGGCACAGATCGACGACAGCCGCCTGAAGGAGGCGTACCGGCGGCACGGCACCCACGGCATCGCCGAGTACCTGGCCGCCGGGCCCGAACTCCTCGGCGAGTGGCGCCGGGCGGAGCGGGCCACCGCCAAGCGCGGCCACCCCAGAGGCGCCGCACTCGTCGCGGCCGCCGTAGACCTGGCACACGTCGGCCTGATCGACGACCTGCCGGAAGCCCTGCTGCGCGAAGTGCACGAGGTCTACCTGCGGGCCCTCGGCGGCTCAGCCCTGCGCCCGGAGTCCTACGACGAGGCCCTCGCCTGGGCCTCCCAGGTCCGGTACGGCGTCGCGAGCCTGCTGATGGAGGGCGAGCGGGAAGGCACCTACCGGCCCTTCGACTACCTCGTCGACTCGGTCGCCCGTGATCCGGCTGTGCCCGACCCGCCGGACTCGGTGTGGCACACGGCACTGGAGTACGCCGACGACCGGACGCGTCCGCTCATCGCTCGAACGGCGTTGTTCAGTGAACGGTGGGCGATCGCCGAGACGGCCTGGAGACCGCTGGCCGAGGCAGGCGAGGAGGAAGCGGTCATCAACTACACGTCGGCGCAGCTGTTCCAGCGTACGGATCCGGACGAGGTCGAACCGCTGCTGCGTGCGGCTGCCGAGGCGGGGAGCTCGCTCGCCCAGGTCAACCTCGGCGCCGTCCTGAAGATGCAGGGCGCGGACGAGGAGGCCGAGCGATGGTGGCGGGCAGCGGCACAGGCCGGACACGCACTCGCGTCCTACAACCTCTTCATGCACTTCCGCGGCACCGACGACGAGCGGGCCGAATCATGGTTGCGCAGGGCCGCGGAGGACGGCTACGTCAAGGCGATCGCCACTCTGGCGGTACTCCTGCACACACGTGGTGACGAGGCCGAGGCGGAGCCGTGGTGGCGGGAGGCGGCCATGGCGGGGGACGCCGAGGGGATGTACGCGTACGGACACCTGCTCCATATTCGCGGTGACGACCAGGCCGAGATGTGGCTGCGCCGTGCCGCCGAGCGAGGCCATGACACGGCCGCTGAGATTCTGGGCCGTGCCGCCGACGAGCGCGGTGATCTCCCCGAGGCCGAGCGATGGTGGCGGGTGGCCGCCGAGGCGGGAAACCTGGAGGCGGCCAACCAGCTCGGCGTGCTCCTCAGTACCCGGGGCGAGCGGACCGAGGGCGCCACCTGGTATGCCAAGGGCGCCGAGGGCGGTCACGAGGTGGCCATGTTCAACCTCGCCGAATGGCTGTCCGGCAAGGGTGATGTCGAGGGGGCCAAGGACTGGCACCGGCGAGCCGGTGAGGCCGGACGCGCCGAGTCGTTCAACAACCTTGGGCTCCTGCTCCGTCGGGAGGGCGATCTCACCGCAGCCGAGGCCGCACTGCGCCGGGCCGCGGAGGCGGGCGACGTCAAGGGCCGCCTCAACCTGATCGACCTGCTGATCGGCGAAGGGCGCCCGGACGAGGCCCGGCCGCTCGTGCTCGAACTGTTCGGCGACGACGAGGACAGCGGCAAGGAGATCCTCGAATTCGTCGAGTCGGTCCGGCATGCGGGGCGGTTGCATGTGGCCCGCACCATCATGCGGTGGGCCGCCGAAACCGGCCGTCCCGACGCCGCGCACAACGTGGGGACGTACTACTACGCGGAGGGGGAACACGAGGAGGCGGAACGCTGGTGGCGCGTTGCCGCACCTGAAATCCCCTCCTCCGCCTACAACGTCGGCTCCCTGCTCGCCGAACGCGGCGCCCACGAGGAGGCGGCCTCCTGGTGGCGCAGGGCTGCCGAGGCAGGACACCAGGAGGCGAGCCTCCGACTCGCCGACTGGCTCATCGAGTCCGGAGAACCCGACGAAGCGGAGCGAAGACTCCGTGACCTGGCCGACGAGCTTCCGGAGGCCGCCTTCGTGCTCGGTCTGCTGCTCTTCGACAAGCCCGGCGACCACGCGGAGGCCGAGTACTGGTGGCGCCGGGTCGAGGAGCAGGGCGACGCGGAGACCGCCTTCGGCTGCGCGTCCTACCTCGCCGAGCACGGCGACGAGGAGCGGACGGAGTTCTGGTGCCGCAAGGCGGCGGAGGCCGGGCACCCGCGGGCGGCCCTCAACCTGGGCGCCCTGTTGGCCGGCCGCGGCGCGTTGGCGGAAGCCGAGTCCTGGCTGGCCGAAGCCGTGCGGAGAGGCCTTGATGCAGCGGTCGAGCCCCTCACCCGGGTGAGGGAGTACCTGGCCTCCCGCCCGGGTTCCTGAGCCCTACCGCCGCTCCGTCCAAGCCGCGGTGACGGCCTGTCGTGCCCCCTCCGCATCCACCGTCACGCCGAACTCCGCGAGCGCCGCGCCCAGTTCGACGAGGCACGCCTCCACCAGGTCCCGGCGGGCATCCGGCCCGTAGTGGTTCACCCGGATCATCTCCCCGGCCAGCGCACCCCCGCCCGCGGCCAGCGGCAGTGCCGGGGCCGCGCTCAGCGCCTTGGCCACCACCGACGACGCGTCCACGCCCGGCGGAGTCCGCAGCGTCGTGGCGACCGGTGCCGCCTCCCGGGCCTCGTGCACATACGGCTCCAGGCCGCCGCCCAGAGCCCGCACGCCCGCCCGCGTGGCCGCCGCCGCGGACGCGTGCCGGGAGATCACGGTGTCCAGCCCGTCCGCCTCGATCCGCTCCACGCACGCCTGCAGCGCCAGCATCTCCAGCTGCGCGGGCGCATGCAGCAGCGTCTTCCGCCCGCCGTCGACCCACCGCTCCTTCCAGTCCAGCAGCGACAGATACGACCGCCGCGGTGCCCTGGGATTCGCAGCCATCCGCGCCCACGCCCGCTCGCTCACCGACACCGCGGACACCCCGGCCGGCCCGCCCATCGCCTTCTGCGCCCCGATGACGCACAGGTCCACACCCCACGCGTCCGGCAGTACCGGCTCGGCCCCGATCGACGCCACGGCGTCCAGGTAGAACAGCGCCCCGTGCGCCCGCACGACCTCGCCGATCTCCGCGACGGGGTTGGTGTTGCCGGTGGCCGCCTCCGCGTGCACCAGGGACACGAAGTCGATCTCCGGGTGCTCGGCGAGGGACTCGCGGATCTGGTCCGCGGTGACCGCCGTGTGGAAGGGCACCGCCAGATCGATCACGGTCGCGCCGCAGTCGCGGAGCCAGTCGCCGAAGGTCTGCCCGTACGGACCGGTGATCACGTTCAGTGCGACCGTGCCGGGCCCGGCCGTCCCGCGGATCGCACCCTCCAGCGGCAGCAGCGCCTCGCCCTGCATGATCACGACGTCCTGCTCGGTGCCGAGCAGCCGTGCCACCCGGTCCTCGATGGCGGCGAACCGGGCGGCGCTCAGCGGGGCCAGGTCCAGGAAGGGGTGGGTCACGGCGGGGCTCTCTTCGCTCTCTTCGCACCGGGGATCGACGTGACGAGACTAACCGCGAGCACTGACACCGCTTTCCGCACCCGACTTCTTAGGTCGAACGGCCCCTTAACCATCGGTTTGGTTTGAGGATCTCAAACTTCTCCTTATAATCGGAACCCACAGTTCCCTGACAGGAGGCTCCCCGTGAAGACGACCTTCGGGCGCCGGACCCGCGTTCTGGCCGCCACCACCGCGACGGCCGGGCTGGTGCTCGTGGCCGGCTGCTCCTCCGACGGCAACGGCGGCGGCGGTACGAAGACGGCGGCCGGTGGTGTCGAAGTCGTCAAGGCGGGCCGGCTCACCACCTGCACCCACCTGCCCTACCCGCCCTTCCAGTCGGAGATCGACGGCAAGGTGCAGGGCTTCGACGTCTCCCTCATCGACCTGGTCGCGGACGACCTGGGCGTGAAGCAGGCCATCGTCGACCAGCCCTTCGAGAACTTCAAGACCGGCGGGTCCCTCAACGCCGACCAGTGCGACCTCGCCGCCGCCGGCATGACCATCACCGAGGAGCGCAAGAAGAACGTCGACTTCTCGGACCCGTACTTCGAGGCCACCCAGGCCGTCCTGGTCGACAAGAAGAGCGGCATCTCCTCCTTCGCGGACCTCAAGGGCAAGAAGGTCGGCGCCCAGGCGCAGACCACCGGCGAGGACTACGCCAAGAGCAAGGGCCTGGACCCCGTCTCCTTCGAGTCCTCCGACGCCGTGATCAACGGTCTGCGCACCGGCCAGGTCCAGGCGGTCGTCATCGACTACCCGGTCGTCCAGGGCTGGCTGAAGGACAAGGCCAACGCCGACGCCTTCGAGGTCGCCGAGCAGATCAACACCGGCGAGCAGTACGGCTTCACGGTGAAGAAGGGCAACACCAAGCTCCGCGAGGCCATCAACAAGGCGATCGCCGACGCCAAGGCCGACGGCACGTACAAGAAGCTGTACGAGAAGTGGATCGGCCCGTACGACGAGTCCGCGGCCTCCGCGTCCCCGTCCGCCTCATGACCGGCACGGACGTACCGCTCCAGCCCAGGAAGAAGGGCCTGACCCGGCGCCAGAAGCGCAGCCTGTCGCGCGGCGTCCAGTACGTCGTCTTCGTCGCGGCCGTGATCGCCTTCGCGGTCGCGGCCGACTGGGACCGGCTGGCGAACCAGTTCGCGCAAGGGGACATCGCCCGGCAGATGTTCCCGGACGTCATCACGCTGGCGCTGAAGAACACCGTGCTCTACACCCTGTCCGGCTTCGTCGTCGGACTGGTCCTGGGCATGGTGATCGCGCTGATGCGGCTGTCGTCCGTGGGGCCGTACCGCTGGCTCGCCGGTGTCTACATCGAGATCTTCCGCGGTCTGCCCGCCCTGCTGATCTTCATCTTCATCGGGGTCGCGGTGCCGCTGGCCTTCCCGGGCACGGAGATCCCCGGCGGCACCTACGGCAAGGTGGCCCTGGCGCTCGGCCTGGTGGCCGCCGCGTACATGGCGGAGACGATCCGCGCGGGCATCCAGGCGGTGCCCAAGGGCCAGATGGAGGCGGCGCGTTCGCTCGGCTTCTCACCGGCCCGCGCCATGATCTCGATCATCATCCCGCAGGCGTTCCGGATCATCCTCCCGCCGCTGACCAACGAACTCGTCCTGCTCTTCAAGGACTCCTCGCTGGTGCTGTTCCTCGGTGTGACACTGGAGGAGCGCGAGCTGTCCAAGTTCGGCCGCGACCTGGCCAGCCAGACCGCCAACTCCACCCCGATCCTGGTCGCCGGCCTGTGCTACCTCCTGGTGACCATCCCGCTCGGCTTCGTCGTACGCCGTATGGAGGCCAAAGCCCAGGAGGCCGTGAAGTGACAGAGAAGACCCCCGGCTCCGGACCGGAGATCGAAGTCCGCGGCCTGCACAAGTCCTTCGGCGACAACGAGGTGCTGCGCGGCATCGACCTGGAGATCGGCCAGGGCGAGGTCGTGTGCGTCATCGGCCCGTCCGGCTCGGGCAAGTCCACCCTGCTGCGCTGTGTGAACCTGCTCGAAGAGCCCACCAAGGGCCAGGTCTTCGTCGGCGGCGCCGAACTCACCGACCCCGACGTCGACATCGACGCCGTACGCCGCCGTATCGGCATGGTCTTCCAGCAGTTCAACCTCTTCCCGCACCTCACCGTGACCGAGAACCTGACCCTGCCGCAGCGCCGGGTCCTGGGGCGGGACAAGGGCGCGGCCGCGAAGGTCGCCGCCGAGAACCTGGAGCGGGTGGGACTGGCGGAGAAGGCGACGGCCTACCCGGCCTCCCTCTCCGGCGGCCAGCAGCAGCGCGTCGCCATCGCCCGCGCGCTCGCCATGGGCCCCTCGGTGATGCTCTTCGACGAGCCGACGTCGGCGCTGGACCCCGAGCTGGTGGGGGACGTCCTGGCCGTGATGCGCATGCTCGCGAACGAGGGCATGACGATGATGGTCGTCACCCACGAGATGACCTTCGCACGCGAGGTCGCCGACCGGGTCGTCTTCATGGACGGCGGCGTGATCGTCGAGGACGGCGCCCCCGACCAGGTCATCGGCGACCCGCGGCACGAACGCACCCGCCACTTCCTGTCGCGGCTCCTCGACCCGGCGATGGCCGAGGTCGAGGAGGAGACCTCCGACCAGGTGGGCAAGGCCGACTAGCCGGTCATCGGGGTCCGCTCATTAGGGTGCAGTCATGAGCGAACGCGCGGTGCTGCACGTGAAGGGCCGGGTCCTCGTCGGGCCCGACGACGTCCGGGACGAGCTGTGGGTCGTCGACGGCCGGATCTCCTACGACCGTCCCGTCGACGCCCGGGACGTGCGGACCGTGGAGGGCTGGGCCCTGCCCGGCCTCGTCGACGCGCACTGCCATGTGGGCCTGGGCGCGCACGGCCCGGTCGACGACGACGTCGCCGAGAAGCAGGCGCTCACCGACCGCGACGCGGGCACCCTGCTGATCCGTGACGCCGGCTCGCCCTCCGACACGCGCTGGGTCGACGACCGCGAGGACCTGCCGAAGATCATCAGGGCCGGCCGGCACATCGCCCGCACCCGCCGCTACATCCGCGGCTACGCCCACGAGATCGAACCGGAGGACCTCGTCGCCTACGTCGCCCAGGAGGCCCGGCGCGGCGACGGCTGGGTCAAGCTGGTCGGCGACTGGATCGACCGCGATCTCGGGGACCTGGCGCCCACCTGGCCACGTGACGCGGTCGAGGCGGGCATCGCGGAGGCCCACCGGCTCGGCGCCCGGGTCACCGCGCACTGTTTCGCCGAGAACTCGCTGCGCGACCTCGTCGAGGCGGGCATCGACTGCATCGAACACGCGACGGGCCTGACCGAGGACCTGATCCCGCTGTTCGCCGAGCGCGGCGTGGCGATCGTGCCGACCCTGGTCAACATCGCGACCTTCCCGAAGCTGGCCGACGGCGGCGAGTCCCGGTTCCCCCGCTGGTCGGCCCATATGCGCCGGCTCCACGAACGACGCTACGACACGGTCCGCTCCGCCTACGACGCCGGCATCCCGGTCTTCGTCGGCACCGACGCGGGCGGCACCCTGCCGCACGGTCTGGTGGCCGCCGAGGTCGCGGAACTGGTCACCGCCGGCATCCCCGCGGTCCAGGCCCTCGCCGCGACGAGCTGGGCGGCGCGGTCCTGGCTCGGCCGCCCCGGCCTGGCGGAGGGGGCCGCGGCGGACCTGGTGGTGTACGAGACCGATCCGCGGGCCGACGTACGGGTCCTGGCGGCTCCGCGACGGGTGGTGCTGAACGGGCGGGTCGTCGGCTGACCTCGACGGAACGCGACGGAGTGTGACGGAAGGCCGCGGTGGGTCGTCGCGCGCGCCGTCCCGCGCGCCGGGGCGTCAACCCGCGTAATCGGAAAGATGCCGGTGCGGCGGTGAAAGCATGGAACACCCGTGCCGCACGATTCGAAAAAGTTCACGGAAACCCCACGTAGGAGTGAAGTCCTGGCGGATTGCTGACTGTTCACTCTGAGTACGCGATTCTTGCCGGGTCCCGAGCAAGTCTCCCCTGGGGGTCCCCACCTTGAACGGCAAGAACTTCCGCCTGCCCGCACGCCGACTCGCCACCGTCGCGACGGCCACCGCCCTGGCCGCGGGTCCCGCGGTCCTGGGTGCCGCGGGCACCGCTCACGCGACCGGTGACGAGGGTCGCGCGAGTGCCGTCGTGCTCCGCACCGGGCTCGACATCTCCCTGCTCAACAAGACCGTGAACGTCCCGCTCGCGGTCTCCCTCAATGAAGTCCAGGCGCCGCAGAGCGCCGAGAAGGCGACCCTGACGGCCCAGTTGAACGGCGTCGACGGCGGCCAGCCCTTCAGCGTGCTGAACGCCGAGGTCGCCCAGTCGAAGGCCACGGTCGAGAACGGCAAGGCCGAGGGGTACACCAACCTCGCCCACGCCAAGGTCCACCTCCCCGGTCTGCCGCTGCTCTCGCTCATCGAGGTCGGCCAGGTCACCTCCAAGGCGACCTGCGAGGCCGGGAAGACGCCGACCGCCACGTCCAACCTGCTCGGCGATGTCACCGTCCTGGGCAAGAAGGTCACCCTGACCGCCGGCGGGACCACGAACGTCGAGGTGCCGGGCGTGGGTGACGTGCGGCTGGACTACTCCAAGACGGAGCAGACCTCGCGTACGGCCGCCGCCACCGCCCTCGAACTCAAGGTCTCCGTCAACCCGTTGAAGCTGAACGTGGCGGAGGTAGAGGGCACCCTGACCCTGGCGAAGGCGACCTGCGAGACCCCGGCCGAGCCCGCGCGCGAGGCCGACCCGAGCGCCGAACCGAGCACCGGCTCGGGGACCGGCTCGGCCGGCGACGCCAAGCCCCAGGGCGAGGCCTCCGACGAGGGACTCGCCGAGACCGGCGGCAACTCCATGACGCCGTACATCGCGGGTGGCGCGCTCGCGCTCCTCGTCGCGGGCGGGGGAGCGGTGGCCCTGGCGCGCCGCGGCCGCGGCTGATCCGCAAGCGCCTTCACCTTTGGCCCAGGCCGGCTTGAGCAGCCGACCTGGGCCAACTCCCGTTCTCTGTCAGAACTGTTGACCCGGTCGTGAAAACGTTTTAACTTCCTCATCGCCCAGACCTCCAAGGCATGAGGGAGACCATGGCAGTTGTCCGGCGAAAACGCTTCCAGAGCAAGGCCCTGTTCCTGCTCATGCTCCCCGGCCTCGCCTACTTCCTGCTGTTCCACTACGGCGCCCTGGTCGGCAACGTCATCGCCTTCAAGGAGTACGTCCCCTTCGACGGCCTCTGGGGCAGCCCCTGGGTGGGCCTCGGCAACTTCCGGCGGATGTTCGAGGACGGCGCGTTCTGGGACTCCGTCCTCAACACCGTATGGATCGCCGTCCTCCAGCTCGTCTTCTACTTCCCGGTGCCGCTCGCCCTCGCCCTGCTCCTGCACAGCCTCACCTGGAGCACGGTCCGCCGCTTCGTGCAGTCGGTGGCGTACCTCCCGCACTTCATCTCCTGGGTGATCGTCGTCGCCCTCTTCCAGCAGGTCCTCGGCGACACCGGGCTGCTCAACTCCTCGCTGGACGGCATGGGGCTGCACACCGTCGACATCATCGGCGACCCCGACGCCTTCCGCCCGCTCGTCGTCGCCCAGGTCATCTGGAAGGACGCCGGCTGGGGCACGATCATCTTCCTCGCCGCCCTCGCGCAGGTCGACGAGCAGCAGTACGAGGCCGCCGCCATCGACGGCGCCGGGCCCTGGCGGCGCTTCTGGCACGTCACGCTGCCCGCCATCCGCCCGGTGATCGTGCTGCTGCTGATCATGCGGCTCGGCGAGATCCTCTCCGTCGGCTTCGAGCAGATGCTCCTCCAGCGCGACGCGGTCGGCCCGGAGGCCGCCGAGATCATCGACACCTTCGTGTACTACCAGGGCATCGTCGGCGGCGACTACGGATTCGCGGCCGCCGCGGGCCTGTTCAAGGGCGTCGTCGGCGCGCTCCTCGTCTACGCCGCCAACAAGGTCGCCCACCGCCTCGGCGAACAGGGGGTCTACAAGTGAGTGCCGGAACCCGTGCTCCCGCCCGTCCGGGCTGGATGGAGAAACCGAAGCCCCTGACGCAGGCCGGCAAGGCCCTCGCCCTCGTCGCCGTCGTCCTCCTGGTCTGCGTCCCGTTCCTCGTCATCGTCTCGACCTCGCTCGCCTCCACCGACGAGGTCGTGGCGAACGGCGGCTGGGTGCTCTGGCCGACCGAGCCCAGCCTCGACGCCTACCGCGACATCCTCGACGGCGGCATCGTCACCCACGCCCTCGGCGTCAGCGCGGGCGTGACGGTCGTCGGCACCCTGCTCAGCCTCGCCTGCACCGTCACCCTCGCCTACGCCCTCTCCCGCCCCGGCGTCTTCGGCGGCCGCCCCGTGCTGCTCCTGGTCCTGTTCGCCTTCCTCTTCCCGCCCGGCATGATCCCGAGCTTCCTGCTGGTCAAGGAGCTGGGCCTGCTGGACAGTTACGCCTCGCTGGTGCTGCCCGTCCTCGTCAACGTCTTCAACCTCGTCGTGCTGCGCGGCTTCTTCCAGGGCATCCCCGAGGAGCTGTACGAGGCCGCCCGCCTCGACGGGGCGGGGGACTGGCGGGTGCTGCTCTCCGTCGTACTGCCGCTGTCGAAGGCCGCGCTCGCCGTCGTGGGACTCTTCTACGCGGTGGCCTACTGGAACTCCTGGTTCTACGCCTCGCTCTATCTGGAGAGCGACCACTGGCCCCTCCAGCAGGTCCTGCGCACCTACGTCATCGCGGGTTCCGGACTCACCGACGCCACCACCGGCGAGGGGACCGTCACCGCGCCGCAGACCGTGCAGATGGCCGTCCTGGTGACCGCCACCGTGCCGATCCTGCTCGTCTACCCGTTCCTCCAGAAGTACTTCACCAAGGGCGTGCTCACCGGCGCCATCAAGAGCTGACGCAACATCAACAACCGTACGCAGAGAGGTGATTCGCCCATGCCCGGCATGTCCCGACGTACCGTACTGCGTTCCGTCGCCGCCGGTGGCGCCGCAGTCGCCGCCCCCGGTCTGCTGGCCGCCTGCTCCACCGGCTCCGGCGACAGCGACGTCTCCAACGCGGGCAAGAAGCTCGCGCCCTGGCCGGCGTACCGGCCCGCCGGCGGTCCCAAGGCCGACCTCGCCGCCACCGAGGCCGGTGTGCAGGCCGGGTACACCGCCTACCCCGCCGACCTCGTCAAGTCCGTCTCCCGCACCCCGGGCGACGGCTCCACCGTCAAGGTCATGTCGGTCTCCTTCGGCACCCCGCCCAAGCCCGCCTCCGCCAACCGGTTCTGGGCAGCCGTCGAGAAGGCCCTCGGCGTGAAGATCGAGTACACGATCGTCTCCCAGGCCGACTACCAGAAGAAGATGGCCACGGTCATGGCGGGCGACGCCGACACCCTGCCCGACATCATCAACCTGTTCGCCGGGTTCGTGCTGCCCCGCGAGGCCGAGTTCGTGCAGCGGCGCGCGCAGGACCTCACACCGTTCCTCTCCGGCGAGGCGATCGCCGACTACCCCAACCTCGCGAACATCCCCACCCACGCCTGGCGCGACATGGGCCGGATCGGCGGCCGCGTCTACGGCATCCCCCTGGAACGCCCGCTGCCCGGCTCCACCCTCTGGCTCAACCAGGGCATGTTCACCGACGCCGGCATGAAGGAGGGCTGGACCGCCGACGACTTCGCGGCCGTGGCGGGGCGGGCCACCAGCGGTCGTACGTACGCGCTCGGCGCCGCCAACGGCTCCCTGTTCGGCAACGCCTTCCACTCCGCCGCCCACAACGCGCCCCAGAACTGGGCCGTCACCAAGGACGGAGTCTTCCTGCCGGGCTGCGCCGACGAACGCTACAAGGCGTCCATCGCCTACCAGGCCCGGCTGCGCAAGGACGGCTGCTACCACCCCGACGCCACGTCCATCTCCCAGATCGACCTGACCACCCTCTACTACAACGGCACTGTCGGCTCCATGCAGGACGGATTCGGCGCCTACCTGCCCAAGTACCGGGAGGCACCGGACGGGATGACCCCGGCCGCGGCGCTCCCGTACAGCGTCGGCGGTGAACCCGGCGGCATCGTCGCGGCCCGCCGCTCCTTCGGCTACACCGTGCTGAAGAAGGCCGGGAAGGAACGCGTGGAGATGCTGCTCCGCGTCCTCGACTTCCTCGCCGCCCCCTTCGGCAGCAAGGAGTGGGAACTGGTCCACTACGGCGTCGAGGGCACCCACTTCACCCGCGGCAAGGACGGCTCACCCGAGCCCACCAGGCTCGGCGAGGTCGAGAACAACACCAACCTGCCGCTGAAGTACCTCGCCGAAGGCCCCCAGGTGCTGTTCGTGCCGGGCATGCCGGACGCCGTACGCGCCCTGCACGCCTGGCAGCGCGAGGTCGTGCCGCACGCCGTCCGCGACGCCTCCTTCGGCCTGCAGTCGCGCACCAGGAACGCCCAGGGCACCACCCTCAAGGCCCTCCTCGACGACACCGTCACCGGAATCGTCGCGGGGCGGCTGCCGCTCACGGACTGGGACGCGGCGGTCAAGACATGGCGGGCCCGGGGCGGCGACAGAATGGCCGAGGAGTTCGCGAAGGACCACGCGGCGGGCGCGTGAGCGGCGGGCCGGCGGAACAGGAGGCGCGGGGGATGGGGAACACCATGGGGGACACGGGGCCCAGGCGGCGGGTGACGATCCGCGAGGTCGCCGAGCGGGCGGGCGTGTCGGTGGCCACGGCATCCCGTGCGCTGAGCGGCAACCATCCCGTGCCCACCTCGACCAGGGCCCGCGTGCTGCGTGCCGCGCGCGACCTCGACTACGTCGCCAACGCGCATGCCCGCGCGCTGGTCGGCGGGGGCCGCAAGATGGCCGCCGTCGTCGTCCGCCAGGTCACCAGCCCCTTCTACGCCCAGGTCGCCGAGGGAGTGGAGGCGGAGGCCGCCGACCGGGGCTGGCTGTGCGTGGTCGGCGCGACCGGCGGGGATCCGCAGCGCGAGATGGAGTTCGTGCAGCTGATGCGGGAGGAGGGGGCGCGGCTGGTGATCCTGGTCGGCGGGGTCGTCGAGGACGACGCGTACCGCTCGCGCGTGGCCCACTACGCGCAGGCGCTGGACGCGTCGGGGGCGCGGCTGGTGCTGTGCGGCCGGCCTGCTCCGGATCCTGATACCCCCGCGCTGGTCGTCGAGTTCGACAACGAGGCGGGGGCCCGGGCCATCACCGGGCATCTGCTGTCGGCCGGGCACCGGCGGATCGTCTTCCTCGGCGGGCTGCCCGGGAACACGGCCCTGGACGCGCGGGTCGCCGGGTACCGGGGCGCGCTCGCCGAGCACGGGCTGCCCGCGGCGGCCGCGCGGGTTGTCGACTGCGGGCTGGGGCGGGCGGCGGGCTTGCGGGCCATGACCCAACTGCTCAGGGAGACACGGGAGTTCACCGCCGTCGTGGCCGGGGACGACATGGTTGCCGCGGGCGCCCTGAGGGCGATCACCGATGCGGGGCTTGCCGTCCCTGACGACATCTCGGTCGTCGGGTACAACGACATTCCGCTTGCCGAGGACTTCAATCCGCCCCTGACCACCGTTCGTACCCCCGCCGAGGAACTCGGCCGCGCCGCCGTGCGGATCGCTCTGCGCGATGCCGAACATGCCTCGGGGAATCACCATGTGCTCGGCACACACATCGTCGTGCGCCGGAGCGTCGCCTCCCCTCGGGTGTCGTAGGCGGCTGCGGGTGGTTCGTGGCTGGTCGCGCCCACGCGGCGGAGCCGCATATCGACACGGTCCCGCGCCCCTTTGGGGCGCGTCACTCCCGCCCACTGACAGAAGGAGGACGTGGTCCCGTATGAGCGCCCCGGATGTGTCGCTCCCCGACCCGACCCACCTACCCGAGCCCGACCCCTCGCTCTCACCGATCACCGGCTGGACCCGCGCCCACTGGGAGGCGAGCGCCGACCGGCTCCTCGACGGACTGCTGCCGTACGCCACCCCCGGGTTCGCCCAGTACCGCCTGCCCGGCCCGCCCAGCCACTCCGGCCCCTGGTCCGACGGCCTGGAGGGCTTCGCGCGCTCCTTCCTCCTCGCCGCCTTCCGCATCGCGGGCTCGGGCGGCCGGGTCGGACCCGCGCTCATCGAGCGGTACGCCACCGGACTGGCCGCCGGCACCGACCCGCACCACCCCGAACACTGGCCGCCCATCACCGACCGCGCCCAGCCGATGGTCGAGGCCGCCTCCGTCGCCATCGCGCTGCACGAGTCCCGCCCCTGGCTGTGGGACCACCTCGACGACGGCGTACGGCAGCGGGTGTGCGCCTGGCTCGGCGCCTTCGTCGGCGCGGACGTCAACGACTCCAACTGGCGCCTGTTCCAGGTCATCACCGAGGAGTTCCTCGCCTCCGTCGGCGCCCCGCACAGCCGGGCCGAGATCGACGCCGGGCTGGCCCGCCTGGACGACTGGTACCGGGGCGGGGGCTGGTACACCGACGGTGACGGGCGGAAGTTCGACTACTACAACGCCTGGGCGCTGCACCTGTATCCGGTGCTGTGGGCGCGGATCGCGGGGTCGCGGGCGGCCCCGGCCACCGTGGCCCGCCACCGTGCCCGGCTGCGCGAGTTCCTCCCCGTCCACCAGCACTTCTTCGGCTCCGACGGCGCCCCCGTCCACCAGGGCCGCTCCCTCACCTACCGCTTCGCGGTCACCGCCCCGCTGTGGGCGGGCGCCCTCGCCGACGCCAGCCCGCTGCCGCCGGGCCGCACCCGCCGCCTCGCCTCCGGCGCGCTGAGGCACTTCGCCGAGCGGGGCGCGCCCGACGAGCGCGGCCTGCTCACCCTCGGCTGGTACCAGCCCTTCCTCCCCGTCACCCAGCGCTACTCGGGCCCCGCCTCCCCGTACTGGGCGAGCAAGGCCTTCCTGGGGCTGCTCCTGCCCGCCGACCACCCCGTCTGGACGGCACCGGAGGAGCCCGCCCCCGTGGACACGGAGGACATCGGCCTGGCCCTGCCCGCCCCGGGCTGGCTGCTGCACTCCACCACGGCCGACGGCATCGTCCGGCTGGTCAACCACGGCAGCGACCGCCTCCCGCCCCCGCCCGCGAAGGACGACGACAGCCCCCACTACGCCCGGCTCGCCTACTCCAGCGCAACCGCCCCGGACACCCCCGGCCCCGACAACCAGCTCGCGTTGCTGTCCTCCGACGGCACCCCCTCCCGGCGTGGGCGCATCCATCCCCTGGGCGCCGCGGGCGGGCGGGCCGGGTCCTGGCAGGAGGGCCGGATCGAAACCGTCAGCCTGGTGCACGGCGCGTGGGAAGCGCGGGTGCACCGCCTCGACGTACCCGCCGGCACGCCGGTACGGGAGGGCGGCTGGGCCGTGGCCGACGACGCGGCGGCCCCGGACGCGCACACCGGCCCGGCCCGGGCGGTGGCCCGCCGCGCGGACGGACTGACCAGCGCGCTCGTCGGCCTCCACGGCTGGGACGACGCCGAGGCGTCGGTCGTGCGTGCCGTCGGCAGGAATGCCGTGGGCCACCACTCGGCGACCCCGGTGCTCCAACTCCCGCAAGCGCCACCGCTGTTGGTCACGCTGGTCGTGCTGAGCGCCGACCCGCTCACGTCACTCACGGGAGCGGGCGCGACCGTCGCCGCCGACGGCACCGTGGAGGTCCGCTTCCCGGACGGCACCCTGGAGCGGGTACCGGCCGGGCTCAGCGACGCGCCAGAGCCATCGCCTGGTCCAGCGCCCGCAGGAACCGGTTGACCGTCCCCCGGTCCCGCACCGCCAGCCGCAGCCACTCCTCGCCCAGCCCGGGGAAGGTGTCCCCGCGCCGCACCGCGAACCCGAGATCGCGCAGATGGTGTCGTACGGCGGCCGCCCTCGGCAGCCGTACGAGGACGAAGGAACCCTCGGCGGGCCCGACGACCCTGAGTCCGGACGAGGCGAACTCGCCCAGTCCGGCGACGAGGTGGGCCCGGTCGGCGGCGATGCGGTGGGCCGCGTGAGCCGCCTCCGCCAGGGCCGGCGGCGCCACACAGGCCTCGGCGGCGGCGAGCGCGGGCGTGGAGACGGGCCACAGGGGCTGGGCGCACTCCAACTCGGCTATGGTCTCCGGCGCGGCCAGGACGTAACCGATCCGCAGCCCGGCCAGCCCCCATGTCTTGGTCAGGCTGCGGAGCACCACCAGACCGGGCACGTCCGTCCGCCCCGCCAACGCCTCCCGCTCACCCGGCACCGCGTCCATGAACGCCTCGTCCACCACCAACGTCCGCCCGGGACGGGCGAGTTCGGCGAGGGAGGCGGCCGGGTGCAGCACCGAGGTCGGGTTGGTGGGATTGCCGACGACCACCAGGTCGGCGTCCTCGGGGACGGCAGCCGGATCGAGGCGGAAGCCGTCCTCCTCCCGCAGCAGCACCCGGTCGACACCGAGGCCCGCGTCCCGCAGCGCCGCCTCCGGCTCCGTGAACTGCGGGTGCACGACGACCGGCCGGAGCACCTTCAGCGCCCGCGCCAGCAGAACGAACGCCTCCGCCGCCCCCGCCGTCAGCAGCACCCGCTCCGCCGGCAGCCCGTGGCGCGCCGCCACCGCCGCCCGCGCGGCCCGCCCGTCCGGGTAGGCCGCGAGGGAGCCCAGCGACGCGGCGATCCGCTCCCGCAGCCAGGTGGGCGGTGTGTCCGCGCGGACGTTCACGGCGAGGTCGACCAGCGCCGAACCGTCGTCACGGACCTCGGCGTCGCCGTGGTGGCGAAGGTCGTGTGCTTCAGAGTGCATGGGAGTGGTTTTCCTGGTGCCGGAGTCGCTGATCGTGCTGTCCGTGCTGGTCATGGCACTGCTGGTCATGGCGGTGCCGGTCGTGACCGTCGTGGTCGCCCCTGACCGCCTCCTCGTACCGCTGCATCACCAGATCCAGCAGCTCCGGCACCGGACCGATGACGCCCGCCGACCGCACCTCGGTCTCCGGGTGCGCCGCCGCCCAGCCCTCGGTCTGGTCCCGCACCCGCTCCGGCAGGACGCCCGGGAACAGGAAGTAGGGCAGGACGACGATCCGCCGCGCCCCCAGCTGCACGCACCGGTCGAGGCCGCTGGGCACGTCCGGCGCCGCCAGCGACACGAACGCCGTCTCCACACCCGCGTAGCCGCGCCCCTCCCACAGCAGCCGCGCCGCCCTGTGCAGCTCGGCGTTGGCGTTCGGGTCCGTCGAGCCGCGTCCGACCAGCAGCACGGTCACCTCGGCCCGGTCCCCGGGCGTGCGCCCCTCGATGCCGAGCGCCTCGTCCAGCCGTCGCTCCAGCACGGACAGCAGCGCCGGATGCGGGCCCAGCGGGCGGCCGTAGGTGTACGAGATCCCGGGGTGCCGCTCCCGCTCGCGGGCCAGCGCGGCCGGGATGTCGCCCTTGACGTGCCCGGCGGACACCAGCATCAGCGGCACGGCGGCGAACCGCCGGACGCCGTGCCCCAACAGCTCGGTGACGGCCTCGCCCAGGCCCGGGGAGGAGAGCGCGAGGAAGCCGCCCGAGACGGGCAGCTGGGGGTGGCGGCGCCCCAACTGCCGCACGAAGTCGCGGAACGCCTCGGCTCCCGCTTCGTCCCGGGTGCCATGGCCGGCGATGAGCAGGGCGGGCGGCTCAGTGGTCACGATGACTCCTCGGAGGGTGGAGCGGGGTGCTGCGGCAGTGCGCCGCGCACGGCGGCACCGACATCATGTCGGCCCGGACGCCGTACGACGGCACAGGTCACCCGCGCCGGCTGTCCGTCGGCGCGCCGCGACCTCCGCTTCGGTACGAGGAGTTCTCCGCCGCGCACGAGGGCGGCCGCCTCGGCGACCGAGGGGGTGCCCAGCGCGGCGAGGGACGCGCCGGAGGGATGCGGGGCCTCGACGGCGGCCAACTCGTCGGCGGGGTAGGTGACGAGGGGGACACCGAGACGCGCGGCGGCCTGGACGATGCCGGGTTCGTCGGCCTTGGCGTCGACGGTGGCGATTTCGGCGAGGGAGCCGGGGGAGAGGCCGGCGTCGGCGAGCGTGCCCTCGATCAGTGCGAGGACCTCGTCGACCAAGGCGCCCTTCGAGGCACCGACACCGACCACCAGGGATCCGGGCGCGCCCGGTCTCACCGGGCCACTCCGTCCTGGGTACGGCACCTCTCCACGAACCGGCGGGCGACACCGGGCTCGGCCGCCCAGTGCGT
Organism: Streptomyces sp. NPDC057623; assembly: GCF_042800355.1. Taxonomy (NCBI): domain Bacteria; kingdom Bacillati; phylum Actinomycetota; class Actinomycetes; order Kitasatosporales; family Streptomycetaceae; genus Streptomyces; species Streptomyces sp. NPDC057623. Next base: position 81,650 of record NZ_JBHVGZ010000017.1, read on the forward strand.
GTGCAGATAGCTCGCGTGCACCCCTCGCCGCACGAACCCCTCGACCCGCTTCTCCGGCACCCGCATACCCCAGGCCGGCAGATCCCCTGCCCCGGGCTCCACGACCGTCCGGTGGAACTCGTGCCCCCGCATCCGCGTCCCGGCCACCGCCAGCGAACTGTCGCTCACGGCCACCGCGTCCCGGTAGCCGAGCGTCAGCCGCTCCGACATACGGGCACGGGCGTCGAGGACCCCGCACATCGGCTGCCCGTCCAGCTCCCGGCACAGATACAGCAGCCCCGCACACTCGGCGGCGACCGGAGCCCCGCTGAGCGCGAACTCCCCGATGGCCTTGCGCAGCGGCTCATTGGCCGACAGTTCGGCGGCATACACCTCGGGGAACCCGCCCCCGATCACCAACCCCCGGATCCCGTCGGGCAGTTGCTCGTCCCGCAGCGGATCGAAGGGAACGACCTCGGCACCGGCGGCGGTGAGAAGTTCGGTGTGCTCGGCGTAGGAGAAGGTGAAGGCAGGCCCACCGGCAACGGCTACTACTGGCTTCGCCCCAGCCGCTTCTTCCAGCCTGTCCGGCGTTTGAGGACGAGGCCCGAAGGGCCGATGGCGGGGGTCTGGGGGCGCAGCCCCCAGGGATGGGACGGGTAGGGGCGGCGGGGGCGAGGAAGCCAAGACATCAGCCGCATCCCAAGCCGCACCCGACAACGCCCCCGCACTGCGCGCCAGCGAAACCAGCGCCTGAAGATCACACCCGTCCCGCACCTGCGCGGCCATCGCCGCCACCGCGTCCACCGCCGCCGCCCGCCGCTCCGCGACCGGCACCAGCCCCAGATGCCGCGACGGCGTATCCACCCCGGCCGTCCGCCGCAGCACCCCCAGCACCGGCACCCCGGCCGACTCCAGCCCCTCCCGCAACAACTCCTCGTGCCGGTCGGAGGCCACCTTGTTCAGGATCACGCCCCCGACCCGCACCTGCGGATCCCAGGACACGAACCCGTGCACCAGCGCCGCCACGGACCGCGACTGCGACGACGCGTCGACGACCAGCACCACCGGCGCCCGGAGCAGCTTCGCCACATGCGCGGTGGACGCCAGCTCCCCCTGCCCGGCGGCCCCGTCGAACATCCCCATGACGCCCTCGACGACCGCGATGTCGCAGCCCCGCGCCCCGTGCAGGAACAACGGCTCGACCAGCTCCGGCCCGCACAGGTACGCGTCGAGGTTGCGCCCCACCCGCCCGGTGGCGAGCGCGTGATACCCGGGGTCGATGTAGTCCGGCCCGACCTTGTGCGGGGACACGGCCAGCCCCCGCGCGGCGAGCGCGGCCATCAGCCCCGTGGCGACGGTGGTCTTGCCGCTGCCCGAGGAGGGCGCGGCGATGACCAGCCGGGGGACGAAGACGGACGAGGACGTCACCACTCGATACCCCGCTGGCCCTTCTGCCCGGCGTCCATGGGGTGCTTGACCTTGGACATGTCGGTCACGAGGTCGGCGAAGTCGACGAGCTTGTCGGGCGCGTTCCGCCCGGTGATGACGACATGCTGGGTTCCGGGCCGGTCGCGCAGCACGTCGAGCACCTCGTCGACGTCGATCCACCCCCAGTGCAGGGGATAGGCGAACTCGTCGAGGACGTACAGCTTGTACGACTCGGCGGCCAGGTCCCGCTTGACCTGCTCCCAGCCCTCCCGGGCCTTCTCCTCGTTGCTGGAGTTGTCACCCTGGAGGTCACGCTGCACCCACGACCAGCCCTCCCCCATCTTGTGCCAGTCGACGGTGCCGCCCTCGCCGCTGGCGCCCAGCACCCGCAGCGCGTTCTCCTCGCCGACCTTCCACTTCGCCGACTTGACGAACTGGAACACCCCGATCGGCCACCCCTGGTTCCAGGCGCGCAGCGCCATCCCGAAGGCGGCGGTGGACTTGCCCTTGCCCACCCCGGTGTGCACCATCACCAGCGGTCGATTACGGCGCTGACGAGTCGTCAGTCCGTCCTGCGGCACCACACTCGGCTGCCCCTGCGGCATTACGCGGCCCTCCTCTTCGATCCACCCTGCGATCCACCCTGAACCTCCCTGACGAGACCGGCGATCGAGTCCGCCCGGAGCTCGTCCAGCGTCACCGCGGTACCGCCCAGCTCACCCGCGAGCTGCCCGGCGAGGCCCAGCCGCACATGCCCGGACTCGCAGTCGACGACCACGGAGGCGACGCCGTCGGCCGCGAACAGCCGCGCGGCCCGCCCGGCCAGGGCGACCGGCTCCGTCCCGCCGGTGGCACGCCCGTCGGTCACGACGACGACCAGCGCCCGCCGCGCCGGGTCCCGCAGCCGCTCCACCCGAAGCACCTCGTGCGCCCGCAGCAGACCCGCCGCGAGCGGCGTACGCCCGCCGGTCGGCAGCGACTCCAGCCGCACCGCCGCCGCGTCCACCGACGAGGTCGGCGGCAGGGCGACCTCCGCGGTCGTCCCGCGGAACGTCACCAGCCCCACCTTGTCCCGCCGCTGATACGCGTCCAGCAGCAGCGACAGCACCGCGCCCTTCACGGCGCTCATCCGCTGCCGCGCCGCCATCGACCCCGAGGCGTCGACCACGAACAGCACGAGGTTGCCCTCACGCCCTTCCCGGGTCGCCTGCCGCAGATCGTCGCGCCGCACGACCAGCCCCGGCCCCGACCGTCCCCGGGTCCGCTGATGCGGTGCCGCCGCGTGCACGGTCGCCGCCAGGTGCAGCTTGGTCAGCGCCCCCCGGGGCCGTCGCGCCCCGGTCGTCCGCCCGTGCTCGGTCCGTGCCCGCGAGCGCCGTCCCGCCGCGCCCTCGCCGAGACCGGGCACGCTGAGCACCTTGGTGCGGAAGGGTTCCGAAGCCCGCACGGGCTGCTGCTCCCCGGCACCGGGGGCCTGCGGCTGCCCGCCCTCCCCGGCCTCGGGCTGCGTGCCCGTGTCACCACCCTGCGGCCCGTCCGGCTCGGACGGCGGCTGCCCGCCACCCCCGCCGGGCCCGTCCGGATCGGGATCCTCGTCGCTCTCGCTCTCGCTCTCGTTGTCGTTCTCGCCCCGACTCTCGTCGTCGCCGGCGAACTCCTCCAGCGTCTCGTCGAGCTTGTCCTCGTCGAGTCCCGGAGCGTCGAAGGGATTGCGCCGCCTGCGGTGCGGCAGCGCGAGCAGCGCCGCCTGCCGGACGTCCTCGGCCTGTACGTCGGTCCGCCCGGCCCACGCGGCCAGCGCGGTCGCCGTACGCGCCATCACGATGTCGGCCCGCATGCCGTCCACCTCGAAGGCCGCGCAGGTCGCCGCGATCTGCCGCAGCGCACCGTCACCGAGCCGCACCGACGGCAGCAACTCCCGTGCGGCGGCGATGCGCCCGCGTACCTCGGCCTCGTCGTCCGCCCAGCGCGCGGTGAAGCCGGCCGGGTCGTCGTCGTAGGCGAGGCGCCGGCGCACGACCTCCACCCGCTGGTCGGGCTCGCGCGAGGCCGCGACCTCGACGGTCAGCCCGAACCGGTCGAGCAACTGCGGCCGCAGCTCGCCCTCTTCGGGGTTCATGGTGCCGACGAGGAGGAACTTCGAGGCGTGCCGTACGGAGACACCCTCCCGCTCGACGTACGACGCGCCCATCGCGGCCGCGTCGAGGAGCAGGTCGACCAGGTGGTCGTGGAGGAGGTTGACCTCGTCGACGTAGAGGATCCCGCGGTGCGCGTCCGCGAGCAGGCCGGGCTCGAAGGCCTTCACGCCCTCCGACAGCGCCCGCTCGATGTCCAGCGCGCCCACCAGCCGGTCCTCGGAGGCGCCGACGGGCAGTTCGACCATGCGGGCCGGGCGCTCGGCCCCCGCTCCCGGCTCGTGCGGCCCGTCCGGGCACCCGGCGTCCGGCCGCGCCGGGTCGCACGAGAAACGGCAGCCGGGGACGACGGGTACCTGCGGCAGCAGCGCCGAAAGCGCCCGTACCGCCGTCGACTTGGCGGTGCCCTTCTCGCCGCGCACCAGCACACCGCCGACCGCCGGTGACACGGCGTTCAGCAGCAGCGCGAGCCGCAGGTCGTCCTGGCCGACAACGGCCGTGAAGGGGAAGGGTGTGCTCATGCGGGCGCTCCCGGTGGAATGAAGGGCAGTCCTTGCGGCGCGCCCGACTCGATGAGCCGCCAGAGCGCGTCCGTGTCCGCGTGCTGTTCGATCAGGTCGCCGAGCCGGTCGAGCTGCTCCTCGCGCAGCGCGGCGAACGATGTGTCGGGGGCCGGTACGAAGCGTCGGCCCGCGGCGGCCGCCACCTCGCGCAGAAAGGCCCGCCGGAAGCCGTCCGACTCCAGCGAGCCGTGCCAGTGCGTGCCCCAGGTCTGCCCGACCCGGCACCCGTCGAGGCTGTGTCCTTCGTCATCGGAGATGAACCCGTCGCCCCCGCTGACCTCGGCGACCCCGTGATGGATCTCGTACCCCTCCACCCGCTCCCCGAGGGCTTCGCCGACGGGCCGGGTCAGGGTCTTCTCGCGGGCGAACCGCACCCGTACCGGCAGGATCCCGAGCCCGTCGACCTGGCCCGCGCGGCTCTCGACCTCGTCCTCGATGTGCTCGCCGAGCACCTGGAAGCCACCGCAGATGCCGAGGATCGGCCGCCCCTCGGCGGCCCTGCGCTCGATGGCCTGCGCGAGTCCCCGTTCCCGCAGCCACTCCAGCGCGCGCACGGTTCCCCGGGTGCCGGGGAGCACCACCAGATCCGCGTCGGCCAGCTCCTCCGGCCGGTCCACGAACCGCACGACAACACCCGGCTCGGCGGCCAGGGCGTCCACGTCGGTGAAGTTGGACATCAGCGGGACGGCACAGACCGCGACCCGCAGCACATCCTCGCCGACGGGCGGCGCGACGACCGACTCCCGGACCGTGCCGCGCAGCGAGACCCGCAGCCCGTCCTCCTCGTCGATGCCGAGCCCGTGCCGGAAGGGCAGGACACCGTAGGTGTGCCGGCCGGTGAGGCCGTGGAGCATGTCGAGCCCGGGTTCGAGCAGCGACACGTCGCCCCGGAACTTGTTGACGAGGAACCCGGCGATGAGCTCCTGGTCCTCGGGGGAGAGCAGCGCCACGGTCCCGAAGAAGGAGGCGAAGACGCCCCCGCGGTCGATGTCACCCACGACCAGCACGGGCAGCCGCGCACTGCGGGCGATGCCCATGTTGACGATGTCGGTCCGCCGCAGATTGATCTCGGCCGGAGAGCCGGCCCCCTCACAGATCACCGCGTCGTACGTGTCCCGCAGTTCGGCGAGACAGTCGAGCACCGTCCCGAGCAGCGCCTGCTGCCGCCCCCCGTGGTACCCGCGTGCACTCATCTCGCCCACCGGCCTGCCCAGCAGGACGACCTGGCTGCTCCGCTCGCCACCGGGCTTGAGCAGCACGGGATTCATCTGCGCGGTCGGCTCCAGGCGGCACGCCTGCGCCTGCATGGCCTGCGCCCGCCCGATCTCGGCGCCCTCGCGCGTCACGAACGAGTTGAGGGACATGTTCTGCGCCTTGAAGGGTGCGACCTTGACCCCCTGCCGCACCAGCCACCGGCAGATCCCGGCGGTGACGACGCTCTTGCCCGCGTCCGAGGTGGTTCCGGCGACGAGAAGCCCACCGCCCGTCATGACGTACGTCCCTTCGCGATACGGCGCGCGGCGGCACAGACGCCGAGCGCCAGCCAGCCGACGCGCCTCGACAGCCGTACGGCCCTCTCGATGTCCTGGACGGCGACGGCGCGCCCCGCCCCGTTGAGCACGGGCCGATGCTCCACCCGCCCGCCGTACGACAGCGTCCCGCCGAGGCGCACCCCGAGCGCCCCCGCGAACGAGGCCTCGACGGGCCCGGCGTTGGGGCTGGGGTGCTTGCCGGCGTCGGCGCGCCAGGCCCGTACCGCCCCGCGCGGATCTCCCCCGGCGACGGCGGCGAGTACGGCGGTCAGCCGGGCCCCCGGCCACCCCGCCACGTCGTCGAGCCGTGCCGAAGCCCACCCGTACCGGCGGTACTTGGGCGACTTGTGGCCCACCATGGCGTCGAGCGTGTTCACGGCCCGGAACCCGAGCAGCCCCGGCACCCCGCCGACGGCACCCCACACCAGCGCGCCCACCACCGCGTCGGAGGTGTTCTCGGCGACGGACTCCACGACCGCCCGCGCGATCCCGTCCGCGTCCAGCGCCTGCGGATCCCGCCCGCACAGATGCGGCAGGCGCGCCCGCGCGCCCTCGACGTCCCCCGCCTCCAGGGCGCGCCCGATCGTGAGGGCCTCCCGGGCGAGCGAAGTCCCCCCGACCACCGCCCAGGTGGCGGCGCCGGTCAGGGCGAGAGACGCGGCGGGAGAGGTACGGACGGCACGCGCGGCGAGCGCTCCGACGGCGACGGCGCCACCGGCGCACACGGCCGTGTGCAGCGCACCCCGTGCGCGGTCGTCGCGCCACAGCACTCTTTCCACGGCACCGGCGGCGCGCCCGAACGCGGCGACCGGATGCCCCCGGCGAGGGTCGCCGAGCAGCAGATCACCGAGAAGCCCGGCGGCGGCGCCGTACGCGAAGACGCGATCGGCTCGCATCGGAGTCAGCCGACCGTGAGGTCAGACGACGGTCTGGTACTGCGTGTCGATCGGCAGGCGAGCATCGCGTTGTGTCCTCACTCAGGGTGTCCACGCCCTGGTTCGACGAGACCGGCGGCGAGAGTTCCTGGCTCCCGGGGCTTTCTACCCCGGTGACAGTGGCGGGACCGCGCCGGATTCGCACCGGCTTCCTCTTCTGCCGCCGTAGCTGGCCCCGGAAGTCCACCACGGGGTTGGAAGGGCCGTCAACTTGCCGTTGACCTGCGGCGGGGGAGTGTGGAGAACCCCACATGGCTAGCACCACACCGGACCTGTAGGGGCGGACTCGGGACCAATTCCCCGAGCCGGGTGGCCTTGCCGCGACTCGGTTGCGGACAGGGGCGCCCGGCACCTGCAATATCTCGTACGAAGCATGATGAGATAGAGGAAACTCGGCGAGTCTGTATGAACATTGGTGAAACGGGTCTACGGGGAAAGGGTGCCGGTTCCCTGGAAGAGCTCGGCACCGCGGTGGTCCGGGTGCGCGGCGTCGACGGCCGGTCCGTGGGGACGGGCTTCCTGCTCGCCCCGGGCACGGTCGTCACCTGCGCCCATGTGGTCGCGGACGCGCTGCGCACCGACGCGAGAGCGGCGACGCCGCCGGTGCCGTCGGTGACGGTGGAGTTCCCGCTGCTGCCGGGCGCGGTGACCTACGAGGCGAAGGTGTCCGGCTGGCGGCCGGTGGCAACGGACGGCACCGGCGACATCGCCTTGCTGCGGCTGCCGGAAGGCGCACCCGGTGGCGCGGTCCCGCTGGCGGGCGCGGGCGACGTCTGGCACCACCGCTTCCGCGTCCTCGGCTTTCCCGCCACCGCCGAGCACGGCGCCTGGATCGGCGGACGGCTGCTCGACATCGTCGGCCAGGGCTGGATCGCGATGGAGACGGACGGCACGGGCCATCGCATCGGCCCCGGATGCAGCGGAGCGCCGGTCTGGGACGAGGAGGCCGGCGCGGTCATCGGCATGACGGTCGCGACCGACCGCGGCGCCTCGGCGACGACGTCGTACCTCATCCCGGCCGCCGCGCTCCTCGACCTCCAGCCCGGTCGGCGCCGCTGCCCGTACCGCGGTCTCGACGCGTTCCGCGAGAAGGACGCCGAGTACTTCTTCGGCCGGGAGGACGAGACGCGTCGGCTCCTCGACGCGGTCGAACGGCACTTGGTGGTCCCGGTGGTGGGTCCGTCCGGCAGCGGCAAGACGTCCCTGGTACGGGCCGGGGTACTGCCCCGACTGCGGGCCGAGGGGTTCACCGTCTCGGAGATCCGCCCACTGCCGGGGACACGGGCGTCGCTGACGGTGGCTCGGGCGGTGGTGGGGGTGTTGGGAGCATCGGGGGCGGCTTGGGCGGCGGGGGCGTTGGGGGCGTCTGGTGCCGCAGTCGCACAGGGGCCATCGCCCGAGGCCGGTTCCGGTGGCGCTGCGTCGGGGTCGCCTGCGACCGGTCCCGACGCCGGACCGGTGATGTCGCCGGGTCCCGACCCCGGCCCCCGCCCTGGTCCCGACCCCGCCGCCGTGCCCGCGCCCCGGCCCGAGGCGGCCCTCAACCCCGCGCTGGCCGCCGTGGAGCAGGAGCGTGCCGCGCTCGCCCTGGCGGACCTGCTGGACTCCGCGGACGGTCCGACCGCCGCCGAACTCGGGCGGCGAGTGCTGGACCACTGCGGCCCGCGCGGCCATGTCTTCTTCCTCAACCAGCTGGAGGAGACGGTCGCCGCCGAAACGGCCACGGCCCGCGCCCTGTTGGCACTGGTGGTGGATCTCGTCTCGGCACCGGCGGAGGGGCGCCGGTTGCGCGTTCTCGCGACCCTGCGCTCCTCCTGCCTGGACGACCTGGCCGACCCGGTCACCGCCCGCGTCCTCAGCGACTGCGCCCAAGTGGTCGCGCCGCTGGGGCGATCGGCGTTGCTCCGTGCCATCGAAGGTCCGGCGGCCCGTGTCCCCGGCCTCACCCTCGACACCGGCCTCGCCGTACGCATCGTCGACGACGCCGAGGACGAACCGGGTCACCTTCCCCTGATGGAGTTCGCCCTCACCGAACTCTGGTCGCACGAGAAGGGCGTACGACTCACCCACTCCGGCTACGAGGCTCTGGGCGGAGTCGCCGGCGCCCTGTCCGCGCACGCCGAACAACGCGTGGGCGACGTCATCGCCGTGCACGGAGAGGCCCCGGTCCGCCGCCTTTTCACCCAGCTGGCCCGCCCCGACGACGCGGGCGGCTTCACCCGCAAGCCGGTACGCCTCGCACCCCTGCCGCCCGACCTCCGGGAAGTCGCGGAGGCCCTGGCCACCCGCACCCGCTTCGTCCGTATCACCCACGGTCCCGACGACGACCCCATCGTCGACCTGGCCCACGAGGAACTGGTCCGCGCCTGGGGCCGCCTGGAGACGTGGCTGACGGCGTCCCGGGACTTCCGGGCCTGGCAGGAGCGGCTGCTGCAGGCGATGGGGCACTGGAGGGAGACGGGAGGGGAGCCGGGGGCGCTGCTGCGGGGGACGATGCTGGCCACGTCGCTGGAGCGGCTTGCGGATCCGGATCACCGCGAGGAGATCACTCAGCCGGAGCGCGACTACATGGAGTCGAGCCGACGGCATCAGCAACGTGCGCTGAGGCGCTGGCGGCTGGCGACGGCGGTGGTGGTCGTGCTGGCGCTGCTGGCGGGATATCTGGCGGTGCAGATGTGGCGCGGAGAGCGGGCCCTGGAAGAACGCGTACGGACGATGGTGTCCCGGCGGCTGGTGGAGGACGCGCTCCGGTTGGCGGCGACCGAGCCGGGCATGGCGGCACGGCTCTCCTTGGCCGCGTGGCACACCCATCCGGGCAAGGAGGCACGGCAGGCACTGCTTCAGGCGTACCTCGGCGGCATGTCGGTGATCTCCGTGCACAAGGGGCAGGGGGCCGAGCCCATCGGGAGCATCGACATGACGCCGGACGGTTCCACGGTCGTGACCACGTCTGTCGGTCGGGACGGTGCCGCGCACGCCCAGGTGTGGACGGGGCTCGGTGACGGGCGGGCGAGCTCGTGGCGGGTGCCGGGGCTGACCGGCGGAGGAGCTCCGAAGCACGCCGAGTTCAGCGATGACGGTGCGCTGCTGGCCATCGTGACCGCCGACGGGACGGTCCACTGCTACGACGTACGCACCCACAAGCACCTGTGGGCCGGTCCGCGGCCGGCGCTGGGGACCCAGCACATGCCGGACACAGTGGCACTCGACTTCTCGGACAGCGGGCGGCTGGTGCTCCGCGTGGTCGCTGACAGGGCCGCCGACTCGGGGACGGCGCGCAGCTCTCACGTCCAGGTCTGGCAGAGCCGTACGGGCACGGAGGAGAAGGCGTCGCAGAAGGGGCTGCCGAGCGGTTCACGCGTGACCGACGCCGCGCTGGTCGCGGAGGGCCGGGACGTGGTCTTTCTCAGTGGGTACGAGGACAAGAGGGAAGCTCGGGTGCAGAACCTGGTGACCGGCGGGAACCCGCGCCCGGTCGCGGACGCCGCGTGGCTGTCCCATCGGGGGGCCGGCGTCCTGGTGGACCGGGGTCACGGTTGGCATAAGCCGATTCGGCTGACGGGATCCCGCCGAGCCGCGGGACGGCGGATCCTGGCCGTCGGGGCGGAAGGCCCGGACCTCACCGGGCGCTATGTGGTGGAGCGGGCCACGACCCGGACGAGCCAGTTCGAGGTGGTCGACATCGGGACCGGCAAGCGGTACCGCGTGCCGGGGGTCCCCTCGTCCGGTGCTCGGGAGGAACTGATGCCCGTCGGTGTCCTCCCCGGCGAGGAGGGCGGGACCGCACCTCGCATCCTGGTGGCCGCCGGAGCGGACCTGCTGGTGGTGCGGACGCAGGAGCAGCGCAGCATGCCGCTGCCCGCACTGGGGCCCTACTCCGTCGAAGACGGAGACACGTACATGAGAAGCCCGGGAGGTGAGTACCGCGCGCAGGCGAAGGACCATTACGTCACCGTCGGGAAGACGGTGAGACTGATGGTGGCCCGCCGGGGCGAGGAGCACCGAGCGGAAGTGGTGACGGCGGAGGAGTTCGAGGAGGGCCTGTCCGATGGGTTCTTCACCACGGACGGCAGCAATCTGGTGTTGCGCGACGCGGACGAGGTCTCGGTCCGTGAACCGGGCAGTCCGCGGAAGGTGCGGGTCCGGTCCTTTCCCGACCTGGTCGACGTCGCTCCACTCCGGGGCAGCGAGGTCGTCGTCCAGACGTCCGAGCGACTGATCCGGTATGACGTGGCGTCGGACGAGGATACGGTTCTCGGCGACTATCCGTGCGACGCTCTCCGCGACCCGTGCACGGGGATCGCGGTCCGTCCTGGAAAGCGTGACGAAGTGGCCATCGGCCATGGCGGCGGCGAAGTCGCCGTCTGGGACATCGACACCGGTCGGGTGCGCGGGAACACCGGCATCACGGTGGCGGCCGCGTACGGGATGATCCTTGTGTTCGGCCCGCGGGGACGGACACTCGCCACCAAACTGGACGTCGGGACCATCCAGCGGTGGGACATGGAGACCGGCGAGCGCGTGGGACCGGCCGTAGTGGCGGACGAACGTGTGTGGGCGGCGGCTTTGGCGGATGACGGAACCCTGCTGACCGGCGACGGAGCCAACAGCGGCCTCGTGCTGTGGCGACCCGGGGACGGGGACGAGCCCTATGTCACGCTTCCCTTCACCGCGGCCCCGGAGGACCTCCACCTGACTGCCGACCGCCTCGTCGTCCACCAGGCCAACTCCAGGCTGACCATCCCCTTGGACCCTGAGTCCTGGCGCCGAGCACTGTGCCGCCACTGGGCCCCGTACTCCCCGCAGGAGCGTCTCTTCCTCGACCACGCCGGAGCAGCGGCGGACTCACCTTGCGCGTAGCAGCCCGCAAACGCCGACCGGGCGGGGCGGGGAACATCGTCCCCGCCC
>NZ_JBHVGZ010000017.1:93142-97008 GCF_042800355.1 Streptomyces sp. NPDC057623
GAAAGAAATGAGGGGAGGGGGGGGGAGGGGGCAGGGGAAGAGAGGGGTGGAGGGGGGGGGGGGGGAGGGGGTGGTGGTGGGGGGGGGGGGCGTCGAACGGGGGGGGGGGGAACCCCCCCCCCCCCCCCCCCCGGTGCGCTGCCTGCCGTTCGTCAGAACACGACGGCTCAGGCCACGATCAGATAGATCCCGTACCCCACAGCCGCCGCACACGCCGCGAAGCACGCGTACGCGCCGGTGACCGCCAGGGTGGCCGAGCCGCCCTGGGCCGCGGCCTTCTCCTGGCGGGACAGGCCCGAGATGCCGAGGGTGAACAGGCCCACGAGGGCCACCGTGACCACGAGGCTGACGCCGAAGACGGAGCCGAGAGCCGCCCAGTCGATCTTCATGCTTCTTCTTCCTTGAGTACCGGGAGGAGTAACCGGGCGGGGGTCAGACCGTGGCCTGCGACGGCGTGGGCTCGGAGGCCGGGGCCGGGATGGTGGCCGAGAGCTCCTCGGTCGTCGTGCCCACGGGAGGCGGGGTCACGGCGGCCATGGCCGTGGTCACCACGCCGGCCGGCTCCTCGGACTCGTTGACGTTGGTGTGGTCGATGACCTCACGGCGGGAGATCTTCCAGATCGCGGCGCTGGAGCCGACCAGGAAGACCGCGACGGCGGCCGTGCCCCAGGCGCCGAAGCCCGTCACGTACTCCGCGAGCGCGCCGACCAGGGCGGCGGCCGGGAGGGTCAGACCCCAGGCGACGAACATCCGGGTGGCCGTCGACCAGCGGACCACGCCGCCCTTGCGGCCGAGGCCCGCGCCCATGACCGCACCGGAGACGGAGTGCGTGGTGGAGAGGGAGAAGCCGAGGTGCGAGGAGGCCAGGATGACGGTGGCCGCACTGGTCTGGGCGGCGAAGCCCTGCTGCGGCTGAAGGTCGGTCAGGCCCTTGCCCATGGTGCGGATGATGCGCCAGCCGCCGAGGTAGGTGCCGAGCGCGATGGCCAGACCCGCCGAGAGGATGACCCACATGGGCGGGTCGGAGTCGGGCGCGAGGGTGCCGCCGGCGACCAGGGCGAGGGTGATGATGCCCATCGTCTTCTGGGCGTCGTTGGTGCCGTGGGCGAGCGAGACCAGGCCGGCGGAGGCGATCTGGCCGGCGCGGTAGCCCTTCTTGGAGGCGTCGCCGTCGGCCTTCTTGCCGAGGGAGTACGTCAGGCGCGTGGCCAGCAACGCGGCGATGCCCGCGACCAGCGGGGCGGCGATCGCCGGGATCAGCACCTTGGTGACCAGCGCGTCGCCGTGGACCGCACCGACTCCGGCCGAGGCGATGGTGGCGCCGATCAGACCGCCCATCAGGGCATGCGAGGAGCTGGAGGGCAGGCCCACCAACCAGGTCAGCAGGTTCCAGAGGATCGCGCCGACCAACGCGGCGAAGATGACCTCGGGACGGATGCCGGTCTCGTCGACGAGACCCTTGGAGATCGTGTTGGCGACCTCCACGGAGAGGAAAGCGCCTACAAGGTTGAGCGCGGCGGACATGGCCACCGCGACCTTGGGCTTGAGTGCGCCGGTCGAGATGGTCGTGGCCATCGCGTTGGCGGTGTCGTGGAAACCGTTCGTGAAATCGAACGCGAGTGCGGTCACGACCACAATCGCGAGGATCAGCGAGAAGTTTTCCATTTACCCAGGCAATCGTTCGAGGTCATCGGTCGGTTGACCGTAGGAAACCTGAGTGAACGGAAGGTGAACTGGGGCAGGCCGCACGGTGTCCGTAGCAGGGGGTTGTTCCGACGGAAGCGGAGGTTCCTGCTCCGCCGGTCCCCTCGGTCAACGCGCGGCCCGGGCGCCGCAAGGCTCAGTGGTCTCGGGCGAACTTCCTGAGCTGGGTCATGGACCCGTTGAAGAGATTCTGGTCACCCGGCAGACTGCCGCTGCCGTTGTCGTACTGCCAGATGGTCCAGAACTGCCATCCGGCGGGCAGTGACCCCGCGGTCGCGGAGTCGTAGCGCGCTATCCACAGTGCGTGATTCGAGGCGAAGGCGCGGCTGGCGCCGGTGCAGGTGTTCCACCAGTGGGTCGTGGTGTAGATCACCGGACGGCGCCCGGTGAGCCGCTTCACCTCGTTGCTGAAGGACTGGATCCAGCCGACCATCTTCGCCTTGCTCAGCCCGTAGCACTTGTGCCTGCTGTAGGGGTTGTACTCGATGTCCAGCGCGGGCGGCAGCGTCCAGCCGTCCGACCGCCAGGCCCCGCCGTTGCGTACGAAGTGCGCCGCCTGCGTCCTGCCTGGCGACTTGTCCGGCAGTGCGAAGTGGTACGCGCCGCGGATCAGGCCCGCGTCGCGGGAGCCGTTGTACTGCTGGCCGAAGTGCGGGTTGCGGTAGGTGTGGGACTCGGTCGCCTTGACGTAGACGAACTTGGCGCCCTTCCCCCTGGAGCTCTGCCAGTCGACGTTCTTCTGGTGGGACGAGACGTCGTGGCCCCTGGGCTTGCCGGCCGCCGCGGCCGGTATCTCGACCAGCGCGGTTCCCCCAAGGGTGAGCGCTGCCACGGAAGCCGCCACGAAGCGGGAGCGGTGACGGGACGGTTTGCGATCACGGGCCATATTTCCCCCCGGAATGGCTGCGTGCACGACAAATCTCCCAGAGATTACTGGAAGATCGTTGAAAGCTGATCGATCTCAGGCCAAGCAGATGGAGAGGGTGATGTGTCCCGTTATGCACCCTTCCGGACGTCGGTCTTCCGCCCTAAAGTGCCCTGGTTCGGCGGCGACTTCAGGCCGTGCCGCCGTCGCGCCTGGCAGGATCGCCGCATGGCTGAGGAGCAGCGGGACCAGCGGGGCGCGCGGGCTGCGCGGGAGGGCACACAGGAAGCGGGGGAGCCCTGGGGCAGGAGTGCGCGCCCCGAGGAGGCGGATGCCTGGGAGGCGCTCGTGGCGACGGCTCGCCGGACCGTCTCCGACGGGCTGGTCGTCGGCACGTCCGGGAACGTCTCGGTGCGGGTCGGTGACACGGTGCTGGTCACGCCGTCCGGAGTGCCCTACGACCGTCTGACGCCGGACGATGTGACAGGGGTCGACCTGGACGGCGGGCGGGTGCTGGGCGCGCTGGTGCCGACGAGCGAGCTGCCCATGCACCTCGCCGTCTACCGCGCCACCGACGCCGGTGCCGTCGTCCACACCCACGCGGTCCACGCGACGGCCGTCTCGACCCTGGTGCCCGAGCTCCCGTTGATCCACTACATGGCCGGCGCCCTCGGAGGACCCGTCCGGGTTGCCCCGTATGCGACGTACGGCACGGAGGAGTTGGCCGAGAACATGCTCGGGGCCCTCACCGACCGCACCGCCTGCCTCCTCCAGAACCACGGCACGATCGCCTACGGCACCACCCTGGACCAGGCCTACGACCGCACTGCCCAGCTGGAGTGGATGTCCCGCCTGTGGCTCACGGCGTCCTCGGTGCCCGGCCTGTCGCCTGCCCTGCTGTCGGCGGGACAGGTGTCGGAGGCGGGGGAGCGGCTGCGGGGGTACGGGCAGCGCGGCTAGGTCCTCCGGCGGGGCTGCGCATTCCAGCCCCGCCGGCGGTCGAGGACGAGGCCACCGCCTGTCCGGCCCCCGCTGGGGGCTTCGTCACGTGGGTGCGGGCGGGTGTTCTCGGCGTCGGTCCGGATCCTTCGGGCTGTCTGGCGTTCGAGGGCGAGGCCACCGCTGTCTCGCATCCCCGCCGAACCGTTGGGGGCTTGGCCACGTGGGTGCGGGCGGGTGTGCTCGGCGCCGGTCCGGATCTTTCGGGCTGTCTGGCGTTCGAGGGCGAGGCCACCGCTGTCTCGCATCCCCGCCGAACCGTTGGGGGCTTGGCCACGTGGGTGCGGGCGGGTGTGCT
>NZ_JBHVGZ010000017.1:97107-163754 GCF_042800355.1 Streptomyces sp. NPDC057623
TCGGCGCCGGTCCGGATCTTTCGGGCTGTCCGGCGTTCGAGGGCGAGGCCACCGCCGTCCCGAACCCCCACCCACCCGCTGGGGGCTTGGCCTCATGAGGCCGGTCCCGGTCTTTCAGCCCGTCCGGCGTTTGAGGACGAGGCCCCTTCAGGGCCGAAGCGGGGGGCTGGGGGCGGCAGCCCCCAGCGGGGCCGGCAGCCACGCCGGTGCCGGGAATCCGCGGCGCCCGGTGGCTCCGTTCAGCCGACGGAGTCCCTCCCACTGGCCGCTCCCCCCGTCCGCCCGGACACTGGACAGGTGCGCACAGTCAAAGCGACGGCCGCTGCCGTCACCGTGGCTCTGGCCGCCGGCGCCGCGAGCGTCGCCGCCGGGCGGTTCGCCAGTGGCGCCGCGCTGACGGCGCCCGCCGGCCGGCCCCTGCCCACCGAACCCCGGCTCACCGTGCACGCCACGGCCGCCGGCCAGATCGCCCTCACCCGCGACCTCGCCACCCTGCGGCCGGGCACCTACGGTCTCTCCGGCGACGGCTCGCACGCGGTCGTCGGCCCCGTGCTCGCCACGGCGAAGCACTCCGCCGACACCGTCGTACGCCGTCTGGAACGTGTCACACACGGCACGCTGGAGCCCGGCGACAGCGTCTGGCTCACCCCGAACGTGTACGTCGGCAACCCCAGCGCCGCCCTCGGCCTCGACCACGCCGACGTCGACATCCCGGGCGAACTCGGCTCCCTGCCCGCGTGGTTCGTCCCCGGCGCGCGGGACACCTGGGTCATCGCGGTACACGGCCTCGGCGCCACCCGCGAACAGGCCATGAACGTCATGGAGTTCCTCAGCGGCCGCCACTTCCCGGTGCTCGCCCTCGCCTACCGCGGCGACCTGGGCGCACCCCGCCCGCCGGACGGGCTGAACCACCTCGGTGAGACCGAGTGGCGCGACCTGGACGCCGCGATGCGCTACGCCGTCCGGTACGGCGCCCAGCAACTCGTGCTGCTCGGCTGGTCCACCGGAGCCACGATGGCGCTGCGCGCCGCCGAGCGCTCCGGTCTCCGTGACCGGGTCTCGGGCCTCGTGCTGGACTCCCCGGTCCTCGACTGGGAAGCCACCCTGCGGGCCCTCGCCAGGGCCCGCCACACACCGAGCGCGCTGCTGCCGCTCGCGGTGCGCGCGGCACAGGGCCGGACGGGCCTGAGCGCCGACCGCTTCACCGGCGACGGTGCCGCCGGCCGGCTCACCGTGCCGACCCTGATCTTCCACGGCCCCGACGACCGGGTGGCCCCCTGGGCCCTCTCACGTCGCCTCGCCGACACCCACCCCAACCTGGTAGCCCTGCGCACGGTCGAGGGCGCCCCGCACGCCGCCATGTGGAACGCCGACCCCGAGTCCTACCAGGAGTCGCTGCGCCGCTTCATGACACCGCTCATGTGACGCCGCCCAGGCACCCCTTCCGGCGCCTCGGCAACACCGGTCCCTCGGGTTCCGTTTAACCCCGTACCAGTGGCCTGTTATGCGCCCCTCGGCGCCCGCAGGAACCCGTGCGTTGGCCATCCCCGTAGCCCCTCGTGACATTCCGTTTGGGTTTTCGGACCGTCAACCGGAAGACTGCACCCGTGACGTCCCGTATCCCGCGCGACTCCAGGCTTCGACTCGTCCGCCCGCGACCCCTGGCCGCCGCCCCCAGAGCCGTGAACCAGCGGCGCCCACGCCGCCCTGCGCCGCGCCCCCCGGAGGGCACACCGGCCCGGGCGGAGCTGGCCAGAATGGCTCGCTCAGGACTGGCCGCAGCGGCCCGTGTCGCCCACTGGGCGGACGCCGCGCTGCGCCCCGGCCGGGACGGCGCCAGCCCCGACGGCAAAGGCACCCTCTCCGACGCGACCGCCGAACGCGCGGCCCGGGACCTCGGCCTGACCACGGCTCAGGTCCGCGCCGACTGGGACACCGCGCGACTCGCCGGCCTCATCGAGGTGCACGGCGACAGCGCCCGCCCCGGCTGGCGGCTGCGTGCCTGGGACCGCGACGACAGCGCCGTGCTGCGCGGCTGGGTCGCCCTCTTCGACGCCTGGTCGCTCGCCCACCCGGAACCGGAGCAGCACGCCCACGGCGCCGTGGCCGACGTCGTCTCGGCCCTGCCCCAGGTGCTCTCCTTCCTCCAGCTGTCCGCCGGGCCCGTCCCCGTCGAGCAGCTCCTGGACCTGCTGGAGCAGCGGGTCACCGAACTGCGCACCGAACGCTGCGAGATCCCCTACGTCCCACCCGTCGCCCACCACCCTTATGAAGAGGCGCTTCGCACCGCCCCTTCCGACCCCGAGCGGCTCCCCGACGCGACGCCCGCCGAGGACACGCCTCTCGCCCCGCTCCTCGACTGGGCCCTGCACGCCCTCGCCTCGGTCGGCGCCCTCACCTGCGGCGACGGACAGGCCACCCTCACCCCGCTCGGCAGCTGGGCGGTCTGGGTCAAGCTGGAGCAGATCTGCGTCGCCGCCCAGAGCCCCGCAGGGAACATCGAGCGGGCCGCCGAGGACATGCTCCGCGGCTGCGCCCAGCTCCGCCCGAACGCCGCCCGGGACGAATACCGCGCCTGGCTCGCCGCCCGCCCCGTCGGCAGCGCCGTCACCGAACTGCTCGCCGCCGCCCGGGGCGAGGACGCCCTGCTGCGCGGCCTCGCCTTCGAGGCGCTGCGCGTCGTCGGCGCCCCCGCCGAGCCCGACGTACGCGCCGTCGCCGACCAGCCGACCCTGCGGCCGTACGCCCTGCTGTGGCTCGCCGAGCACGACGGCATCGACCCCGAGGACGCGCACGAGGCGCTCACCCGGGAAGAGGCCACCTGGCTCTGGGTCGACACCGCCGCCGCCGTCGCCGACCACGGCGAGGCCCCGATGCTCGTACGGCACCTGGAGTCCGCGGTGCAGCCGACGGTGCCGATGCTCCTGGACGAGGTGCGCGCCGTGGGCCACCCCCGCACCGTGCAGGTCCTGGTCGCGCTGGCCGCCGCCCATCCCGACCCCGCCCTCGCCAAGGCCGTACGCCGTGCCGCCTTCCAGGTGCACACCGGGGGGAGCTGAGCGCGGCCGGTGCTCAGCCCTTGATCTCGGGGGCGTAGGTGCCGAAGCTCCACACATTGCCCTCGACGTCCCGGGCCATGTAGTCCCGCGAGCCGTAGTCCTGGTCCGTCGGGGGCATCAGGATCTGCGCGCCGTGCTCCACGGCCCGCCGGTGGTGTGCGTCCACGTCGTCCACGACGACGTACACCCCGGTCGTACCCGCGTCCCGCATCACCTTGTCGAAGGCGCTGCCGGTGCCCTTCGAACCGAGCATCACCGCGCCGTTGCCCTGCGCCAGCTCGGCGTGGGCCACCGAGCCGTCCTCGCCCTCGTACACCGCCAGCGCCGTGAACCCGAAGGCCTCCGTGAGCTGCTTGATCGCCGCCTTCGCGTCCGTGTACAGCAGCGTCGGGTAGATGCTCGGACGCCCACCGCTCGTGTCTGCCATGCCGATCACTCCTTTGTGACCCATGTGATCAATTGCCGCCAATGGCCGGGAATCCCACCCAGCGCCCAGTCTCGCAGCGACCACTGACAACGGCCGGTCGTGCCGGGCTCCTGGCAGCGGGCCCGGACGAACGTGCCGTACATCACGGCGGGCGCTCCCCGCTGCCGGGACCGCCCAGCTCATCGCCGGGGTCGCCCCGGATCGAACACCCGAACCCAGAAAAAGTGCTTGCACGGCCCCGTTAGACTGGCCTCATGGCCATTCTCCTCGCGCATTAGACGGCGGGAACGTCCTCAGCCGCCCATCCCGCCACCTACCCCCGCCCTGGAGTCTGTCCGTGATCTCCGCCTCCGGTATCGAGCTGCGCGCCGGTGCGCGCGTTCTCATCGAGTCCGCGACCTTCCGCGTCGCCAAGGGTGACCGCATCGGCCTCGTCGGCCGCAACGGCGCCGGCAAGACGACCCTCACCAAGTGCCTCGCCGGCGAGGGCATCCCCGCCGGCGGCAACATCACCCGCTCCGGCGAGGTCGGCTACCTCCCGCAGGACCCCCGTACCGGCGACCTCGACGTGCTCGCCCGTGACCGCGTCCTCTCCGCGCGCGGCCTGGACGTGCTGATCCGCAAGATGCGCGACAACGAGCAGCGCATCGCCAACGGCCAGGGCGCGACCCGCGAGAAGGCGCTGAGGCAGTACGAGCGCCAGGAGACGGAGTTCCTCACCAAGGGCGGGTACGCCGCCGAGGCCGAGGCCGCCACCATCGCCGCCGCCCTGAACCTGCCCGACCGCGTGCTCGGCCAGCCCCTGCACACGCTCTCCGGTGGTCAGCGCCGCCGTATCGAGCTCGCCCGCATCCTGTTCTCGGACGCGGACACCCTCCTGCTCGACGAGCCCACGAACCACCTCGACGCCGACTCCATCGTCTGGCTGCGCGACTACCTGAAGAGCTATCGCGGCGGCTTCATCGTGATCTCCCACGACGTCGACCTGGTCGAGACGGTCGTCAACAAGGTGTTCTACCTGGACGCCAACCGCGCCCAGATCGATGTCTACAACATGGGCTGGAAGCTCTACCAGCAGCAGCGCGAGGCCGACGAGAAGCGCCGCAAGCGCGAGCGGCAGAACGCCGAGAAGAAGGCCGCGGCGCTGCACTCGCAGGCCGACAAGATGCGCGCCAAGGCGACCAAGACCGTCGCCGCGCAGAACATGGCCAAGCGCGCCGACCGGCTGCTCGCCGGGCTCGAAGCGGCACGGGTCTCCGACAAGGTCGCCAAGCTCCGCTTCCCGGAGCCCGCGCCCTGCGGAAAGACCCCGCTGACCGCGGAGGGCCTGTCGAAGTCGTACGGCTCCCTGGAGATCTTCACCGACGTCGACCTGGCCGTCGACAAGGGCTCCCGGGTCGTCATCCTCGGCCTCAACGGCGCCGGCAAGACCACCCTGCTCCGGCTCCTCGGCGGTGCCGAGCAGCCGGACACCGGCGCCGTCATCCCCGGCCACGGCCTCAAGATCGGCTACTACGCCCAGGAGCACGAGACCCTCGACCCGGAGCGCTCGGTCCTGGAGAACATGCGCTCGTCCGCCCCTGACCTGGACCTCGTCGAGGTCCGCAAGGTGCTCGGCTCGTTCCTGTTCTCCGGCGACGACGTCGACAAGCCCGCCGGTGTCCTCTCCGGCGGCGAGAAGACCCGTCTCGCCCTCGCCACCCTCGTGGTCTCGTCGGCGAACGTCCTGCTCCTCGACGAGCCGACCAACAACCTCGACCCGGCCAGCCGCGAGGAGATCCTCGGCGCGCTGCGCACCTACAAGGGCGCGGTCGTGCTCGTCACCCACGACGAGGGCGCCGTGGAGGCGCTCCAGCCGGAGCGGATCATTCTGCTGCCGGACGGCGTGGAGGATCTGTGGGGCGCCGACTACGCGGATCTCGTCGCCCTGGCTTGATCGAATGCGTGATCAACAGCGTATGGATCATTCGGCCCATCGGTGATCCATCATCTGTGTGAGATCTCCTCGTACCGAAGTGTGTACTACATCGATTTCGCGGCCGAGTCCTTTATCGACAAGGGCTCGGCCGCTGTACGACTCTGACCTGGGACTTCGTAAAAGAACCCGTTCGGCCGTACGGACAACTCTCTGCGGAATCACAGATTCCCCTTGTGGGGATGTGCTCCTGTCGTCAAAACCGTGTCTCACGGACCTTGCCGAATGGGTGGCCATGAAGGCCCGGAGGGGTGATCATGAGGAGACCAGAGCGCACTTCCCATGAGGAGGCACGGGTGGCCGAGACTCTGAAGAAGGGCAGCCGGGTAACCGGCGCCGCGCGCGACAAGCTCGCGGCAGACCTGAAGAAGAAGTACGACTCCGGTGCGAGCATTCGAGCGCTGGCCGAGGAAACCGGTCGCTCGTATGGCTTCGTACACCGGATGCTCAGCGAGTCGGGCGTCACGCTTCGTGGGCGTGGCGGCGCGACACGAGGCAAGAAGGCCGCAGGCTGATCGCGGGCGGCCCATCGGCTTCGATGGTGGCCACCCGGTCGGTCGACTGATCGGCCGGGTGGTTACTGTGCAGTCACTTAGGGGGTGCCTTCCGGGCATCCCATGATGACCGCACTCATCGGAGGCGCCCCATGGCTTCGCCCGACCAGGAACACGCACCCCTGCTCGACAAGAACGGCGTACGGCTCACCGTTGACGGCGCGATCGCCACGGTGACGCTGACCAACCCGACCAAGCGCAATGTGCAGAGCCCCGCCATGTGGCGGACGCTCGCCGAGGCCGGGCGCGCCGTGCCGGGCAGTGTGCGGGTGGTCGTGCTGCGCGGTGAGGGCAAGTCCTTCTCCGCCGGGCTCGACCGGCAGATGTTCACGCCCGACGGGATCGAGGGCGAGCCCTCGTTCATCGAACTCGCGCGCAGCAGCGACGGCGAACTCGACGCTGCCATCGCCGAGTTCCAGGAGGGCTTCACCTGGTGGCGGCGTAACGACGTCGTGTCCATCGCCGCCGTACAGGGGCATGCCATCGGGGCGGGCTTCCAGCTCGCGCTCGCCTGTGACGTGCGCGTCGTCGCGGACGACGTGCAGTTCGCCATGCGTGAGACCAGCCTCGGGCTGGTGCCGGACCTGACGGGCACGCACCCGCTGGTCGGGCTGGTCGGATACGGCCGTGCGCTGGAGATCTGCGTCACGGGGCGCTTCGTGCTGGCCGAGGAGGCCGTCAGCAGCGGACTGGCCAACCTCGCGGTGCCCGCCGACCAGCTCGACGACGCCGTGCGGGATCTGGCCGGGGCGATCGTGGCCGCGCCGCGGGATGCGGTGATCGAGACCAAGGCACTGCTGCGTGGTGCCGTGGACCGCACCTACGACGAGCAGCGCGGTGCCGAGCGTGCCGCGCAGGCGCGACGGCTGCGGGATCTGGCCGGCCTCGGCGAGTGAGGCATGCACTGATCAACTGACGGCGGTGACCAGTACCGCCACCGTCGGGTGATCCACCAGCGCGTTCCGCACCCTCTTACGGACCTCCCGGGCCACTTCCACGGCCCGGTGGTCCGCGCTCACCGCGAGCTCCACGCGCACGTGCCGGTGCGGCAGGGCGGCCCCGTCCTGCCGTTTCTCGATGTGCACCGCGCGGCTCGCCCCGCCCAGGGTGCCCGTCAGCCGGGTCACCCCCGGGACCGCCAGAGCCACGGCCGCGATGCGCTCCTCGTCGGGGTTCCCGGGCTCGGCGGCCGGCGCCGGCTCCGGCTGCCGGACCGGAGCGGGCCGCGCTTCGGGTTCGGGTTCGGCGTCCTCGCCGAGCAGGGCCGTCACCCGCAGGTCCACGTCGGCCACCGTCAGACCGAGGAGGTCCGTGGCCGCGGTGGCCAGCAGTGCGCGCAGCCTGTCCGCCGTCACGGGCAGCGCTTCGGCGGCCGTCGCCGCGAAGTCCGCCGTCACCCGCAGAGGCCCCGGTGGCACGGCGCTCGGCGGAGGCGGTACGGCCGCCTCGTACGTGTCCTCCGGGTCGGCGAGGCCGATCCGGAGCGCGTCCAGCCGTACCCCGCGCATGTCCTCGGCCGCGCGCCGCAGCACTGCCTCGGCCGCTCTCTCGGCGATCCACGCCCCGTCGCCGGCAGTGCCCAGGGGCAGCAGCCTGCCGAGTCCCAGTTGGTGCCGGACCGCCTGTGTCCACCTGTCCGCCGTCGTCATTCCTCCAGCCTGCCCCATCCCTGGCGCGGGATCGCGTAATCGTGCTTACGGTGGTCGAAGGACGACAACCGAAAAGGACGAACGGCCATGACTGACACGACGGAGCAGAACCGCGGGACGGAGGCCGAGGCCCCCACTCCCCGCAGGACCCAGGTGACCAAGCGCGGTGCGGGAGACCCCGGCGCCAGGGGCCGGACGACCATCGCGGACGGCGTCGTGGAGAAGATCGCCGGAATGGCCACACGCGATGTGGACGGCGTACACGCCATGGGCAGCGGGCTGTCGCGCACCTTCGGGGCCGTGCGCGACCGGGTGCCGGGCGGGACGACGAAGTCGGTGACACGGGGAGTGAAGGCCGAGGTCGGCGAGGTACAGGCCGCGCTCGACCTGGAGATCGTCGTCGAGTACGGCGTGTCGATCGCCGACGTGACGCGGGACGTGCGCGAGAACGTGATCACCGCCGTCGAACGGATGACCGGCCTCGAAGTCGTCGAGGTCAACATCGCGGTGAGTGATGTGAAGCTGCCCGAGGAAGAGGAAGAAGAGCCGGAGCGCCGGATCCAGTGATGTGCCGGTGACCCGAGGACGCAGTGGCGGGGAGTCGCCGAGGAGCTGAGGAGCGCACCATGAGCATGGCCGTGGTCGGCATGATCGCCGGCATGGCACTGGGCTTCGCCGGGTATTTCGGCGGATTCGGGGCCTTCCTTCTGGTGGCGGCCCTGGGCGCCGTCGGGTTCGTAGCCGGACGGTTCCTGGAGGGCGACTGGGAGCTGGGTGACTTCTTCCGGCAGCGTGACGAACGGCGGCGGTGACGTCGGTGAGCGGTGGGGCCATGGAACTCCACGGAGCGCCGTTCACCGTCCCGCCCGGTGAGCGCGGGGCGACCCGGATCGCCGACCGGGTCGTCGCGAAGATCGCCTCACAGGCGGCGCGCGAGGCGGTCGGAAAGCTGCCCGCGGACGCCGCCCGGCCGTACGCCGACGTCGTCGTCCGCTCCCAGGTCGCGGAAGGAGCCCTCGGCGACGCCGCACGGGTCCTCGTCCATCTCGAACTCGACTACCCCTGCGACATCGGCTCCCGGTGCGCGGCCGTGCGTCGGCATGTCGTGGAACGGGTAGGCGCGTTGGTGGGCATGCAGGTGCCGGAGGTCGCCGTGCACGTGGAGCGGCTGCACCCGGCGCGCGGGCAGGGCGCGGCAGGGAGGACGCGATGAGCGAGTCCCAGGGTTCCGAAGGCACCACACAGAGACTGCCGGTCATCGAGAAGGAGACCGGGCCCGACCCCCTCGACCAGTCGGCGTCGGCGGCCGCCTACGAGCCCCCGCCCCCGGTCGACGACAAGGGCGGTGGCGAGCGCCGCGTCTGGTCCGCGCGCCGGGTCCCGGCCGCGATCACGGCGCTCGTGCTCCTGCTCGCGGCGGGATTCTTCCTGTACGACATCGCCGCCGTACGCGCCGACCGGCCGGCCATGAGCTGGCGCCGGGAACTGGCCCACCAGCTGGCCGAGCGCCCCCTCGACGACATCTGGGTGCTGCTCGGCGCGGGCGCCGCCGCCGTCCTCGGCCTCTGGCTGCTCGTCCTCGCCGTCACGCCCGGCCTGCGCTCCGTCCTGCCGATGCGGCGTACCCACCCCGACGTACGCGCCGGGCTGCACCGCGACCTGGCCGCCCTGGTCCTGCGCGACCGGGCCATGGAGGTCTCCGGCGTCCAGTCGGTCCGGGTACGGATGCGCCGGGCCAAGGCCGATGTCCGAGCCGTGTCGCACTTCCGTGAACTGGACGACGTACGCGCCGACCTGGACGCCACGCTCGCCGACGCGATCAGGGGCCTGGGGCTGTCCCGCCCGCCCTCGCTGTCGGTGCATGTGCGGCGGCTGGGGCGGAAGGGGTGAGGGCCGTGCTCAGAGTGGTCAACCGGGTGCTGATCGGGCTCGTCGGGCTGGTGCTGCTCGTGATCGGTGGTTCCGTGCTGGCCGTGGGGCTCGGGCTGGACCCCCCGTCCTGGTGGATCCACGACAGCCGGCACGACGTCCTGCTCAGCGACGTCGAGCGGACGCGCTGGCGGGACGACGGCTGGTGGTGGCCGACCGTGATCGCCGTGCTGGCCGTCCTGGTCCTGCTCGCGCTGTGGTGGCTGAGCTCGGTCCTGCGCCGGCACCGCCTCACCGAGGTCCTGGTCGATACCGGCGACGGCGAGGGCGCGCTGCTGCGGGGCCGGGCCCTGGAGGGCGTCCTGGAGGGCGAGGCGGCGGAACAGGAGGGCGTCCAGCGCGCCCGTGTCCACCTGACGGGCCGGCGCAGTACCCCCCGGGCCCGTGTACGTCTCCAGCTGGAACCGCACGTGGACCCCGGGACGGCACTGAACGACCTCACCACGGTGGCCTTGGCTCACGCCCGCAATTCAGCGGGCTTGGCTCAATTGCCGGCGGAAGCCCGCTTGCGGGGCGTCAAACACCGTGCTGAAAGGGTCAGTTAGAACCCGTGCCGGCTGCCGCCGTCCACCGGCAGCATGATCCCGGTCAGATAGGAGGCCGCCGGGGACAGGAAGAACGCGGCCGCACGCCCGAATTCCTCCGGAGCCCCGTATCGCCGCAGCGGAATGCGCGCTTCGTGCGCGGCCCGGGTGGCCTCCGGGTCCGCGGACATCCCGTCCAGCTCCTTCACCCGGTCGGTGTCGATACGAGCCGGAAGCAGCCCGACGACCCGAATTCCGCGCGGTCCCAATTCGTCCGCGAGGGACTTGGCGAACCCGGCGAGTCCCGGCCGCAGCCCATTGGAAATGGTCAGACCCCCGATCGGCTCGTGCACCGAGGCCGACAGCACGAATCCGATGACCCCGCCCTCGTCGAGTTCCGCCGCTGCCGCCCGGGCAAGCCGCACGGCCCCCAGGAACACCGACTCGAAAGCCGCCTGCCACTGGTCGTCCGTGTTGTCCGCGAGGAAACCGGCCGGCGGCCCGCCCACGCTCACGAGAATGCCGTCGAACCCGCCGAAGGCCTCCCGCGCGGCGGCGATGAGCCGCGTCGGCGCGTCCGCGTCGGCGTTGTCGACGGCCACCCCGACGGCGTTCGGCCCCAGTTCGGCCGCGGCGTCGGCGGTGCGCTTCTCGTCCCTGCCGGTCAGGACGACCTTCGCCCCGTCGGCCACCAGCTCACGCGCCGCCGCGTTGCCCAGCCCGCGGGTGGCTCCCGTGACGACGTACACCCGGTCCTTCAGTCCAAGATCCATGGTCCCTATCCTGCCCCGTCGCCACCGAACAGGGCGAGGGCGGTGTTCACCAGGCCGATGTGACTGAAGGCCTGCGGGAAGTTGCCGAGCTGGCGGTCGGCCATCGGGTCGTACTCCTCGGACAGCAGGCCCACGTCGTTCGTGAGCCCCACCAGGCGGTCGAACAGCTCACGTGCCTCCTGCGGACGCCCCGTCATGTGCAGCGCCTCCGCGAGCCAGAACGAGCAGGCCAGGAAGGTGCCCTCGCCGCCCGGCAGTCCGTCGACGGCCGTCTCGTCGGTGCTGTAGCGGCGCAGCAGGCCGTTGTGACCGAGCTCGGCGCGGACCGCGTCGATGGTGCCGATGACGCGGGGGTCGTCCGGCGGCAGGAAGCCGACGCGCGGGATGAGCAGCAGGGCGGCGTCGAGTTCACGGGAGCCGTAGGACTGGGTGAAGGTGTTCCGCTCGGCGTCGAACCCCTTCGCGCACACCTCGCGGTGCACCTCGTCGCGCATCGCCCGCCAGCCGTCCAGGTCGCCCTGGAGCTTCGGGTTCTTCTCCAGGGTGCGCACGGCACGGTCCGCGGCCACCCACACCATCACCTTCGAGTGCACGAAGTGACGGCGCCCGCCGCGCACCTCCCACAGCCCTTCGTCGGGCTGTCGCCACGCCTCGCGCAGCCAGTCCATGAGGGCGGTCTGGAGCGCCCAGATGTGCGGCTTGGTCGGCAGTCCCGCGTCCCGGGCCAGCGCCAGCGAGTCCATGACCTCGCCGTAGACGTCCAACTGCAGCTGGTTCACGGCCAGGTTGCCGATGCGTACGGGCCTGGAGCCGGCGAAGCCGGACAGCCACGGCACCTCGAACTCGGGCAGCCGCCGCTCGCCCGCCAGGCCGTACATGATCTGCAGGTCGGCCGGGTCACCGGCGACCGCGCGCAGCAGCCAGTCGCGCCA
This sequence comes from Streptomyces sp. NPDC057623, assembly GCF_042800355.1. Lineage (NCBI taxonomy): Bacteria > Bacillati > Actinomycetota > Actinomycetes > Kitasatosporales > Streptomycetaceae > Streptomyces > Streptomyces sp. NPDC057623. The sequence goes on from NZ_JBHVGZ010000017.1 coordinate 108,930, forward strand.
CGCCTCGGCCTCCTCCCGGTAGCCCGCCGACAGGCCCACGTTCAGGGTGAGGGTGGAGTCGCGCAGCCAGCAGTAGCGGTAGTCCCAGTTGCGGACGCCCCCCACCTCCTCGGGGAGCGAGGTGGTCGGGGCGGCGACGATGCCACCGGTCGGCCGGTAGGTGAGGGCCTTGAGGGTGATCAGGGAGCGGATCACGGCATCGCGGTGCGGGCCGTCGTAGCTGCAGTGCCGTACCCAGTGCCGCCAGTCCCGGACGCTGCCGTGCAACGCCTTGTACGCGTCGACGAGCGGCGGGCGCGGCTCGTGCGAGGGGTGCCAGGTGAGGACGAACGCGACCTTCTCGCCCTTCTCGACCGTGAACTCCGAGTGCGTACCGAAGTTCTCGCCCCAGGTGGGCACCTCGGGTTCGCTGCGCAGCCAGACCGAGTCGGGGCCCGCCACGGCCACCCGCTGTCCGTCGGACTCGCGCACCCAGGGTACGACCGAGCCGTAGTCGAAGCGGATCCGCAGGGTGCTGCGCACGGTGACCCGGCCGCTGAGGCCCTCGACGATGCGCACGAGGTCGGGGGCGCGGTCGCGTTGGGGCATCAGATCGGTGACCCGGATCGCGCCCTCGTCGGTCTCCCACTCGGTGTCCAGGACCAGGGTGTCGGGGCGGTAGGCGCGGCGGGTGCAGGGGCCCTTCACATGTTTCGGGGCGATGCGCCAGTGGCCGTTGTCTCTGTCGCCGAGCAGCTTGGCGAAGCAGGCCGCCGAGTCGAAGCGGGGCAGACACAGCCAGTCGACGGAACCGTCCCTGCCGACCAGGGCGGCCGTCTGCTCGTCGCCGATGAGGGCGTAGTCCTCGATGCGCGGGTGCACGCAATTGCGGGTTCCCCAGGGGCCGGTGGGCCAATCAGGGGTGGGGCCGTGGGAGTGATCAGCCTGCCGGGGATCCGGTCGGGGGCAGGTCGCCGGGGGACCCGGTCAGCGAGGCGCCCGCGTGGGTCCCCGTGCCGGAGAAGATCACGCCGGGATCCGCCGGGGTCCGGTTCAGGACCCAGAGGCCGATCAGGGTGGCCAGGGCGAACACGACCGCGATCAGGACGGCGAGGACGAGCCGGCGCCGGCGTTCCCGGCGCAGCCACTCGCCGCGCGCCGTGCGATAGGCGTCGGGCGCCGCCCGCACCCCGTCGGCGAGCGCGGAGAGCGCCTCGCGCAGCTCCCGCTCCGTGCGGTCCGCACCGGTGTCACTTGACGAAGTCGCGTCTCGATACGTCATCGCCGGGCCTCCATCGCCTGGGTCAGGGCGGCGAGACCGCGCGCCGTATGGGTCTTGACGGATCCGCAGGAGATTCCCATCGCCGCGGCGATCTCGCTCTCCTTCAGTCCGAGCCAGTGCCGCAGCACCAGCGCCTCACGCTGCCGGGCCGGCAGCTGCTGGAGCGCGTCGATCAGCACACGCTGGTCGTCGTGCAGGAGCGCGGTGCTCTCGGCGGAGGCGACGAGTTCGTCCGCCGACTTCTCGACGTGCTTGCGCGCCACCTGGAGATGCCGTATCCGCATCCGTGTCAGATTGCACACCGTGGAGCGCAGATACGCCTCCGCCGCCTCGATGTCCCTGAGGCGCCGCCACTTCCGGTAGATCTGGTAGTAGGCCTCGGCGACCACGTTCTCCGGGTCGTCGGCCCCTAGCAGGACGGCGAGGCGCAGCATCGAGGAGTAGTGCAGCTCGAACAGGCGGGCCAGGCCGGCCTCGCGCTCCAGGTCCGCTGGGTCGCTCGCCGCGGGGGCGAGGGGCACGGCCGGTACCGCGGCGGCGCCGGGTGGCGCGGCCGCGGGCAGGTGCAGTGCTTCTCGATGCTGTCTCACGGGTTGCTCGCTCCCGTCTCGGGGCGCCGTCCGATGCTCAGGCGTGACGGCAGGTCGGTGAGGTCGGCGCCGCGTGGGACGCCGAGGTGGTGCAGCACCGCGGTCCCGGCCACGGCCACGATCAGGTTGAGGAACAGGGCGGCGAGCCCGGCGTAGATCTCCGGCCCGCCGCCGAGGGACACGACCGACGAGAACCCCTCCCGTACGACCATGAAGGTCCCCGCGACCATGCCCACGCCCCACCCGGCGAGCAGCGCCCGCGGATGCAGCCGCCCGGTGAACAGCCCCACCGCGACGGCCGGGAAGATCTGCAGGATCCAGACACCGCCGAGGAGCTGGAGGTTGATGGCGTCCTGGTCGCGCAGCCCGAACACGAACGCCACCGCGCCCACCTTCGCGGTGAGCGACACCGCCTTGGCGATGCGCACCTGCCGCTTGGGCGTGGCCGTCGGATGGACGTACTCGACATACACATTGCGTACGAAGCTCGTGGCGGCCGCGATCGACATCACCGCGGCCGGGACCATCGCCCCCACGGTGATCGCCCCGAAGACCAGTCCGGCCAGCGGGGCCGGCATCAGCCGGTCGACCAACATCGGTACGGCGGCCTCGGCGCCGCCCGCCGGGGCGCGGACGCCCGTCGCGAGGGCCGCGATGCCGAGGAAGCCGAAGAGGGCGAGCAGCCCGGTCCAGGCGGGCAGCGCCACGGACACCTTGCGCAGGGTGCGCGGGCCGTCGGCGGCGAAACCGGCGGTGAGCACATGCGGGTACATCAGCAGCGCGAGCGCGGAACCGAAGGCGAGGGTGGCGTAGGCGGGCTGCTGCTCGGGGGAGAGGAGCAGGGCCGGGCCGCCCAGGCGCTCGGCCGCACCGTCGAAGACGGCACCCGGGCCGCCGAGCCGGTCCAGGACCAGCCAGGTCACCGCGGTCAGTGAGACGAAGACGGCCACGGCCTTGAGCGCGGAGATGACGGTGGGGGCGCGCAGCCCGTGCCGGTAGGTGGCGACCGCCAGCCCGGCGAACAGCGCCACCATCACCAGATCACCGGCCGCGCCCCGCGGATACACGCCTCCGGCCGCCAGCACCGCCCGGATGCCGAGCAGCTGGAGCGCGAGATACGGCATGGTCGCGAGGATCCCGGTCAGCGCGACGACCAGGGCCAGCGGCGGCGAGCCGTAGCGGCCGCGCACGAAGTCGGCCGCCGTGACGTAGCCGTGCCGACGGGCCACGGTCCACAGACGGCTCAGCAGCACGAAGGCGATGGGGCAGACGATCACCGTGTACGGCACCGCGAAGAAGGCGGGCGCGCCGTTGCCGTACGCCAGGCCCGGTATCGCGGCGAAGGTGTACGCGGTGAAGATCGTGCCGCCGAGCAGCAGCCAGGTCCACACGGGGCCGAGGCTGCGGTCGGCCAGCGCCCAGCCCTCCAGGGACGGCAGCCTGTCGCTCGGGCGCAGGCGTCGCGCGGTCACGGCGAGCAGCGACGCTCCGCCGATCACGGCGAGAAACGTCGCGGTCATGGCGCCATCGGCCATGGGTCACCGTCCTTGGTGTGCCTGTGCCCTCAGGCCCTGCCGTCCGCTTCCCGTCGGCAGGACCTACGCGAGAGTTGCGCGGGCCCCCCGAACGGAGGACAGGGAACCGGCGGGAAATTTCCTGGAAATTCGCTGTCAACCGGTTCGAGGGAGTGGGCAACTCTTGCACAGACCGACAGCGAGGGGGAGAGGAGCGCAGGTCATGGCACGGACCGGTCATCACCGGCTACGGCGCGTCGCGATCGCCGTACTGCTTCTCGCGCCCGCCTCGGGTCTGCTGTGGGTCCCCTGGTACGCCGGTGCCGAACCGCGGCTGGCAGGGACGCCGTTCTTCTACTGGTACCAGCTCGCCTGGGTGCCGGGGTGCGGCCTCTGCCTGCTCGCGGCGTACGCGCTGTCGGACCGACATCGAGATCGCTGAGCCGCACTTCCCTCACTGCCGCACTTCCTGCTGCCGCACCTCATCTCGTTCTGTCCGCACACCTGCTTTGCCCACCTGTTCAGGTCAGGAGCCGTCATGCCCACATCAGCCATGCCCGAATCCGGCCGCGAGGCGCCGGAAAAATCACGAATGTCGCCTAAGTCGGTCGCGATCTGGAGCGCCGTCGCCCTCGTCGGCGCCCTCGGCTGGGCCGTGCTCGCCCTGTCCCGGGGTGAGGAGATCTCGGCCGTCTGGCTCGTTGTGGCGGCCCTCGGCTCGTACGCGATCGCCTACCGCTTCTACTCGCGCTTCATCGCCCGCAAGGTCCTCCAGGTCGACGACACCCGCGCCACCCCGGCCGAACGCCTGGAGGATGGCGTCGACTACCACCCCACCGACAAGCGGGTGCTGTTCGGCCACCACTTCGCGGCGATCGCCGGCGCCGGCCCGCTGGTCGGCCCGGTCCTGGCCGCCCAGATGGGCTATCTGCCGGGCACCGTCTGGATCATCGCGGGCGTGATCTTCGCCGGCGCGGTGCAGGACATGATCGTCCTGTTCCTCTCCATGCGCCGGGACGGCAAGAGCCTCGGCCAGATGGCCCGGGACGAGATCGGCAAGGTCGGCGGGGCCGCCGCGCTGATCGGCGTCTTCGCCATCATGATCATCCTGCTGGCCGTCCTCGCCATGGTCGTCGTCAACGCGCTGGCGGAGTCCGCGTGGGGCACCTTCTCGGTCTCCATGACCATCCCCATCGCCCTCTTCATGGGCTTCTACCTGCGCTACCTGCGGCCCGGCCGGGTCGTGGAGACCAGCTTCATCGGCGTGGCACTGCTGCTGCTCGCCATCCTCGGCGGCGGCTGGATCCAGGACTCCTCACTGGCCGAGTACTTCGTCTGGAGCCCTGAGACCCTGGTCTTCTGTCTGGTCGGCTACGGCTTCTTCGCCTCGGTGCTGCCGGTGTGGATGCTGCTGGCGCCCCGTGACTACCTGTCGACCTTCATGAAGGTCGGCACCATCGCCCTGATGGCCGTCGGCGTGGTGGTCGCCGCCCCGAACCTCAAGGCCGAGCCGGTGACCGAGTTCGCGTCGACCGGCGCCGGACCGGTGTTCGCCGGTTCCCTCTTCCCGTTCCTGTTCATCACCATCGCCTGCGGCGCGCTGTCCGGCTTCCACGCCCTGGTCTCCTCCGGCACCACGCCCAAGCTGATCCAGAAGGAGTCCCAGGTCCGCGTGATCGGCTACGGCTCCATGCTCACGGAGTCCTTCGTCGCCGTCATGGCGCTGATCGCCGCCTGTGTGCTCGAACCGGGCCTCTTCTACGCCATGAACTCCCCGGCCGCGCTGCTCGGCCCGACCGTGGACACCGCCGCCGAGGCCGTGAAGAACCTCGGCTTCACCATCACCCCGGACCAGCTCACCGCGGCCGCCAAGGCGGTCGAGGAGGAGACGCTGGTCGGCCGCTCCGGTGGGGCGCCCACGCTGGCGGTCGGCATGTCGGAGATCTTCGCCGGGGTGCTCGGCGGCGCCGGGATGAAGGCCTTCTGGTACCACTTCGCGATCATGTTCGAGGCGCTGTTCATCCTCACCACGGTCGACGCCGGCACCCGGGTCGGCCGCTTCATGCTCCAGGACATGCTCGGCAACGTCTGGAAGCCGATCGGCCGGGTCACCTGGAAGCCCGGCATCTGGCTCACCAGCGCCCTGGTCGTCGGCGCCTGGGGCTACTTCCTCTACGCCGGTGTCACCGACCCCCTCGGCGGGATCAAGCAGCTGTTCCCGCTGTTCGGCATCGCCAACCAGCTGCTGGCCGCGGTGGCCCTGGCCGTCACCACCACCGTGCTGATCAAGTCCGGCAAGCTGCGCTGGGCCTGGGTCACCGGCATCCCGCTGGCCTGGGACGTCGCCGTCACCTACACCGCCGGCTGGCAGAAGATCTTCTCGGACAACCCGGCGATCGGCTTCTTCGCCCTGCGGGACAAGTACGCGCAGGCCATCGAGAACGGTCAGCTCCTGCCGGGGGCCACGGACCTGGACGACATGCACACCATCGTGCTCAACAACACGGTCGACGGTGTGCTCATGGCCGTCTTCCTGCTGCTGGTCCTCACCGTCCTGGTCAACTGCGCGGTGGTGTGCGTCCGCGCCGTCCGGGCCCCGCAGCCGCTGCCGACCACTGAGGCGCCGTACGTCGAGTCCCGTATCGACGCGTCGGAAGGGCCCGCCGAACCGCTGGTGGGGGCGCGCTCATGAGGACCGTCAGGAAGGTGCTGGGGGTGCTGCGCTGGTACGCGCGTGAGCTGACCGGAGCGGCGGAGTACGACCGCTACTGCGACCGGCACCGGCGCCACCACCCGCACGCCCCGGTGCCGACCCGACGGGAGTACGACGCACTGCGCACGCGGACCCGGGAGCAGCGGCCGCAGAGCCGCTGCTGCTGACTGCCGCTCCACGTCAACGGGCGGCTGCGGGTGGTTCGTGGACCAGCCACACCGACCACCCGCAGCCGCCCACAAAGCACACCCCCTACGGCGAGACACCCACCCACATGCTGAGACGCCGAACATCCCCCCTGATACGCCCCGAACTGGACGACGACCCCCTGCACAGAACCCTGCTCGAACTCCGCCCCACCCAACAGCTCCACGGCCTCGGAGCCGGCCGCACAAGCCCCGCATGGGCCTCCGTGGCCGAACTGCTCCGCACCACCGGACGTGACTGGGACCGCCGGGTCCACCGGGTCTCCGTCCTCGCCCGGCACCTGCCGGCCGCCGTCTCCGAGAGATGGGCCGCCGACCGGCCCGACGACGGCGACGCCCTGGTCCTGCGTGCCTACGTCCAGTCGGCCCGCGCCCCGGCCGAGGGGCCTGCCGCGTTCCGCCGGACCGAGCAGGCGTGTCTGCGCGCCGCCGCGGCCTGCCCGGAGGACCCGACGCCCTGGCTGGCGCTCCTGTCCCTGATGCATTCCGGTGCGGTGCCGGTGCGGGACGCCGTGCCGGTGTGGACCCAGGCCGTGACCCGAGCGCCCTGGCACCGGACCGCCTACGACCTGATGCTGCGGTACCTGTCCCCGCGCGGACACGGCGCGGTCCCCGACATGATGGACTTCGCCTGGCAGGCCGCGTTCCAGGCACCGCACGGATCCCCGATCGCCCTGCTCCCGGTGGCGGCCCGCGCGGAACTCGCCGCCCACCGCCAGGGCCGGACGGGTCTCGCCGAGCTCGGCGCGAGCGGCCACTGGACCGAACCCGCGGCGGTACGGGAGATCGACACGGCCCTCTCCCGCTGGTTCCACAGCGCCGCCACACCGCACGCCGAAGCCGTCATCGACCTCAACGTCCTCGCCTTCGCGCTGACCCGCGCCCACCGCCCGGCCGAGGCGGGCCAGGTGTTCCAGCGCATCGGCCGCCACATGACCCACCACCCGTGGGACCTGCTGCCCGAGCCGGAACGCACCTTCCTGTACTGGCGGGACCAGCTGACCGGCCGCAGCCGCAAGTGAGCGGCGCGACCACGGCGCGGGCCGCGCCCGGGAACTACACCGGGGCCGGCGTGGTCTCCGACTCGTCCGGCACGGCGGCCTGAGCCCGGTCCCGTGCCTCGCGGCGGGCCAGGACGAACCAGCCGAGCGGGACACCCGCCGCGAACAGCCACCACTGAAGGGCGTAGGCGTAGTTCAGCGGGGCGTTCTCCTCGCCGGGCTTCCCGATCAGCTCCGGCGTGTCGCCCTTCGGTTCCGGCGTCGTCAGCACGACGTACCCGCCGAGCACCGGCGCGTCCAGGCGGGACGCCTCCTGCTCGCTGTTGATCAGCATGACCTGCCGGTCGGGCAGACCCTTGAGGTTCTTGATGCCGCTCGCCTCGGTCGTCTCGTCGGGCATCAGCCGCCCGGTGACGGTGACCTGTCCGCTCGGCGGCGCCGGGATCCTGGGGAAGGCCGTCTGGGTGGGCCCGTCCGCGGGGATCCAGCCGCGATTGACCAGCAGCACCCTGCCGTCCGCCAGGACGAACGGGGTGAGGACGTGGAAGCCGACCTCTTCGTCGGAGTTGACGCGCCGCCTGACGACGATCTCGTCCTCGGTGTCGAAGCGGCCCACCGCGCTCACGGTGCGGTACCGCTCCTTGGCGGTGACGGTGTGCCCCGCGGAGGTCAGCTGCTCCACCGGCACCGCCTTGGCACCCAGCGCCTCGGCGACCAGCTGGTTCCGGGCGTGGCGCTCCTCGTAGCGGTGCATCTGCCAGATGCCCAGCCTGATCATCGTGGGGATGAGGAGCAGGGCGACCAGCGTGAGGATCACCCACTGCCGGGACAACAGGAAGCGGTACACCCCACGACCGTACAACTCGGTCGTGGGGTGCTTTCAGGCGGGTACGGGTCCTGGCCGGTCACACCTTGTCGACGATGCCCACCTTTCCCTCCGCGCGGGCGCAGTGGGCGCCGCAGTACCACTGGCCCTCGACCTCGACGCCCTGCCCGATGATCTGGACGCGGCAGTGTTCACAGACGGGTGCCATGCGGTGGATGGCGCAGGAGAAACAGTCGAAGACGTGCACCGCGCCCTGCGCGTGCACCTCGAAGCTCATGCCGTAGTCGTTTCCGCACACTTCACATGTCGCCATGCGCCACAGGGTGAGCCGTCACCGCGGTCCGGGCGAGAGCGCTCCGGGCGAGTCGCGCGGCAATCACCCGTCCGTACGGTCACCGCTGCGACGCCGGCTCCACGTCCCTGAGGAGTTGCCCGAAGGCCGCCTCGTCGATCACCGGCGTCCCGAACTGGCGGGCCTTGACCACCTTCGACGTGCCCGCGTCCGGGTCGTTCGTGACGAGCAGGCTGGTCAGCCGGGACAGGCTCGTCGCCACATGCAGCCCGGCCTCGATCGCGCGGTCCTCCAGCAGGTCGCGCTCGATCGACGTGTCGCCGGAGAAGGCGACCCGCATGCCCTGCTTGAGCCTTTTGCCCTCTTCGTAGCGGCCCGGGTTGGGATAGGGGCAAGCGGGCCGCTTGCGGGACGGACGCCAACTGGTCGGCCGATAGCTGTAACCGCCACTGCCGCCGCCGAAACCGCCTCCGCCCGCCTGCTGCCCGATCCGGGGCGTGGTCGTGTCCCGCCACTCGGTCAGCGGCCGGCACTCCTGCAGCGGCAGTCGCACGCTGCCCGCCGCCGCGGCCCGCAGACTGGGCCGGAACGCCTCCGCGAGCACACGCGCGTCGTCCAGCGCGTGGTGCGCCCGCTGCTGTACGACGCCGAAGTGGGCGGCCAGCGACTCCAGCTTGTGGTTGGGCAGCGGCAGGCCCAGCTCCTTGGAGAGCGCGATGGTGCACAGCCGCTGCCGCACCGGGGCCTCGCGCTCCGCGCGCGCGTACTCCCGCGCGATCATCTGCCAGTCGAAGACGGCGTTGTGCGCGACGAGCACCCGTCCGTCCAGCCGGGACGAGAACTCCTCGGCGATGTCCGTGAAGAGGGGAGCGCCCTCCAGTGCCTCGCTCGTCAGACCGTGGATCCACACCGGGCCCGGGTCCCGCTCCGGATTGACCAGCGTGTACCAGTGGTCCTCGACCTCGCCGCGCGCGTCCAGTCGGTAGACGGCCGCGGAGATTATCCGGTCGTCCCGGGCCAGGCCCGTGGTCTCCACGTCAACGACCGCGTATCCCTCGGGATACACGGTCGGCCATGCTGTGGGGGAGGACGCTGCGGTCGCACGGTCTTCGAGCATGGTCACTGAGGATACGGGCCAGGACTGACACTCCTGGCCGTCAGGTGCCTTGCGCCGCCCGCCCGTTCGAGCGCCACGAACGTCAGCGCGGCAACCGGCACGTCAACCGGTGGGCGAGCGCCGGGCGTTGCCGCACCCCCCGTGAGTCCGATGCCTGCCCAGGAGCGTCGGTACGTCCCGGATGTCCCCCTCGGTGCGATGCTCCGCATGTGACCGAATCGACGCATGACGAGGCCCACGGCGGCGCGCTGGGCGAGCGGCTGAACTGGCTGCGGGCGGCCGTGCTCGGGGCGAACGACGGCATCGTGTCCACCGCGGGCCTCGTCGTCGGCGTGGCCGGCGCGACGGACGACCGCCCGGCCCTGATCACGGCCGGGCTGGCCGGGCTGCTCGCCGGGTCGATGTCGATGGCGGCGGGGGAGTACGTCTCGGTCTCCACGCAACGCGACGCCGAGAAGGCTGCGTTGGCCCAGGAGAAGCGGGAGCTGCGGGAGCGGCCCGAGGCGGAGCTGGAGGAGCTGACGGAGCTGCTCGAACGGCGGGGGCTCACCCGGGACGTGGCCGGGGCGGCGGCGGTCCAGCTGACGGAACGGGACGCGCTGAAGGCACACGCGCGCGTGGAGCTCGGTATCGACCCGGACGCGCTGACCAACCCGTGGCACGCGGCGTGGGCGAGCTTTCTGGCATTCACGGCCGGGGCGCTGCTGCCGCTGCTGGCGATGGTGCTGCCGCCGGCGGACTGGCGGCTCGCCGTCACCGTCGCCTCCGTCCTGGCCGCCCTCGCCGTGACCGGCTGGAGCAGCGCCCGCCTGGGCGGCGCCGCCCCCGACCGCGCGGTGCTGCGCAACATGGCGGGCGGGGCACTGGCCATGGGCGTCACCTACGCGGCCGGGTCGCTGCTGGACGTGGCGGGCGTATAGCACCCGCCCACGGCCCCACACCGGTCGCGATGTCGGCACGGGCCACGTCGGCGCCGGTCAGCGGCACATCCGAGGTCCCGCCCTCGCCCAGCTCCCCAAGGGTCGGCACCGAACAGTCCATGCCTACGGCCGTCGACGTCACCCGCTACGGCGGCGCCATCGGCTTCGTGCCGTGCCGCACGGCTGGGGGTCCCACAGGCCATTAGGGCACTGGGGAGGCACGGGTCTCGACCTCGGCGTCATGTTCGACGGCAACATCGCGCTGCGCGGCGCAGTCGCACCCGTCCGCGCGTACATCCCCGAGCTGCTGCCCGGGGTCCTGGACGGCACGATCGACCCCTCGCCCGTCTTCGACCTGACGATCGGCCTGGAGGACGTCCCCGCGGGCTACAAGGCGATGGACCAGCGCACCGCGCTCAAGGTCCTGGTCACCGGCTGAGGGAGCGGACGGCCGACGGAAGGATCCAGCGGGACGGCCCCGAAGGCGTCACCAGCGGATCGGCACCGGCAGCGCCGTCAGCAGCCCCGACACGGCGACGACCACGCCCAGGACGGCGACCTCCGCCCGCGCGGGGGAGCAGGCGGTCAGCGGGTCGACCGCCCGGCGCAGCCGGATCCGCGCCCACAGGGCGAGCGCGGCCACGGCCACCATGAGGAGCACCTTGGCCAGCAGGGCGCGCCCGTACGCCGTCTCGGTGAGCTGCTCCAGGATCGTCTCCGACGGCATCCGGCGCAGTGAACTCCACACACCGGTCGCCGTGATGGCGGCGAGCAGTACGGCCGCCACGCGCGCGTAGAGGCCCAGCAGGGCAGCGCCCGCCGCCCTGACGCCCCATCCGCGCAGGGTCCGAAGGGCGTACAACAGCCCGCCGGCCCACAGCGCCCCGCAGGTCAGGTGCACCAGCGTCAGCCCGGCACCCAGCAGCGGGCTGTGCTCGGTCGTGGGGTGCGCACGCAGTGCCTCGGCGATCACGACCGCGGCCAGCGGCCAGAGCTGGGTGGCCGGCCGGCGTGAGAGCGCGCACAGCCCGGCCACGGCGAAGGCGTTGACCTCCAGCAGCGCGAGCTTGCCCTCGCGCGAAGCGTAGAGGCCGCCGACGTCGAGGTCCGCGGGGCTGTTCGGCACGAGGTTGCCCGTGGAGACGACGGAGGCGAGACCGAGGGCGGCGACGAAACCGGCCGCGGCCGCGTACGCGGCCCAGCTGCGGGGCATGGCCGTGGGAGCGCCGGGCACGGACCGGGCCAGCCGGTTCACGAACAGCTCGCCCACCGGGACGCACAGCGCCGCGAACAGCACCGCACGCAGCAGCGCGATGCCGGCGGTGCCGGGCGCGGCGGCCTCCCCGGTGCCGTGCAGCGCGGCCGACGGCCCGAGCAGCGGGATCAGCGCCGCCAGCGCCACCAGGACGAGAACGGCGACGGCCCGGCTGACGCCGGGGTGCGATCTGGGCTCACTCCCGTCGGCCGCGCCAAGGGAGGGTCTTGTCAACGTCACCTCAAGATCTTCACAAAAGATTACAGACTCGGGCAAGTACCGGAAAACAAGTGAGGGTGCGGCATTCCGTACGGGGATACGGCCCGGCCGGCCCCGGCGCTCAGGCCCACCGCGCCGGATCGGCGCCCCAAACCCCCGGCGGCCGCGCCCAGTCGACCGGACCGCCCGCGAACGACACCGGCGGCAGGGCGTACCGCAGTCGGCCGAGCGCGCTGCTCCGCTCGGTGAGCCAGGGGCCGGGCGCGTCGTACGCGCCGGCTGTCTCGTGCGTGTCGGCCGTGTCGTATGCCAGGTGCTCCTTCGAGCCCGGCCGCATTCCGTGCACCAGCCACTCCGCCGTGCGTGCCAACGACAGCCGTACGCACCGGCCCTGCCCCCGCCCGTCCGCCAGCTGCTCGGTCAGCGCCCGTAGCACGGCCGCCGCGAGCAGATACCCCGTCCCGTGGTCCAGGGCCTGCGCGGGCAGTGCGCCGGGCCGCCCGGCCGGTCCGTCGGACGGGGATCCCTCCAGCGCGGCGATTCCGGTGGCGGCCTGCACCAGGCTGTCGAACCCGCGCCGCTCACGCCACGGCCCGTACGCCCCCCAGGCCGACAGCTCCGCCACGACCAGCCCGGGCCGCCGCTCGGTCAGCGCCCGTGCCGACAGCCCGAACCGCTCCAGGGCGCCCGGCCGGTACCCCGTGACGACGACGTCCGCCGCCGCGAGCAGTTCCTCGAAGGCGCGCCGGTCCGCCGCCAGGTCCAGCGTCGCCGAGCGCTTCCCGAAGCCCGTGTCGGTGTGCTGGTCGGCCAGTTCGGGCGACTGCGGCGCGTCCACGCGCAGGACGTCCGCGCCGAGCAGCGCGAGCGTGCGGGTGGCGACCGGTCCCGCGATGACCCGCGTCAGGTCCAGCACGCGCACTCCGGCGGCGGGCAGCAGGGGAGTGCCGTCGAGCGAGGGGAGCGCACGCGCGCGTGCCGTGTCCGACCGCTCGTGTTCGACGAGTGGCCGCCGGGCCACCGCGGCCGCCTGTTCGTGTACCGCCCACTCCTCGGGGGTGCGCAGCGCCACGGCCAGCCCGCCGGCCGCGTACACGGCCTCCTCCACGTCCCGCGAGGAACGCTCGGCGAGGGCCGTCCCCACGGCGTCGGGACCCTCCGCGGTCAGCCCCAGGGCGGTCAGGAGCCGGCTCCGGTGATGCGGATAGTTCGCATGCGTCCGCACCCAGCCGTCCGCCGTCCGCCAGAACCGCGACAGCGGTGCGAACATGACGGGCGCGCGCCCGTCGACCAGCAGATGCCGTTCGCTCACGAACGCCGTCGCGATCGCCCCGTCGTCCAGCGTCACCCGGGGCACCTCGGAGAGTTCGGCCCGCCGCGCCCCCAGCTCGGCGGCGGCCAGGGCGCACGCACCCACACAGGAGCGCGCCAACTCCCGTACGGGGAGGTGCGCATGAAGCGCACTCTCCCGTGCCACGGTCGACACCCGCGGGAGGAGGGCGGGATCCCCGCCCACCGCGGACCAGGCGAACTTGATTCCAGTCATGACTGCACTATGCAGTATTGATCCAATCAACATATCGAGCGCCGCCGTACATGCGCCCCCCGATCAATCAACCGCGTCCAGCGCATTGACGATGCCGAACCCGTAGAAGCCGTTGAGCCGCCTACCGCCCTCGCACACGGCATCCTGCGTGCCGTCGCCGTTCAAGTCGTACGAGTCCGGGCAGCCCGGGTTGTCCGCCAGGGCCTTCAGCAGCGCGCGCAGCTGGTCCGGAGCGGCGTGCGGGTACCGCGACTTCAGCAGCGCGGCGACGCCCGCCGCGTGCGGGGCGGCCATCGACGTGCCCTGAAGGAAGCCGTACGCGCCGCCCGGGAGCGTGGAGAGGATCCGGCCGTTCCTCGACGGGGTCTGCGGGACCTGGTAGAGCCGGTCGCCGCCGGGGGCCGCGACATCGACGACGCCGTAACCGTACGAGGAGTAGTACGACTTGACGTTCTGCACGCCCGTCGCGCCGACCGTGACGACACCCGGCAGCTGCGTCGGCACGTCGAAGCACTCGTGCGGGTCGACGGTCTGCTCGACGGGCGTCGAGTCGTTGGGGCCGGTGTCGTCGACGATCGCGTCGGAGTCCAGGTCGTGGTTGGAGTTGCCGGACGACGCCACGTTGAGCGCACCCTTGTGCTGGGCGTACAGCTGGGCCCTGTTGACCGCATGGACGACCGCTCGCTGGTCCGGATCGTCCATGCAGTTGTACAGCCAAGGGTCGACGAAGTAGCTGTTGTTGGTGATCTCGACGCCGTGGTCGGCCGCGAACACGAAGGCGCACACGACACTTTCGGGGTAGTAGCGACCGTTGACCGGGTCGCTCACCTTGATGGCGGAGACCTTGACGCCGGGGGCGACACCGGCGATACCGACGCCGTTGCGGGGCGCGGCGATCTCGCCCGCCACATGGGTGCCGTGGGAGTCGGCGCTCGTGTACGGCCGCCAGGCGCCCGCCCTGGTGTCGGCCTTGCCGCCGGCGCAGTTCGCGGACTGGGCGGCGGAGAAGTTCGGCGCGAGGTCGGGATGGGTGTCGTCGACCCCGTTGTCGATCACGGCCACGGTCACCCTGCCGCTGCCCGGGTTGATCTTCGCGGCCCGGTCGGCGCCGATCGCGCGCAGATTCCACTGGTCGGCCTCCAGGGGCTCACTGCCGGCCGCACCGGCGGACGCGCCCCTCGTCCGTGCCGCCTGCCGCTCCGACATGAGCTGGACCGGGCCCTCGTCCGTCGAACCGGCGGCGGTCAGGGGCGCCGTACGCGTCGCACCCGCCGACCGGACGCCGCGCACCGCACGTATCGCCTTCGCGAAGCCGGGCTGCGCCGAGTGGACGACGATCACGCCGATCCGCTCGTACACGACCACGACCGTGCCGCCGGCCGCGGCGATCGCCTTCCTCACCGACCCGATCGTGCGGTGGTCCGGTCGGGTGGTGTTGACGACGTACGCGAGGGCCGGCGCGTCCACGGCCCGGGCGACGTGCTCCGCCGGCGGCCCGGCCGAGGCCACCGCCGGCAGGAGGCCGAGCGAGGCCGTCAACGACAGAGCGAGGGGGACGGCGAGACCCAGCCGGCGTCTGGAACGCAGATGAGTCATGGGAACTCCACATCATCCGGAACGAGACCGCCCGAGCCGCGGAGGGGCGCTCGGGCAGGTGCATGACGCGTGGTGCAGTGGGGCGAAGCTAACCCCGAACCCACTGGTCAGCAATCGCTGATCCGGGCGACTTCGGAAAGATGCCCAGGGAGTTGAACCGGTCCACGCGTGGCGCCGTGACCTTCGTCAGGAGGCGCGAGCACGATCGAGCCCCCTGTCGGATCACGCGCCGGGGCCCTAACATCGCCAGCCGGCTCAAGTGATCCACGTCACCACGAGGAACAGAGCCGTCATGCCCGTATCCGATCCGTCCCCGACCGACCCGTCCCCAACCCCCCAACCGTCCCCGTCCACCGTCGCAACAGCGCCCGCAACGCGAGGAGACTCCGTGGCTACCGACGCACCGCCCCCCTCGAAAGAGACACACAAACTCCCCTCCACCGAGGAGTTCACGGAGGTGCAGAAGAGCGCGGAGTTCGTTGAACTGCGCCGCTCCTACCGCTCCTTCGCCTTTCCGCTGACCATCGCCTTCATCCTCTGGTACCTGCTGTACGTCCTGCTCTCCAACTACGCGGGCGACTTCATGGGCACCAAGCTGTTCGGCAACATCAACATCGCGTTCGTCTTCGGTATCGCCCAGTTCGTCACCACGTTCCTCATCGCCTGGTGGTACGCGCGGCACGCCGGTGCCAAGCTCGACCCCAAGGCCGAGGCCATCAAGACCCGTATGGAGGGCGGCGCATGAGCCCCGCGATGACCCAGGTGCAGCTCGCCGCCAACGAGGCCAGCGAGCACCGGCCACTGATCATCACCCTGTTCGCGCTCTTCGTGGTCGCGACCCTCTTCATCACCGTCTGGGCGGGCCGCCAGACCAAGGACGCCGCCGACTTCTACGCGGGCGGCCGGTCCTTCAGCGCCTTCCAGAACGGACTCGCCGTCTCCGGCGACTACATGTCCGCCGCGTCCTTCCTCGGCATCGCCGGCGCCATCGCCCTCTTCGGATACGACGGCTTCCTCTACTCCATCGGCTTCCTCGTCGCCTGGCTGGTCGCCCTGCTCCTGGTGGCCGAGCCGCTCAGGAACTCCGGCCGCTACACGATGGGTGACGTCCTCGCGTACCGCATGCGCCAGCGCCCGGTGCGCACGGCCGCCGGCACCTCGACGATCGTCGTGTCGATCTTCTACCTGCTGGCCCAGATGGCGGGCGCGGGCGTCCTCGTCTCGCTGCTGCTCGGCATCACCTCCGACGCGGGCAAGATCCTCATCGTCGGCCTCGTCGGCGTCCTGATGATCGTGTACGTCTCGATCGGCGGCATGAAGGGCACGACCTGGGTCCAGATGGTCAAGGCCGTGCTGCTCATCACCGGCACCATCCTGATCACCTTCCTGGTCCTGCTGAAGTTCAACTTCAACATCTCCGACCTGCTCGGCAAGGCCGCCGAGAACAGCGGCAAGGGCGCCGCCTTCCTGGAGCCCGGCCTGCAGTACGGCGCCACCGGCACCTCCAAGCTGGACTTCATCTCCCTCGGCATCGCCCTGGTCCTGGGCACCGCCGGCCTGCCGCACATCCTGATCCGCTTCTACACGGTGCCCAACGCCAAGGCCGCACGGAAGTCCGTGAACTGGGCGATCGGCATCATCGGCGGCTTCTACCTGATGACCATCGCCCTGGGCTTCGGCGCCGCGGCGCTCATCTCCCAGGACGAGATCATCGCCTCCAACCCGTCCGGCAACACGGCGGCACCCCTGCTCGCCCTGCACCTCGGCGGCGTGGACTCGGCCTGGGGCGCGATCCTGCTCGCCACGATCTCGGCGGTGGCCTTCGCGACGATCCTTGCGGTCGTCGCCGGCCTGACGCTGGCCTCGTCCTCGTCGTTCGCGCACGACATCTACGCGAACGTGATCAAGAAGGGCCAGGCCACCGAGAAGGAGGAGATCCGGGCCGCCCGCCTCGCCACCATCGGCATCGGCGCCGTCTCCATCCTCCTGGGCGCCCTCGCCCGCGACCTGAACGTCGCCGGCCTGGTCGCCCTGGCCTTCGCGGTCGCGGCCTCCGCCAACCTGCCGACGATCCTCTACAGCCTGTTCTGGAAGAGGTTCACCACCCAGGGCGCACTGTGGTCGATCTACGGCGGCCTGATCGTCGCCGTCGGCCTGGTGCTGTTCTCGCCGGTCGTCTCCGGCGACCCGAAGGCGATGTTCCCCGACGTCGACTTCGCCTGGTTCCCGCTGAAGAACCCGGGCATCATCTCCATCCCGTTCGGCTTCCTCATGGGCTGGCTCGGCACGGTCCTGTCGAAGGAAGAGCCCGACGCGGGCAAGTACGCGGAGCTGGAGGTCCGGTCCCTGACCGGCACCGGCGCCCACTGAGCACGCCCACCGGGCACATCCACCGAGCGGCCGCGTCGTAGGGATCTACGACGCGGCCGCGTCGTACGTCGTGGGATCGGGTCGGTGTCGCTGTCAGTGCGGTCACGTAGGCTCACAGGTGACAGAAGTCGAATCTGGTCGTGACGAGGGAGGGGGCCCAGTGCTCATCGACACCTACGGCCGCGTGGCCACCGACCTGAGGGTCTCGCTGACCGACCGCTGCAACCTGCGGTGCACCTACTGCATGCCCGAGGAGGGCTTGCAGTGGCTGGCCAAGCCCGACCTGCTCAACGACGACGAGATCGTCCGCCTGATCGACATCGCCGTGACCTCCCTCGGCATCGACGAAGTCCGCTTCACCGGCGGTGAGCCCTTGCTGCGCCCCGGACTGGTCGGCATAGTGGAGCGGGTCGCGGCCCTGGAGCCCCGGCCCCAGATGTCCCTGACGACGAACGGCATCGGCCTGCGGCGCACCGCGTCCGCCCTGAAGGCGGCGGGCCTGGACCGGGTCAACGTCTCGCTGGACACCCTGCGCCCCGACGTCTTCAAGACCCTCACCCGCCGTGACCGCCACAAGGACGTCATCGAGGGCCTGCACGCCGCCCGTGACGCCGGCCTGACCCCGGTCAAGGTCAACTCGGTGCTGATGCCGGGTCTCAACGACGACGAGGCCCCCGACCTCCTCGCCTGGGCCGTGGAGCACGACTACGAACTGCGCTTCATCGAGCAGATGCCCCTGGACGCCCAGCACGGCTGGAAGCGCGACGGCATGATCACCGCCGGGGACATCCTGACCTCGCTGCGCACCCGCTTCGAGCTGACCGCCGAGGGTGAGGAGAAGCGCGGCTCGGCCCCCGCGGAGCGCTGGCTGGTCGACGGCGGCCCGCATGTGGTGGGCGTCATCGCCTCCGTCACCCGCCCGTTCTGCGCGGCCTGCGACCGCACCCGCCTGACGGCCGACGGTCAGGTACGCACCTGCCTCTTCGCCACGGAGGAGACGGACCTGCGAGCGGCCCTGCGCTCGGGAGCCCCCGACGAGGAGATCGCCCGCATCTGGCGCCTGGCGATGTGGGGCAAGAAGGCGGGAGCCGGCCTGGACGACCCGTCCTTTGTGCAGCCGGACCGCCCGATGTCAGCCATCGGTGGCTGAAGAAGCCTCTTCCCATTCCTTCAGCGGGACCACGTCCTTCAAAAACCCGCGCACCCCGAGAAACTGCGACAAATGCTCGCGATGCTCCTCGCAGGCGAGCCACGTCTTGCGCCGCTCCAGCGTATGAATCTTCGGGTTGTTCCACGCCAGCACCCACACGGCGTCGGCACGGCAACCCTTTGCAGAACAGATGGGCGTGTCACTCACAGGTTCGTCTCACAGAGGTGCGCACAAAAAGGCGACGCCGAGCAGCCACGGGGGGAGCTGCCCGGCGTCGGTCCGTCGCTCCGACGGGGGATGCGGAGCGCTTACGAAGTATGTCACGGGTAACCCGTCGCCCGGCACCGGAACAACACTATTGATCTGAGCTTTTCCTGAGCTTGGCGCGGAGTCGGCTTCCGGAGGGCACCGGTCCGCGGAATCACGCCCCGTCGCGAGGTTTGCCTTGTGCGCCGGGCGCGGAGTCGCCCGCGACATCTTCCGGGGCCGATTCCGCGAAACCGTCATTCGTGCGCGGCGGCGTGATCATCGGCCGCGTCGGCGCGCTCACGAACGTCGACGGCAGCGATGGCGCGTTCTCCCGCCCCGCGTTGGCGATCACCACCGCGATATACGGCAGGATCCCACCGAGCACCAACGCCACGATCGCGACGTGCCGTTCGACGTTCCACAGTGTGGCCGCGAGGATCACCGACACCGTGCGGACCGACATCGAGATGATGTACCGGCGCTGCCGGGAACGCACATCGTCCTGAAGACCCGCCCGGGCTCCGGTGATCCGGAACACCTCGGTGTTGCCGCTCGCGTGCAGCTTCCGCATCACATTCCACCATCCGCCCGCATCGGACTCTCCCCCGCCCGCACCGGCCCGCCCCCGGTCGGGGCCCCGGGCCGGGACATCTCCCACGGTACGCCTCGCCTCCGCCGCCTACGAGACCGGGGCCCCTGCCACCTGGGGGAACGCTGTGAGCCCTAACGCGTACGGCCGTACCCGACATGCGGCGTACCGCGCCCGCGCGAAGACTGGGCGTACTGCTCACCCCGAGCCGTACGAGGAGGCAGCCATGGGCTGGTTGTGGGCGATCATCGTCGGATTCGTGCTGGGTCTGCTCGCGAAGGCGATCATCCCCGGCAAGCAGCACAGCCCCCTCTGGCTGACCACCATCTTCGGCATGCTGGGCGCCGTCGTCGGCAACGCCGTCGCCCGCGGGTTCGGCGTCGAGGAGACCAGCGGCATCGACTGGAGCCGGCACATCTTCCAGGTCGTCGCCGCGGTGATCATCGTGTACGCGGGGGACATGCTGTACATGTCGACGCTGGGCAAGAGGAAGCAGCGGACGTGAGCGATCAGCGCCCTCGTCGGACGCCTTCTGAAGGGGCGCGGGGAACTGCGCGACCAGCCACAACGCAGCCGTACCCCGCAGATCACCGCACCCCTACGGCGAATCCCGAAAACGCTAGGCCCCTGTGACCTCCACAGCCGCCAGGTTCTTCTTCCCGCGCCGCAGCACCAGCCATCGCCCGTGCAGCAGGTCCTCCTTCGCGGGCACCGCGTCCTCGCCGGCCACCTTGACGTTGTTCACGTAGGCGCCGCCCTCCTTCACGGTGCGCCGGGCCGCGGACTTGCTGGCGACCAGGCCGACCTCGGCGAGGAGGTCGACGACCGGGCCGAGCTGCTCGACCCGGATGTGCGGCACCTCGGAAAGGGCCGCCGCCAGCGTCCGGTCGTCCAGCTCCGCCAGCTCACCCTGGCCGAAGAGGGCCTTGGACGCGGCGATCACGGCGGCCGTCTGGTCGGCACCGTGCACCAGCGTCGTCAGCTCCTCGGCCAGCGCACGCTGCGCGGCACGGGCCTGCGGACGCTCCTCCGTCTGCTTCTCCAGCTCCTCCAGTTCCACACGGGACTTGAAGGACAGGATGCGCATGTACGTCGAGATGTCCCGGTCGTCCGCGTTCAGCCAGAACTGGTAGAAGGCGTACGGCGTCGTCATCTCCGGGTCGAGCCAGATCGCGCCGCCCTCGGTCTTGCCGAACTTGGTGCCGTCCGCCTTGGTCATCAGCGGGGTCGCCAGCGCGTGCACACCCGCGTGCGGCTCCAGCCGGTGGATCAGGTCCAGACCCGCCGTGAGGTTGCCCCACTGGTCGCTGCCGCCCTGCTGGAGCGTGCAGCCGTGCCGCCGGTACAGCTCCAGGAAGTCCATGCCCTGGAGCAGCTGGTAGCTGAACTCCGTGTAGCTGATGCCCTCTTCGGACTGGAGACGGCGGGCGACCGAGTCCTTGGTCAGCATCTTGTTGACGCGGAAGTGCTTGCCGATGTCCCGCAGGAACTCGATGGCGGACAGGCCGGCCGTCCAGTCCAGGTTGTTCACCATCACGGCGGCGTTCTCGCCCTCGAAGGACAGGAACGGCTGGATCTGCCCGCGCAGACGGTTCACCCAGTTCGCGACCGTCTCCGGGTCGTTCAGCGTGCGCTCGGCCGTGGGGCGCGGGTCGCCGATCTGGCCCGTCGCCCCGCCCACCAGCGCCAGCGGGCGCAGGCCCGCCTGCTGGAGGCGACGCATGGTGAGCACCTGGACCAGGTGGCCGACGTGCAGGCTGGCCGCGGTCGGGTCGAAACCGCAATAGAACGTGACGGGACCGTCCGCGAGCGCCTTGCGCAATGCGTCCTCGTCAGTGGACAGGGCGATCACGCCACGCCACTTCAGCTCGTCGACGATGTCCGTCACGGTTCTCGTGTCTCCTTGATGATCTCGGGCAGTCGGGTGACAGCCGCCTACGAGGTTATACGCCCTGACTGACAGAGCTCATGTTGAAATCGGGGACGCGCAGCGCCGGCATCGCCGCCCTGGTGAACCAGTCGCTCCACTCCCTCGGCAGCGTCTTCTCGGTCCGTCCCGCCTCCGTCGCCCGCCCCAGCAGGCCGACCGGCGACTCGTTGAACCGGAAGTTGTTGACCTCGCCGGTCACCTCACCGTTCTCGACGAGGTAGACGCCGTCCCGGGTCAGGCCGGTGAGCAGCAGCGTCGCCGGGTCGACCTCGCGGATGTACCAGAGGCAGGTCAGCAGCAGCCCGCGCTCGGTGTTCGCGACCATCTCCTCCAGCGAGCGGTCCTCGCCGCCGTCCAGGATCAGGTTGTCGACGCCGGGTGCCACGGGCAGCCCCGTCAGCCCGGCGCTGTGGCGAGTGGTCATGAGGTGCTTCAGCTCGCCCTCGCGCATCCACTCGGTGGCCGTGATCGGCAACCCGTTGTCGAACACCGACTGGTCGCCGCCGGAGGAGTGCGCGATCACGAAGGGCGCGGATTCCAGACCCGGCTCGTTCGGGTCGCTGCGCAGCGTCAGCGGCAGCTCGCTCAGCTTCTCGCCGACACGCGTCTTGCCGCCGGGCTTGGAGAACACCGTCCGGCCCTCGACCGCGTCCCGCCCCGACGCCGACCACATCTGGTAGATCAGCAGGTCGGCCACGGCGGTGGGCGGCAGCAGCGTCTCGTAGCGGCCCGCCGGCAGCTCCAGGCGCCGCTCGGCCCAGCCGAGGCGTACGGCCAGCTCGGCGTCCAGCACGGTCGGGTCCACGTCCTTGAAGTCCCGTGTGGAGCGCCCCGCCCAGGCCGAACGCGTACGGTCCGGCGACTTGGCGTTCAGCTCCAGCGTGCCGTTGGGCTGGTCGTGCCGCAGCCGCAACCCGGTGGACGTGCCCACGTACGTCGACACCAGCTCGTGGTTGGCGAAGCCGTACAGCTCCCGCCCGCCCGCACGCGCGCGTGCGAACGCCTCACCGAGCGCCGGGGCGAAGTCGGCGAACACGTGGGACGACGTCTCGCCCGGGGTGTCCGTGAAGTCCGGTGACGCCGGTGCGTCCGGCACGAGCGGCTGCGCGTCCTCGGCGGGCCCGGCGCCCCGCGCGGCGGCCTCGGCGGCCCGGACCAGCGGCTCCAGCTCGTCCAGGGTGACGGCCGACCGCGACACGACCCCCGAGGCCGTGCCCTCCTTGCCGTCCACGGTCGCGACGACGGTGAGCGTCCGCCCGCGCGTGACGCCGTTCGTGGTCAGCGCGTTGCCCGCCCAGCGCAGATTGGCGGTCGACTGCTCGTCGGCGATGACGACACACCCGTCGGCCCGGGACAGCTCCAAAGCCCGCTCGACGATCTCGTGCGGCTTGTGCGCCTTGGTGGAGTGAGCGCTCATCGACCGGCCTCCTGCGTGGTGTTGAGGATGTTGACTCCCTTGAACAGGGCGGACGGGCAGCCGTGCGAGACCGCCGCGACCTGGCCCGGCTGGGCCTTGCCGCAGTTGAAGGCGCCGCCGAGCACATACGTCTGGGGACCACCGACGGCCGCCATCGAGCCCCAGAAGTCCGTGGTCGTCGCCTGGTAGGCCACGTCCCGCAGCTGGCCGGTGATCCGCCCGTTCTCGATCTTGAAGAAGCGCTGCCCGGTGAACTGGAAGTTCTCCGTAGGGTCAGGGGGCATACCTCTCTGATCGGCGTTTGTGCAGGTCAGGCGGTTATTCACGGTCTACCCTCAATCCCTGTTCACACGGGTTGAAACCGGACGGTACGGGGTCTGGTGATGACCTGGTGTCGACCTCCGGGGCCTGCTTCGGGACTGGCTGACGCGGGTCCTGGAGGCTGGTCCCTGATCGGATCAGAGACTACCCATCGGTCGCCCGGACGGGGATGCGAAATATCGCCCTGACCTGAGCTCTCGGCGGTCTTATGAGATCACCTCTCGGGGGAGTGATGGGCGCAGAAGGTCGCACGGACGGGCGGCGTGCGCCGTACGCTCGAATCATGAGTGCCGACATTGGCAAGCGGCTTCAGGAAGTGCGCAAGCGGCGCGGCATGACGCAGCGTCAGCTAGCTAGCGAATCCGGCGTGTCCCTGTCCTTGATCCGGAAGCTGGAGCAGGGGGAGCGGGCAGACACGCGGCTGGAGACTGTGCGCCGACTGGCGCTGGCCCTGCGAGTACCGACGACGTACCTCATCGCTGGACATGAGGAGGAGCGACAGGCGGCGCCTGGGGCTGATGATCGTTGGGAGGCTGTCCGTCGGGCGCTTGTGGCTCCGGTCCGGGCGGAGGGGCTGGCCGAGGAGCCGACCGTGGATGGTGTACGAGACGCCGTGGAATCGGCACTGCCGCTCTTCTCCGGTGATCGTTTCGCAGAGCTGAGCGTGATCCTTCCGCCCTTGCTGCGCGACGCTGATCTCGTGGCCGAGCATGGCCCAGAAGGGCGGGCCGTACGCGTCCGGCTCTCGCAGCTCACCGGTTGGCTGCTCACCCAGACTCGGCAGTTTGAGGCAGCCGACACTGCGCTGTCCCGGTCCTTGGAGGAGTCCTCGGACCGGCTTCAGGCGGCAGCGACGGTGAATACCCAGTGCTGGCTGTTGCTGCGGCGCGGTCGGCTGGCTGAGGCGCGGGAGCTGGCAACCCGGTGGGCGGATGAGGTCGAGCCGCGTATCTCGCGCGCGACTCCGGCCGAGCTGAGCGCGTGGGGCTGGCTGCTGTTGCGTTCCTCCGCCGCTGCGATCCGGGACAACCGGCCTGGGGAGGCCGAGGACGCCTTGCGCTACGCCAACTCGGCTGCGGTTGCGATGGGGCGGGAGTTCGCCCCCCGCGACGACTTCTTGCAGGCATTCGGGCCGGTCACGGTGGCTCTGAAGCGTGCCGAGAACGCGATGATCGTCGACAAGCCGGACCTCGTGCTCAAGCTCTCGGCGCGCATCCCGACCGGAGGCATGCGACCCACGTCCAACAACCGCAACCGTCACCTCCTGGACGTGGCAGAGGCACATGTGCGCTCGCGTGACTACGCGAAGACGGTGGAGGTCTTGCAGGGCATCCGGGCGGACGCCCCTCAGTGGCTGCCCAACCAGCGGTACGCGCGGGACATCTTCGGTCGGGTCATTGCACGTCGGCGCACCCTCACGCCCGAGATGCGGAGCCTTGCAGACGCGATCGGCGTCCCGTTGTAACGCGGTGTGGCACTTCGGGCTGGCGCCCCGGCAAAGTGCCATTGAGGTGTGTTCCTCTCGCTACGTAGCGTCATTGGCATGGCGACTCAAGGCAGAGCACCAGAGACGACAACCCCTGAAGTCGGAACGGTGATGTACGACCCGGCGACCCTCAAGGTTGGGGAGTACCGGGACATAGCCGGTCCGTACGCCATGCTGCGTCCGGTCGGTGGTGGTCGTGAGTGGCAGGCAGACCCGGCCCTGATCCGTGTGGCCACCCCTGAGGAGCGACTGAGTGCGGGTGTGAAGGCGGCCAACGTGCGATCGGGGCGGGGCCGGTGAGCGTGCGGTCGGTGATCACTGAGGAGACGTGGACGCTGGAGCCGGACCGTGAGCCGGACGCGGAACCGACCATCTTCGCGATGAAGTGCGCGGTGTGCGGTGAGTCCTCGGACGGTAGTGAGGACTTCGCGGACGGGCAGAGCTGGGTGCTGAAGCACTGCGGCAAGAACCCGTCGCACCACACCTTCCGGGAGATCATCACCCGGCCATGGCGTACCTGGCGGCACACGTGATGCGCCGCGCGGTGGACTGGTTAGCCCGCTTCACGGGCCCTCTGATGATCATCATGATCTCGGCCTCGTGCGGCTTCGTCCTGGGCGTGGCTGCTGCTTCCGGTACTGCGCCGTAGATCTCCCGTCCCCGCCGGATGTAGTTGAATCGAGGTGTTCCCCCACTCTGAAGAAGCCCTGGCGGGGGCGGGTTCTGCCCTGGTTGTGGCGCGGTGTGGGCACGCCGCCGGCCGTAGGGGCTTTGGGCGGGAGCTGCCATGGGGCGAGTGAACAGGGGGCCTTACGCTGCCCTGCGGATCGGGCAGTCTCTTGGAGCCTGCCCGCAATAGCCCGATCGGCCCCCTGTTCTTAGAGGCTCGCCCCATGGTGGCTGCCTAAAGCCTCGTAGGCCGTCGGCCCCAGCCACAGAGGGTGTGCGCCGGGCGCCAGCGCAGGGCGGGCAGGCTGGCCGGTGCTGGAACGAAGGCTGGCCGGTGAGTGTCGCGGGGCCGTATCGGTGCCGTGGGCGCTGGAGGCCGTGAGCCTCGGGCCATAGTCCACGGAACAGGGGCGGGCAGGGTTGGCGTGGTGGAGCTGGCGCACGATCTCAGGTCGCCTCGTCCGCGCCGGGGCGGCGGCGCCCCGGACCGGACCGGCCGAAGGCCGCATGCCGGGCCGGGGTGCGGCAAGCCGCATCCGGCGGCGCGCCGAAGGCGCGCCTGGAGAAAGTGAAGACAGATTCCGACACCTGCCCCACACCGCTGCCCGCTCCCGTCTCCCGGTGGGCACATGGTCCGGAGCGCAACCGGGTCGGACAGCGTCCCCCTGGCAACCCGATGAGGCGACACCGACTCCTCTCCGTGCCTGCTCCAAGTTCCTGGCATTCGACCGGAGTTCACCTGCGCTCCCGTAACTCCTCCGAGCACAGCCCGCAACTCATCCGGATAAGTGGTTGACCTGGCGGGCGAGGTAGGTGATCCTGGCCGCCCCTAATTCATCCGGATAAGTGGTCCGGTGGGTGTGTTCTGGAGGTGCCTTGTGTCCCGTTCCTCGTCTGAGGTGACCACGTCGCATGACCGCTCCGCCGAGCTGGAGCGCGTGAAGCGTCTGCGGACGATGTCCGACGTTGATCGGGACATCAGCCGCCTGGTGAAAGATCCCCTGTTCGCGCGCTGGAAAGAGCAGATCAAGGCCATCGGGGGGTGTGCCCATCCGGTCTACCTGTCCGGCTCCACCGTCACCAGCGATGCCGTCACGGGTGAGGTGATCTCGTCCTACTCGACGGCCGGGGAACCCGGTGAACGGCTGGCTGTGCGCTGCCGTAACCGGCGGGCCTCGGTCTGCGAGCCGTGCGCCTACCTGCACGCGGGCGACACCTTCCAGCTGATTCGCGCGGGCCTGTCCGGTGGCAAGAACGTTCCCGCTACGGTGCGGGGGCAGCCCCGCCTGTTCGTCACCCTGACGGCCCCCTCCTTCGGTCCGGTGCACCGGGTGCGCGACGGGGAGTACTGCCGACCCCGCCGGGATGATCCGCGCTGCGAGCACGGGCGGCGGCTCGGCTGCGGCCTGGTGCACACCGAGGGTGACCCGCTGGCCGGTCTGCCGCTGTGCCCGGACTGCTATGACTACGTCGGCCATGTGCTGTGGCACGCGCACGCCGGGCGGCTGTGGGACCGGTTCACCACCGCCGTACGGCGCCACTTGGCCTCTGCGGGAGGCGTAGCCCGTTCGAAGCTGCGTGACCACCTGGTGGTGTCCTTCGCCAAGGTCGCCGAGTACCAGAAACGGGCAGCGATCCACTTCCACGCGGTGGTGCGCCTCGACGGTCCGGCCGGTCCCGGCACCCCCTCCCCGGACTGGGCCACGGCCGAACTGCTCGCCGCCGCCGTGCACGCGGCTGCCGCAGCGGCGAACGTGCGCGTCCCGGAATCCGACGCCTACGGGACCGAACTCCTCTTGTTCGGCGGGCAGTTGGCGGTACGGCCGATCTGGTCCTTCGCCGACGACGAGGGGCCTACCGATGAGGCGGTCGCCGCCTACGTGGCCAAGTACGTGTCCAAGGGAACCGCCGAAACCGGCGCCGGGCTCGACTACCGCGTCACCACCCTGGACGACATCCACGCGGCCGTCGTCACCCATCACGTACGCGCCCTGATGGGCACCTGCTGGCGCCTGGGCGGCCTGCCCGAACTGGAACACCTCCGACTCCGCTCCTGGGCCCACAGCCTCGGCTACCGAGGCCACATCCTCACCAAATCCCGCCGCTACTCCACCACTTACGGCGCACTGCGCGAGGAGCGAGCCGAATACCAGCGCGGCACTCCCGAGCCGACCGGCAACCCGGCCGTCATCACAGAGTCGAACTGGCGATACGCCGGATCCGGCCACACCCCCGGCGCCGCCCTCTTCGCCGCCGGAATCGCCGAGGACATCGCCATAAACCGCCAACTGGCCCGCGAAGCACGAGAGGACGAAGAGCAATGGGGTGAGTGGTCGTGAGAGGCGGAAGCAACCTGCTCATGACGCCTGATGAGGCGGCCACCGAACTCGGTGTCACGAAGAGAGTCCTCATGGACTCGTACCGACGCTGGGGCATCCCGTTCCTCAAGGTCGGCAAGCATGTCCGTTTCCGAACTCGCGATCTACACAACTGGGTTGAGGCGCGTATGCAGCACAGTTAGGCTGACGATCAGTCACTGACCAATCAACATGTGGAGGATTAACAAGCGTGGCGACCATCAAGAAGGAAGACTGCACCTGCCCCCGGCGCAAGAAGCCCACCTGCCCCCACAAGCCGTACCGGGTGTCGTACCGGGAGCCCGGGGGCAGGGCAGGCAAGCCCCGACAGGTGTCCTTCAAGAAGCTCGAAGACGCGGAAGCGTTCGCGGTCAAGGTCGAGCGGGACAAGGACCTCGGGACGTACATCAACCCCAAGGCGGGGCAGCGGACGTTCGCCGAGATCTGGAACGAGTGGGTTGCGGCGGGAACGCTCGAAGAGTCCTCGAAGAGGAACTACCAGAGCGTGTACGACAACCACTACGGCCCGTTCTTCGGGAGTAAGCCGATCGCCAGCATCACCCCGACGACTATCCAGGAATGGGAGGCGGACCAGAAGGAACGGGGCTACAAGGAGACCGGCATCAACGGACGGAAGAACGTCCTCTCGTCCGTCTTCAACTACGCGGTGGCGGCCGAGATCATCGGCCGCAATCCGTGCAAGAAGGCGAACCCCCGTCGGCGCTCGGGACAGCAGGTCACGCCAGTAACCGCCGACGACATCCCGACCATGGAAGAGGTGCTGGGGATCATCGCCGAGGCCCCCAAGCTGATCCGTGCGGGCTTCTGGGCGATGGCGGGCTGTGGGACGCGTCCGGGGGAGTCGTTGGCGCTGGCTGACGAGTCAATGGACTGGGAGCGCAGCATCCTCGCCGTGGATCACCAGGTCTCGGCATTCGGCAGTCAGGAGATCTCCGGCTACCGGCGTGGAGTGAAGCGAGGTACGAAGCACCGGACGTTCGATCAGGCGCGGCGCACGCCAGTGCCCGAGTCGATCAACGAGATCTTCAACGATCACATCGACGTGTTCGGTACCTGGGGACAGCGGGGCTGGTTCTTCGAGTCGCCTCGGCTGAACGACCGCCACCCGTCCTATGACTGGTTCCTGGATCAGTTCAAGGCGGCGGCCAAGCTGGCGGGGACTCCGCAGTACACCCCGAAGAGCTTCCGGCACTTCTTCGTCTCCGAAGCGATCCACGCCGATATCCCGCTCTTCGAGGTCGCGGCTTGGGTCGGGCACCGGACCACCAGGACGACAGAGCTGGTCTACGGCCATCTGGTCCGCCGGGCGATGGACCGAGGCGCCCGCACCATGCACAACCGCCTGGGGCTGAAGCTGGAGCCCTTCAAGGGCCTCATCGTCCCGCCCTCGCTGACGCCATCGGAGGACGACATCGAGGACTGGGACGACGTGGCATAGAAGGTTCGCTGTGATCGCGTGTCGACCTGGTGCAGACTTCGGGCCGGATTGGGCTCGGCCTCAGGCGCCGCCCGCCTCGGTCGTGGTGTTCAGGATGTTCACACTCCGGAACATTGCTGACGGGCACCCGTGGGACACGGCGGCGACCTGCCCAGGTTGGGCCTTTCCGCAGTTGAAAGCCCCTCCGAGCACGTAGGTCTGGGGGCCTCCAACAGCTTCCATGGCACCCCAGAACTGGGGGGTTACCCCCTGATATGCAAAGTCCCGAACCTGCCCCGCAAGGCGGCCGTTCCGGATCATGTATGCCCTCTGACCCGTAAACTGGAAGTTGTAGCGCTGCATGTCGATCGACCACGACCGGTCGCCCACGACGTAGATGCCGCGGTCGACGCTGCCGATCAGATCCTCGGTCGACATCCCGGCCGGATCCGGCTGCAGCGACACATTGGCCATGCGCTGCACCGGCACATGGCCGGGGGAGTCGGCGAACGCGCACCCGTTGGAGCGCTCGAACCCGGTCAGCTTCGCGATGCGGCGGTCGAGCTGGTAGCCGACCAGGGTGCCGTCCTTCACCAGGTCCCAGGACTGGCCCGCGACGCCCTCGTCGTCGTACCCGATCGTCGCGAGGCCGTGCTCGGCGGTGCGGTCACCGGTGACGTTCATCAGGTCGGAGCCGTACCTGAGCTTGCCGAGCTGGTCGAAGGTGGCGAAGGAGGTGCCGGCGTAGGCGGCCTCGTAGCCGAGGGCGCGGTCCAGCTCGGTGGCGTGGCCGATGGACTCGTGGATGGTCAGCCACAGGTTGGAGGGGTCGACGACAAGGTCGTACGGGCCCGCCTCGACGCTCGGCGCGCGCATCTTCTCGGCGAGCAGCTCGGGGATCCGCGCGAGCTCGGAATCCCAGTCCCAGCCGGTGCCGGTCAGGTACTCCCAGCCGCGCCCGACCGGCGGTGCGATGGTGCGCATGGAGTCGAACTCGCCGCTCGACTCGTCGACCGACACCGCGGTCAGCTGCGGATGCAGCCGTACCCGCTGCTGGGTGGTCACGGTGCCGGCGGTGTCGGCGTAGAACTTGTTCTCGTGGACCGTGAGCAGCGAGGCGTCGACGTGATTGACCCCGTCCGCCGCCAGCAGCCGCGCGCTCCAGTCCGCCAGCAGCGCCGACTTCTCCTCGTCGGGCACCGAGAACGGATCGATCTCGTACGACGAGATCCACGTCTTCTCGCTGTGCACGGGCTCGTAGGCGAGCTCCACCCGCTCGTCCGACCCGGCGGCCTTGATCACCTGGGCGGACAGCTGCGCCATCGCCACCGCCTGGGAGGCGACCTTGGCGGCGGCGTCCAGCGTCAGGTCCACCCCGGACGCGAACCCCCAGGTGCCGCCGTGCACCACCCGCACCGCGTACCCGAGGTCGGTGGTGTCCTGTGACCCGGCGACCTTGGCGTCCCGCAGCCGCCAGGACGCGCTGCGCACCCGCTCGAACCGGAAGTCCGCGTGCTCGGCGCCCAGCGCACGCGCGCGTGCGAGCGCGGCGTCGGCCAGGGCGCGTAGCGGAAGCGCCGTAAAGGCTTCGTCGATCGTATGAGGCACGGAGGTCTCCCTGCTGTCGTGGCCTGTCGGCACCGATCATGTCGCGCCGGTGGTGCCGCGGACCACACGTTTCCGGCTGGAGTCCGCACCTTTCTGTAGGGACCCGACAGTGACACCCGTACGCCACTGTCGGTGCCCGAATGTCCCCGGAGGGGACCGGCCCGATAGGTTTTCGGAGAAGCCGCCTGTCATCCAGCTGTTCGGGCGGGTGTGTCAGACCCCTATCGAAAGGGTGATCCGTTGAGCCGCTCGGTTCTCGTCACCGGAGGTAACCGGGGCATCGGCCTCGCCATCGCCCGCGCCTTCGCCGACGCCGGCGACAAGGTCGCGATCACGTACCGCTCGGGTGAGCCGCCGGCCGGCTTCCTGGCCGTCAAGTGCGACATCACCGACACCGAGCAGGTGGAGCAGGCCTACAAGGAGATCGAGGCCGAGCACGGCCCGGTCGAGGTTCTGATCGCCAACGCCGGCATCACCAAGGACCAGCTCCTGATGCGCATGACCGAGGAGGACTTCACCTCGGTCATCGACACCAACCTCACGGGCACCTTCCGCGTGGTCAAGCGCGCGAACCGCGCCATGCTGCGCGCCAAGAAGGGCCGCGTGGTGCTGATCTCGTCGGTCGTCGGGCTGTACGGCGGTCCCGGCCAGGCCAACTACGCCGCCTCCAAGGCCGCCCTGGTCGGCTTCGCGCGCTCCCTCGCCCGTGAGCTGGGCTCGCGCAACATCACCTTCAACGTCGTCGCGCCCGGCTTCGTCGACACCGACATGACCAAGGTGCTCACCGACGAGCAGCGTGCGGGCATCGTGAAGCAGGTGCCGCTCGGTCGTTACGCGCAGCCGGAGGAGATCGCCGCGACGGTGCGGTTCCTCGCCTCGGACGACGCCTCGTACATCACTGGAGCCGTCATCCCTGTTGACGGCGGACTGGGAATGGGTCACTGATCACCATGAGCGGAATTCTCGAGGGCAAGCGCGTCCTGATCACCGGGGTGCTGACCGAGGCATCCATCGCCTTCCACGCCGCCAAGCTGGCCCAGGAGCAGGGCGCCGAGGTCATCCTCACCGCGTTCCCGCGGCCCACGCTGACCGAGCGCATCGCCAAGAAGCTCCCGAAGCCCACCAAGGTCATCGAGCTCGACGTCACCAACGACGAGCACCTCGGCCGCCTGGCCGACATCGTCGGCGAGGAGCTCGGCGGCCTCGACGGCGTCGTGCACTCCATCGGGTTCGCCCCGCAGGACGCGCTCGGCGGCAACTTCCTCAACACGCCGTTCGAGTCGGTCGCCACGGCCATGCACGTGTCGGCGTACTCCCTGAAGTCGCTGACCATGGCCTGCCTGCCGCTGATGCAGAACGGCGGCTCGGTCGTCGGCCTCACCTTCGACGCGCAGTACGCCTGGCCGCAGTACGACTGGATGGGCCCGGCCAAGGCCGCCCTGGAGGCCACCAGCCGCTACATGGCCCGTGACCTGGGCAAGCAGAACATTCGCTGCAACCTTGTCTCGGCGGGCCCGCTCGGCTCGATGGCCGCCAAGTCCATCCCCGGCTTCAGCGACCTGGCCGCCGTCTGGGACAGCCGCTCCCCGCTGGAGTGGGACCTGAAGGACCCGGAGCCGGCCGGCCGCGGCATCGTCGCCCTGCTGAGCGACTGGTTCCCGAAGACCACGGGCGAGATCATCCACGTGGACGGCGGCCTGCACGCCATCGGCGCCTGATCTCCCGTACGCCGTTCGACGCCCCGTTTCCCGCCGCGCGCGGGGAGCGGGGCGTCACCCGTTCGGCCTATCCGGCCGGGCGGGCCGGGCACTCAACCGCGCACTCTGGAGTACGCGTTCACTACGCGAGCCCCTCCCCATCACGGCCGAGGAGGTCCCCTTGTGCGCTTGTCCCGCCGCCTGGCCTCAACGACCGTCGCCGTCGCTCTCGTACTGCCTCTCTCGTACGACGCGATAGCCCACGCACGCGTGCACGCCGCGGAAGCGGAAGCCGAGCCCGAGGCGCTGTTCGGCGCCGCCTGCCGGATCCGCGTCACCGGCTCCCATGTGACCGCGTACTGCCACAACCCCTATCCGGAGACCGACCGGGTGAGCCTGCACGTCGAGTGCGCCCGCTGGTGGGACCTCGACAGTGACGGCTCCGCGGTGGACGCCGGGCCCGCGCAGACCGTGCGGCTGACCGGGCGCTGCTGGAAAGAGGTCGCCTCGGTGTGGGTCAGTCACCGGCAGGAGAGCTGAGGCGCCCCGGACGGCACAGGAACGGATAGCTGGCCGCCTCCGTCGCGTCGCCCTCGCGGATCGCGTCGACCAGCCGCGCGTGGTCCATGTGCGTCTCCGGTGTCAGCTCCTGGCCGATGTCCTCGCGCAGCCAGTCCCGCAGCACCTCGCCCAGGTCGGCGTACATCGTGGTCATCACGTCGTTGTGGGAGGCCGCCACCACCGCCAGGTGGAAGGTCGCGTCGGCCGCCACGAACGCCTCCGCGTCGCCCGACTCCCAGGCCTCCTCGCGCTGCACCAGCAGCGCGTCCAGCTGCTTGAGGTCCTTCTCCGTGCGCCGCTCGGCGGCCAGCTTCGCGGCGGCGGACTCCAGCGTGGAGCGCAGCTCGGCGATGTGCCGGGGGTCGGCGTCGGCGAAGCGGCGGTGCATGACGCCGGCCAGCTCGCTGGTGGCCACCACATAGGTGCCGGAACCCTGGCGGATGTCCAGCAGGCCGTTGTGCGCGAGCGCGCGGACGGCCTCGCGGACCGTGTTGCGGGCCACGCCCAGCTGCTCGACCAGCTCGGGCTCCGTCGGGATGCGCGCGCCGACCGGCCATTCGCCTGAGGTGATCTGGTTGCGCAGCGTCGAGATGACCTGCTCGGACAGTGCCGAGCGACGGGGGTGGCTCAAGGGCATGGCACACCTTCGCACGGGAGGACGGGCACCGGACGGCCCGGAGGTGGACAACCAATCATCCCATGATTCTATGATGGGCCTCATGGCATGCGAGGAAACCCGGACGGCGACGTCCCCGCACATACGCACCCCGCACATACGCACCCCGGAGGCACGCACCGCCGAGGCGGACACCCGCACACAGCCCGCCACGCGCGTGTGGACGATGCGGCTGCTGGTGCTCGCCATCGTGCTGACGGCGCTGAACCTCCGCCCCGCCATCACCAGTCTGGGCGCCCTCCTCGAAGAGGTCCGCGACGGGCTCGGCATGAGCGGCACCCTGGCCGGACTGCTCACCTCGGTGCCCCCGCTCTGCTTCGCCGTCTTCGGCGTCATGGCCCCCCGGCTCGCCCGCCGCTTCGGCCCCGGCGCTGTGGTGTGCGCCGGCATGGTCGCCATCACCGCCGGCCTGCTCCTGCGCCCGTACGTCGGCAGCACGGCCGGTTTCCTGGCCGCCAGCGCGCTCGCCCTCATGGGCATCGCGGTCAGCAACGTCTTGATGCCGGTCATCGTCAAGCGCTGGTTCCCGGACCGGGTCGGCTCCATGACCGGCCTGTACTCGATGGCCCTCGCCCTCGGTACCGCGTCAGCGGCGGCGGTGACGGTGCCCATGACCGATGTGCTGGGCGGCAGTTGGCAGACCGGGCTCGCGGTGTGGGCCGCCGTCGCGGCATTGGCCGTACTGCCGTGGATCCCCTTCGTGCGGGACCGGGGAGCGGCGCCCGCGGTCTCCGCTCGGGAGACCCACGCGCGCGTGGAGGCACCCCGGCTGCGGATCACCCGCAGCCGCACCGCCTGGGCCCTCGCCGTCTACTTCGGGCTCCAGGCCACCGGCGCCTACATCACGATGGGCTGGATGGCGCAGATCTTCCGGGACGCGGGCGTGCACGCCGGCACGGCCGGGCTGCTGCTCGCCGTCACCATGGTGATGGGCGTGCCGCTGGCCTTCGTCATCCCGCGCCTCGCCACCAGGCTGCCGCACCAGGGGCCGATCGTGCTCGCGCTGGGCGCCTGCGGGCTCGTCGGGTACGCCGGGCTGTACCTGGCCCCGGTCTCCGGCGCCTGGGCCTGGGCCCTGCTGCTGGGCGTCTCCAACTGCTCGTTCCCGCTCGCCCTCACCATGGTCGGCATGCGGGCCAGGAGCAGCGCGGGCGTGGCCCAGCTGTCGGGCTTCGCGCAGAGCACCGGCTATCTGATCTCCATCCCCGGCCCGCTCCTGGTGGGCGTGCTCTACCAGCACAGCGGCGGCTGGGGACTGCCGATCGCGCTCATGGCAGGCCTGATGATCCCGCAGATGGCGGTGGGCGTCCTGGCGGGACGCGACCGCACGGTCGAGGAGGAGGCGGCCCGCTGAGGGCCACCCCGGCGGGCGCGCGGGGGAGGGCGGGTGCGAGACTTGCCGCATGCCAGTGCTCGACCCGAACCCCCAGAACGGCCAGAAGAAGATGCTGCTCGTCTTCGGGGCCTTCTTCGCCATCTTCGTGATCATCGCCATCGTGGCGACGATCGCCGCTCCCTGAGGCGGGACAGTCACCGGTCCCCGCGCCGGGACGAACCGCCGGCCGCCGAGCAGGACGAAGCACCGCTCCTGACGCGGGCCGTCCTGTCGATGGTGGGGCTAGCACCACCATCCCCTAGGGGGCGAGTGTCAGGGTCAACTGGGTGGATCACCGGATGGGTTGAAGGCCGAGGAGTCCGTAACTTCGAAGTGTGACCGCGAGAGGCGGACACGGACACTCGAAGCCCACGGAGGCGACATGTCGGCCCACACGCACACCCCGCCCCACCCGGCGTCCACGGGCCGTGCCGACATCCGGCTGCCCTGGTGGGCTCTCGCCCTGCCGACGCTCGCCTTCGTCACGCTGCTGACGCTGATCATCAACCCGGCCGACGCGCATGCCGCGACCGCCGAGCCCGCGATCACGCAGCTCTTCGAGCGCATACAGCAGCTGATCACGCGCTGAGCACCGCGGAGGCCGCCCGTCAACTCCCTGCGCCCCGTGGCGTGTTTCATGCGAAGCTGGATCTCATGAGCGTCGCAGAACCCCGCAGGATTGTCCTCTTCCGGCATGCGAAAGCCGACTGGCCACAGGTGAACGACCACGAGCGGCCGCTCGCTGACCGGGGCCGAATGGACGCGGCAGAGGCCGGACGCAGGCTGGCCGACACCCACGTCCCCTTCGATCTGGCCGTGTGCTCCACCGCGACCCGCACCCGGGAGACCTGGAAGCTCGCGGTCCACGAGTTCCCGCACCGGCCGAAAACCATCTACGAGGAGCGGGTCTACGAGGCCTCGCCCGGCGAGCTGATCGCCGTGCTCAACGAGACACCCGACGACGCGCAGAACGTCCTGCTGATCGGCCACAACCCGGGCGTGCAGGGCCTCGCCGAAGTCCTCTCCGGTTCGGCCGAGGGCGACGCGCGTGAGCGGATGAGCCGCCGTGGCTTCCCGGCCGCCGCCTTCGCCGTCCTCTCCTTCAGCGGCAGCTGGAAGACGCTGGAGCCCGGCGTGGCGACCCTGCTCGACTACTGGGCCCCTTCCGAGTGACCGACGTACACCAAGGGGCCCGGCACCGTCGCGGTGCCGGGCCCCTGTGCGCGTAAGGCGCGAAAGCGGCCGGTCGTCAGCCCTCGTCGTGGCTGTCCGCCGTCTCGACCTCTTCGCGGGTGACACCCAGCAGATACAGGACCGTGTCCAGGAACGGCACGTTCACCGCCGTGTGCGCCGCCTCCCGCACCACCGGCTTGGCGTTGAAGGCGACCCCCAGGCCGGCCGCGTTGAGCATGTCCAGGTCGTTGGCGCCGTCACCGATCGCCACTGTCTGAGACAGGGGCAGCCCCGCCTCGGCGGCGAACCGGCGCAGCAGCCGAGCCTTGCCCGCCCGGTCCACGATCTCGCCGGTGACCCGGCCCGTCAGCTTCCCGTCGACGATCTCCAGCGTGTTCGCCTGGGCGAAGTCGAGCCCGAGCCGCTCCTGGAGGTCATCGGTGACCTGCGTGAACCCACCCGAGACGACCCCCACTTGGTAGCCGAGGCGCTTCAGCGTACGGATCAGCGTGCGCGCGCCCGGCGTCAGCCGCACCTCGCTGCGCACCTTCTCCACCACCGAGGCGTCGAGCCCCTCCAGCAGCGCCACGCGCGCGTGCAGCGACTGCTCGAAGTCCAGCTCCCCGCGCATCGCGGCCGCCGTCACCTCGGCCACCTTGTCCTCACAGCCGGCGTGCGCCGCGAAGAGCTCGATGACCTCGTCCTGGATGAGGGTCGAGTCCACGTCCATGACGACCAGACGCTGGGCACGCCGGTGCAGCCCGGCCGCGACGACCGCGATGTCGACACCCAGTGCCGCCGCGTCGGTCACCAGGGCGGTGCGCAGCGGCTCGGTCTCCACGCCGGACACCGCGAACTCCACCGCCGTCACCGGGTACTTGGCGAGCCGGAAGATACGGTCGATGTTGCCGCCCGACTTCGTGATCTTCGCGGCGATCGCCGCCGTGGCCTCCGCGGTGAGGGGGTGTCCGAGCACGGTCACCAGGGAGCGGCCGAGGCCGCGCGGCCGGTTGTCGCCCAGGCCGGAGATGATCTCCGCCTGCATCTTCATCGACTCGGCCCAGCTGTGGACGGTCGCCCGGAGATCCCCCTCCATGCCGGCCGGAGGCTGCGTCACGAGAGCGCACAGCGTGATCCGGCCACGGGTGACGACCTGCTCGATGTCGACCACCTCGACGGAGTAGGCGGCCAGCGTGTCGAAGAGGCCGGCCGTGATGCCCGGCCTGTCCTTCCCGAAGATCTTGACGAGAAGAGTGGGGATGTCGGAGGTCTGCGAAGCGCTCATGGTGCTTCCACCGTATCCGGCACCCAGTGCCTGCCGCCCCTGAGGTCCGTCTAGCGGACACGGAACACTGGGTGTCGCTCCGGTGGCGCGAGCCTTACGCTCCGGCCACGGCTGCATCTGTGGTCCCCCTGGTGGATCAGGCCCGCGGATCCCGCTCGTGGATCAGGAACGCCCCTTCGGCCTCCCCGGGGGCGGGGGAGGAGGCGGGGGCGGCGGGGGCGGAGGTGGTGGCCCGTCGTCCCTTCCGGAGGGGGACCGGCCCCCACGCCGCCGAGGAGGCCGGGGCGACCTCGGGGGTGGCCCGATCGGCCGGACGACCGTGGGAGCGCCGTACATGTCGTCGCCACCGGCGCTCGGCGGCACCTCGTCGTGCGTCGGCTCGTCGTGCGTCGGCTCGGCGGACCGCGGGCCGCTGGATTGTGGGTCACGTGGCTGTCGTGCGCTGTCGCGCCCCCGTCCCGCATCAGGCGCCGGCGCGTCCTCCGGCGGCCGCGTACCTCCGGGAGGCGGCGCCGCGCCGGGCGGCCGCGCGTCCTCAGGCTCGCGCAGCCGGTCCGGCACGCGCAGATACGGGTTCGTCGCCGGGTTCGGCGGCCGGTACGGCGTCCCGGGCGTGTACGGCCCGGACAGGTTCGCATGCGTCGAGGCACCGGCACCCTGGGCCGCAGATCCCGCAGGTCCCGCAGATCCCGCAACCCCGGTAGTCCCCGCCGCTCCGCCCCCACCCGGTCCCGCGCTCACCGCCGTGCCCAGAGCCAGTGCCGTCGCCCGCTGCCCCGCCGCTCCGGTCGCCCAAGCCAGGAGCGCCCCCAGGGCACCCGCCCCCGCGCCCCATACCGCCCCGAGAACCAGCGCCATACCGAGGTTCCCCCGCAGTTCCACCCCGGCGCCGAACGCGTCGAAGCCCAGTACCGACAGCGAGGCGTCCACGGACAGCTCCGTCAGCCACGCGAGCAGCGGCAGCGCCAACGCCGTGGCGATCCCGAGCCGCAGCGCACACCGGCCGGCGAAGCGGAGGGCGCCCGGATCCCGTACGTCCCCGGAGCCCCCCGGGCTTCCCACCGGCGTCCGCACCGCGGTCAGCACCCCCGCGAGCAGCATCATCAACGCCGCAGCGACCCCCAGCAGCCACACCCGCCCGTCCAGCTCCGCCAGCCCGCCCAGCGTCACGGACTGGTCGGCGTCGCTGTTCAGCAGGTCGTCCAGAGGGTCCGGCAACAGGCCCACCAGCACCCCCGTCGCCTTGCCGTCGAACGGTACGAACAGGCCGACCGGGATGCCGAGCCACACGCCGTTCGGGGCGCCGAGGAGGGCGGCGCCCGCGATCCGCTTGGGGTGGGCGTCGCCGAACGCGGCGTAGGCAGCCGCCGCGAGGCCGGCCACGACCGCCACCAGCAGCACCGTGACGAGGGCGGACACGGCGGGCCGTACGACGCGGTGCACGGCTTCCCAGCCGCGCGGCAGAGGGGTGCGGCGGGAGGCCAGCAGGGCGATCAGCAGGATGCCGGCGGACCAACCCAGGGCGCCGAGCAGCGTCGGCGCGGTGTCCACCGTGAAGCCGACCGCCGCCTCGGCGTCGATGAGGTCGCCGATCTGGTCGGGCAGCAGTCCGCCGATGTCCCCGATGTCCCCCACCCCGGGGATCTCCAGACCGCCCCCGCCGCCCCCACCGCCTCCCGGCAGGTCGTCGAGCCCCAGCGAGCTCCCGTCGATCGTGATGACGTCGTGCCCCGCCCAGGCCAGTCCGCCCAGGGTCGCCACGAACAGCGTGACCACCGCGCCCCCGCGCGCGAGGAGTTCGACCGGCGCGATCACAACTCCCGCGCCCCGCAAGGACCGTAGGAAGAACCACGACAGCAGCACGGCGCCGACCAGGCTCACTCCCAGTGGCGTGATCTCGATGGCGGTGGCCGCCTCCGCGCCCGTCAGACCGAAAGCGGACACATCGCCGGACGGTGTGACAGAACCACCCGCCCCAAGGGCCACCACCGCCGCGGTCATCGGGCCCAGCGAACTCGTGGTGTCCGCCTCCAGCAGATGCAGTCCGAGGGCCGCCGTGCCCGCCATCCCGATCAAAGCCCAGCTCACGCAGGCGATCGCGGACAACAGGATGTCCCCCCACGGCAGCCGTGTGCCGTGCTTCGCGGTCTCGATGTTCGTGGACGCGCTCATGGCAGACCCCCCGATCCGCGGCGCGGCGACTGTTCGCCGCGCAATGTCCCCCTCGCGTGGATTACCACTCTCCGGACTGATTTCAACCCCGTCAACGGAACCAGTCGAAGCGTGTACGCGTGCTCCTCACAAGGCCCGACTTTCGGTCAGGGGGCGGAGCCTGAAATAGTTCCCGACGATGTTCGACATCCCTAGACTCCCTGTGTTGGGGGTAACTCGGGGGACTACTCAGTGGGGCATGGAGTGCCGGAACTCGTACTGGAATTGAATGGACGGACCTGGACGCTCGACGCGTCCAGGCCCTACGCCCTCGGACGCGATCCGCAGGGTGACATCGTGCTCGACGACGCCAGAGTGTCCTGGCGGCACGCTACGATCAGCTGGAGCGGCCGCAGTTGGGTCATCGAGGATCACGGCAGCACCAACGGCACGTTCGTGCAGGGCCAGCGGATCCACCACCTGGAGATCGGCCCCGGGGCGGCCGTGCACCTGGGCAACGCGACCGACGGACCGCGCCTGAGCCTGACCGGCAGCGCGGCCGGCGTCGCCTCGCCGCAGGCCCAGCCGCAGCAGCAGCCGTACGCCGCGCAGGGCGCGAACCCCGGCTGGGCCCCGCAGGCCCCCGCCCAGCAGGCGCCGCAGCAGCATGCCCAGCCGCAGCAGGCCCCGCAGGCCGGCTGGCAGCAGCCGCAGCAGGCCGCCGCGCACATCCCGCAGCAGCAGGGCCCCGGTGGTGGCGCGGGGGCGCCGCCGGTCTACGGCGACCGCAGCCCCACCACGTTCCACCAGTTCGCCGTCGGCCGTGTCATGCGCATCGGCCGTGCCCTGGAGAACGAGCTGGTCGTCTCCGACCTCCAGGTCTCCCGGCACCACGCCGAGTTCCACTCGACGCCCGACGGCCGCATGGAGATCCGCGACCTCGGCTCCCACAACGGCACCTACGTCAACGGCCAGCCGATCGCCAAGGGCGGCTCGCAGCTGCTGGGCCCGGCGGACGTCGTCGGCGTCGGTCACTCCACGTTCCGGATCGTCGGCGACCGACTTGAGGAGTTCGTCGACACCGGTGAGGTCTCCTTCTCCGCCCGCCATCTGACCGTCACGGTCGACGGCGGCAAGCAGATCCTCAAGGACGTCTCCTTCGGTGTCCCGGAGAAGTCGCTCATCGCGGTCATCGGACCGTCAGGCTCCGGCAAGTCGACCCTGCTCAAGGCCCTCACCGGCTACCGCCCCGCCAACCAGGGCGACGTCCTCTACGACAACCGGAACCTGTACAAGCAGTTCGCCGAGCTCCGCCAGCGCATCGGTCTGGTCCCGCAGGACGACATCCTGCACAAGGAGCTGACCGTCAAGAAGGCTCTCAAGTACGCGGCCAAGCTCCGCTTCCCCGCCGACACCACGGCCAGGGAGCGCGAGGCCCGCATCGACGAGGTGCTGCGCGAGCTGAAGCTGGACATCCACAAGGAGAAGAAGGTCACCTCCCTCTCCGGCGGCCAGCGCAAGCGCGTCTCGGTGGCCCTGGAGCTGCTCACCAAGCCGTCGCTGATCTTCCTGGACGAGCCGACCTCCGGCCTCGACCCGGGCATGGACCGCGACGTCATGCAGCTGCTGCGCGGCCTCGCCGACGACGGCCGTACGGTCCTCGTCGTCACCCACTCCGTGGCCGAGCTGGCGATCTGCGACAAGCTCCTCGTCATGGCGCCGGGCGGCGCGGTCGCCTACTTCGGCCCGCCGGAGGAGGCGCTGAACTTCTTCGGCTACGACACCTGGGCCGACGTCTTCTCCGCCTTCGAGAACTACCGCGACTACGACTGGGCCGGACGCTGGAAGGGCTCGCAGCACTACCAGATGTACGCCGCGGACATCGACGCCGTCGCGCCGCAGTCCGTACAGATGCCGCCGATGCAGGCGATGAAGCCGCCGAAGCCGCAGGGCTGGATGTCCCAGCTCGGCACCCTGGTCCGGCGCTACACCTCCGTCATCGCCTCGGACAAGGGATTCCTGGCGCTGACGGTGCTCCTGCCGGCCGTCCTCGGCGCGGTGAGCCTGCTCATCGACCCGGACAAGGACCTGCTGGTGCGGGGGGTGAACAAGGCGACCGGTCTGCCCGTCCCGAACGGCACCGCCACCACGGTGCTGCTGATCCTCGCGGTGGGCGCGTGCTTCGCGGGCGCCGCCAACTCCGTCCGAGAGCTGATCAAGGAACGGGTGATCTACGAGCGGGAGCGGGCCACCGGCCTGTCCCGCTCGGCGTACCTGATGTCCAAGGTGATCGTCCTCGGCACGGTCACCCTGTTCCAGGGCGCGATGGTCGGTGCGATCGGGTTCTCCAGCCGGACGATCCCGGACGAGGCGCTGATCTTCGGTGACGGCAAGTTCGCCGTGATGCTCGAACTCTCCGTCCCGATCATGGGACTCGGCTTCACGTCCATGATGTTCGGCCTGGTCATCTCCTCGCTGGTGAAGACCGCCGAGAAGACGATGCCGCTGCTGGTCATGTTCGCGATCGTCCAGGTCGTCTTCACCGGCTGCCTCTTCGCGCTGCACGGCAGCCCCGGCGTCAACGAGTTCTCGTACCTGATGCCGTCGCGCTGGGCGGTCGCCGCCGCCGGTGCCACGCTGGACTTCAACAACATCAGCCCGCCCAAGGAGGCCGGCGACACCGACCCGCTGTGGGACCACACGGTCGGCGCCTACAGCCTCGACATGATCGCCCTGATCGTCCTGGGCGTGATCTGCGGCTTCTTCGTGGCCCGCTTCCTGCGCCGCCACGAGCCCGAGGTCATGCGCAAGTAGAGGCTGTCGTACGACGCCCGAAGGGCGGCACCCCGTCAGGAGGGTGCCGCCCTTCGGCGTACGGATCAGAGGCCCGCGCCTACCTCGCTCAGTACGCGCTGTTGACGTTGTCGATCGAGCCGTACCGGTCGGCCGCGTAGTTGGCGGCGGCGGTGAGGTTGGCGACCGGGTCGTACTGGCTCCAGGCCGTGCCCGGGACGTGGTACGCGTCGAAGGTCGGCTTGATGACCTGGAGCAGACCGATCGACGGAACGCCGTTCTGGGCGTTGATGTCCCAGTTGTTGATCGCGTTCGGGTTACCCGAGGACTCCCGGATGATGTTCTTGTGCAGGCCGTTGTACGTGCCCGGGATGTCGTGCTTCTTCATGATGTCGAGCGCCTCGCGGATCCAGCCGTCGAGGTTGTTCGCGTAGGTCTTGGCGGCGACCTGCTTGACCTGGACGCGCTTGGCGGACCGGCTCGCGGCCTCCTTCGCCTTGCGCGCCGCCTCGGCCTTCTTCTTCGCGGCCTCGGCGGCGGCCTTCTTCTTCGCGGCGGCGTCCGCGGCCTTCTTCTTCGCGGCGGCGTCGGCGGCCTTCTTCTTGGCCGCGGCCTCCTGCGCCTTCTTCGCCGCGATCTCCTCGGCCTTCACGCTGGCGGAAGCGAGCTGGTCGGTGACGTTGCCCTTGACGTCCTTGATCTGCTCATTGCTGTACGCGACCTTGGCAGTGGGGGCTTCGGCCGTGGTCGTCTGGGCGTTGCCGGGGACGGCGGACAGGGCCAGAGCGGCGGCACCGAGCGTGCCGACACCGGCAATCGCGATCTTGTGCCGGTTGGTCAGCGTACGACTGAGACGGTTCTTGGTGTTCTTGAGCATGGCAGTGGGACCTCTTCGAATAGCGCGGAGGTCGCTCGCTGTCCGTCGGGGGACACGGGTGCTTCCTGCACAAACGCCGCGGGGAAAACCCGCGGCGCTGAGCGACGAGAGCAATTCTTAGCGGCCGCAAAATTGCGTGGCAAAGGTGTGACGTACGATCCCCGGTAGTGGACCCGTGAGGGGCAAATCAGGACAGACAGGACCGTCTGCCCCGCTCAAAAGGGACGTCACTACCTACTACGGACTTTCGTACGTGACCT
The DNA here is from genome assembly GCF_042800355.1 of Streptomyces sp. NPDC057623. Lineage (NCBI taxonomy): Bacteria > Bacillati > Actinomycetota > Actinomycetes > Kitasatosporales > Streptomycetaceae > Streptomyces > Streptomyces sp. NPDC057623. Next base: position 152,418 of record NZ_JBHVGZ010000017.1, read on the forward strand.
GCACCCTATGCGCGGGCTCACATCGGCCGGGTGGCGGTCTTACCGGCAGTTGCTGGCGCAATGCTCTGAGTGAGGGCTCTCCGTCGGGAGGATGAGGTGCACGTCCCCGAACTCGTGCCACAGGTAGAGCCCGCGCAGCGCCGCCTCGTAGCCGCGGTCGACCGCGGCCCGTCCCGCGACCGCCTCCAGCATCAGCAGATGCGAGGCCTCCGGCTCGTGCAGCCCGGTCAGCAGCCCGTCCACCACCCGCACCCCGCGCTCGGGCGTGACCACGAGATCCGTCCACCCCTCACAGGCGCCTACGGCCCCGTCGGCGCCCACCGCCGACTCCACGGCCCGCACCGCCGTCGTCCCGACCGCGACGACCCTGCCGTCCCCGCCCTTGACCGCGTTGATCAGCCGCGCCGAGGCCCCCGGCACCGCGAACCGCTCCGGATACGGCGGCTCGTGCGCCTGTGCCGAGGCCACCCCGGTGTGCAGCGTGATCGGCGCGAACCGCACACCCCGGCTGACCAGCTCGGTCACCAGCCGCGCCGTGAAGGGCCGCGCCGCGCTCGGCATCTCCGCGCTGCCCGCCCCGTCGGCCGACGGCAGCGCGAACACCGTCTGGTGCACCGACAGCGGCTGGTCCCGCTCCGTATAGGAGTAGCGAATCGGCCGCCCATGCTCCTGCATCAGCCCATAGACCCCGGCAGCCCCGCCAGGGGACACCCGCGCCCAGCACAGCCGCCCGCTCCCCGGCACCAGCGGCTCCTCCAGCAGCAACCGCACACCCCCGGGCAACCGCACCCTCATCCCCGGCGCACCCGCACGCGCGCGCGTAGTGCCCCGCCCGTCGGGATCCCGCAGCTCGACCGCCCACCGCCCGTCGTCCCCGTGCGTGGAGAAGTGCACCACCACGCGCGCGTGCCCGGCCCACCCGTCCACGGCGGCGGCCAGCGTCTGCGACGTGTTGACGACCAGCAGATCCCCGGCCCGCAGCAGCCGCGGCAACTCGCCGAACGTGTGATGCGACACCTCCCTGCCCCGCGACACCAGCAGCCGCACCGCATCCCGTTCCAGCCCCGGCCCACGCTGCTCGGCCGGAATGCGCGCCGAGAGCTCCTCCGGCACGCTCCACCCCGCTCGACCGCCCTCGGACGCGGGGACCCCCGTCGCCAGCGTCATCGCCGCCCCTCACCCAGCAGAGACGGAGCCCCGTAGCGGCCGCTCGCCGGCCGTTCGTCCAGCAACCGCAGGAAGGCCGGCACCACACTGGCCGGCGTCGGCCGCGGCTCCTCGTCGTCCGGCACGGCCGCCGCATACAGGTCCGTGGCCATGTCCCCGGGATCCACCGCCCAGACCCGCACACCCGGCTCCTCCTCGCCGAGCACCGCCGCGAGATGGTCCAGGGCGGCCTTCGACGCCCCATAGCCGCCCCACGTCTCATACGCCTCGGCGGCCGCGTCCGAGCTGACCGTGATCACCGTGCCCGTCCCGGACGCCCGCAACAGCGGCAGCGCCTCCTGGACGAGGGCCAGCGCGGCGACCACGTTCACCTCCAGCGCGCGCCGCAGTCCCTCCAGGGGCAGCACGTCCAGCCGTACGAGCGGCTCGGCGCCCAGCGCGCTGGCACTGCTGACCAGCAGATCGACGCCGCCCAGCCGCCGGGCGGCCGCCACCAGTGCGGACCGGTGCCCGGCGTCCGTGACGTCTCCGGGTACGGCCGTCACGCGCGTGCCGTGCACATCGAGTGCGGCCGCGGTCTCCCTGAGGACCTCCGCGGTCCTGGCATCGAGCACCAGATCCCAGCCGCGCTCCGCCAGCGCTCCGGCGAGCGCCCGCCCCAGTCCCTTCGAGGCTCCAGTGATGATCGCTACCGGCATGACACCCGTCCCCTCGTGCCTGGCCGCCTCCGCTCGGCGGTGCTCCCCCAACGTAGGAACGGGGCCGCCCGCCCCGCCTCGGACGCGGGCCGCAAAGCCGCGGGGCCCTTGGTCCTACGCCGCGCACCGGGGGCCTTTCGCCCTACGCCGCCGAGCCTGCGACCGCAGGCCTAGGTCCCGCGCCGCAGTCGGCTGCCGTCACAGGTCCGATCCGGCTGTCACACCCCGCCGGTACGGTGAGGGCATGAGTCAAGGCCCCAGGTCCGGCCTCGCCGCGGTGAGCTCCGCGCTCCTGGCCATGAGCAGGCACCTCGAAGTGCGCGACGTCCTCAAGACGATCGTCGCCTCGGCCCGCGAACTGCTCGACGCGCAGTACGCCGCGCTCGGCGTCCCGGACGACCACGGCGGCTTCGCCCAGTTCGTGGTCGACGGGGTCAGCGACGACCAGTGGAAGGCGATCGGCCCGCTCCCGCGCCAGCACGGCATCCTCGCCGCCATGCTCCAGGAGGCCAAGGTCGAGCGCCTCGCCGACGTCCGCAAGGACTCCCGCTTCGAGGGCTGGCCGTCCGCGCACCCCGACATGTCCGACTTCCTGGGCCTGCCGATCCGAGACGGCGACGAGGTCATCGGCGCGCTGTTCCTGGCCAACAAGCTGCGTTCTGTGGGGGGAGACCCCCCACACCCCCCGCGCCCGAAGCCGGAAGGCAGCTGCGGCTTCACAGCAGCGGACGAGGAACTCCTCTCCACCCTCGCCCAGCACGCCGCGATCGCCCTCACCAACGCCCGCCTCTACGAGCGCAGCCGCGAGCTGACGATCGCCGAGGAACGCTCGCGCCTCGCCCACGAACTGCACGACGCGGTCAGCCAGAAGCTGTTCTCCCTGCGCCTGACCGCCCAGGCCGCCGCCGCGCTGATCGACCGCGACCCCTCCCGCGCCAAGGGCGAGCTGCACCAGGTGGCGGCGCTCGCCGCCGAGGCCGCCGACGAACTGCGCGCAGCGGTCGTCGAGTTGCGCCCCGCGGCCCTCGACGAAGACGGCCTCGTCGCCACCCTGCGCACGCAGATCCAGGTCCTCGACCGCGCCCACAGCGCGCGCGTGACCTTCACCGGCCGCGGCGTGAAGGCCCTGCCCGCCGCCCAGGAGGAGGCCGTGCTGCGCGTCGCCCAGGAGGCACTGCACAACGCCCTGCGGCACTCCGCGGCCGAGCACGTCGACGTGAGCCTGGACCGGCGCGGCAGCGGAGCCGTCCTGCGTGTCACGGACGACGGCAACGGCTTCGACCCGAAGGCGATACGCCGGGCCGGACGCCACCTCGGCCTGGTCTCCATGCGGGACCGGACGAGCGGGGTCGGCGGCACGCTGACCGTGGAATCGGCGCCCGGCAAGGGCACCACGATCGAGATGGAGGTCCCCGGTGGGTGACGCAATCAAGGTGCTGCTCGTCGACGACCACCAGGTCGTCCGCCGGGGCCTGCGCACCTTCCTCGAAGTGCAGGACGACATCGAGGTCGTGGGCGAGGCCGCCGACGGCGCCGAGGGAGTGGCCCGCGCCGAGGAACTGAAGCCGGACGTGGTCCTCATGGACGTCAAGATGCCGGGGATGGACGGCGTCGACGCCCTGCGCAAGCTCCGCGAACTCGACAACCCCGCGCGCGTGCTGATCGTCACCAGCTTCACCGAACAGCGCACGGTGATCCCCGCCCTGCGCGCGGGCGCCGCCGGGTACGTCTACAAGGACGTGGACCCCGACGCGCTCGCCGGAGCCATCCGCTCGGTCCACGCCGGCCACATCCTGCTCCAGCCCGAGGTCGCCGGCGCCCTGTTGTCCCAGGAGGAGGCCAACTCCGGGCAGGGAAGAGCCGGCTCCCTGACGGAGCGGGAGCGCGAGGTACTCGGCCTGATCGCGGACGGCCGTTCGAACCGCGAGATAGCCAGAGCCCTGGTGCTCTCGGAGAAGACCGTCAAGACGCACGTCTCGAACATCCTGATGAAACTCGACCTCGCGGACCGCACCCAGGCCGCCCTGTGGGCGGTACGCCATGGCGTGACCGGCTGAAACGCTCTCCGCAGGACGTGACGGACGGCAATACGGAGGGTTCCGCTCCGGACTGAGATTCATACCGTCGTGGGAATGTCCCCCGGATGGCGCATCCTTCGTGGATCTCCGCCGTTCTCCAGTGCGTGCTGCGGCGACTGCCGCGGCAATCGCAAGGAGGGCTCAGAAGTGAAGAACCTGAAGAAGGCAGTGGCCGTGACGATGGTGGCGGGTGGCCTGCTGGCCGCCGGTGCCGGAATGGCCTCCGCCACCGATGGCGCGCACGCCGACGGCAAGGCCGTGGGCTCCCCGGGCGTCGCCTCGGGCAACCTCGTCCAGGCCCCGATCCACATCCCGGCCAACGTCTCGGGCAACACCGTGAACGTCGTCGGCGTGCTGAACCCGGCCTTCGACAACCTGGCCGTCAACCGCTGACGACCACCCCGAAGCGAGCAGTGACCTCCGGCCTCCCGGGTCTCCCGGGAGGCCGGTCTGTGTTCCGTCAGGATTCAGCACCGACCGGCGCCATCCAGCCCGTCCGGCGTTTGAGGACGAGGCCGTTCAGGCCGATACGGGGGCTTGGGGGCAGAGCCCCCAGGCACGGCCACAGCAACGCCGCTCACCAAACAACCCACGCTCACCGCACCCCCCGCTCCCGCTCCTCCACAACGGAGTTGTACGCAGCGACCTGAGCCCGCCGAGCCACCCGCTCCACCGGCCGCAACGCCTCCGCCCGCGCCCCCATCTCAGCGGAGCTGACCGCGCCCCCGTGCCCGTTCTCCTGTGCCAGCGAGATCAACAACCCCACCCGCTGAGCAAGCTCCAGCACCCGCACCGCCCGCGGCGGATACCCCGGTGCCAACAACTCCCGGCCCCGCTCGGCCCGCGCCCGATACGCGTCGATCGCCGCCTCGGCCACCGGCCCCGACCCGGCGACGTCCAGCCGCGACAACACCGCCGTCGCGTCCCGCAGGGCCTCCGCGAGTTCCCGCTCGGCCTCACCCAGCGACGGCACATCGGCGGGCGGCGCCTCCCGCACGGTCAGGCAATGCCACACCACCTCGACATGCACATCACCGTCGGGCCCGGCCTCGTACACCTCCGGCACCAGCCCGAACGCCGCGCCGTGACAGACCACCGCCTCCTCGGCATCCATCGCCCGCGCGTTGAACTCGGGCGGGCCGCTCAGCCCCAGCGGATGCCCCGGCGCGGGCAGCGCGATCCGCAGCCCGCTCACCCCGAGCGCCCGCAGCCGGCCCAGCGCCAGCGTGAGCCCCACGGGCGCCGACTCACCCGGCAGCCCCTCCACCCGGTGCACGGCATCGTCCCCGACGATCTCGAGCACAGCGTTATCCGGCGAGACAAGTCCGGCCAAAAGGGCATTTCCCCAAGCGGCAAGGCGTCCTGAACGTGGTTCCGAGAGCATGCCCCCACCCTAAGGACCGGACCGATGGAATGAAGCGCCCGACCGGTGGCGTAGATTTCCCTGAGGGCTGCGCCCAACGGCGCACGCGACCACCGAGACGCCGAGACGCCGAGACCGGTCACACTGCAAGGGGAGACAACGCGCTCATGAGCGATGTTCTGGAGCTTCAGGACGTATCCGTGGTCCGTGAGGGCCGGGCTCTGGTGGACCAGGTCTCCTGGTCGGTCAAGGAGGGCGAGCGCTGGGTCATCCTCGGCCCGAACGGAGCCGGCAAGACCACCCTCCTGAACCTCGCCTCCAGCTACCTCTACCCGACCTCGGGCACCGCCACCATCCTCGGCGAGACCCTCGGCAAGCCCGGCACCGACGTCTTCGAGCTGCGCCCGCGCATCGGCATGGCCGGCATCGCCATGACCGAGAAGCTGCCCAAGCGCCAGACCGTCCTCCAGACCGTGCTGACCGCCGCGTACGGCATGACCGCCACCTGGAACGAGGACTACGAGGACGTCGACGAGCAGCGTGCCCGCGCCTTCCTCGACCGCCTCGGGATGAGCGAGTACCTCGACCGGAAGTTCGGCACCCTCTCCGAGGGCGAGCGCAAGCGCACCCTGATCTCGCGCGCCCTGATGGCCGACCCCGAGCTGCTGCTCCTCGACGAGCCCGCCGCCGGCCTCGACCTCGGCGGACGCGAAGACCTCGTCCGCCGCCTCGGCCGCCTCGCCCGCGACCCGATCGCCCCCTCGATGCTCATGGTCACCCACCACGTCGAGGAGATCCCCCCGGGCTTCACCCACGTCCTGATGATCCGCCAGGGCAAGGTCCTCGCCGCCGGCCCGATGGAGCTCGAGCTCACCTCCCGCAATCTCTCCCTCTGCTTCGGCCTCCCGCTGGTCGTCGAACAGGTCGGCGACCGCTGGACCGCACAGGGCCTCCCGCTGTCCTGACCCACTTCTTCACCCCGCGAAACCCCGGTAAGAAGGACCTTTCAAACGATCGGCGCCCTGTCCGCGACGGGGCTCGCAGTCCTACCATGACCATGTGGAAATCGACGCGTGGGTCTGGTGGTTGATAGGCGCGGCAGTGCTCGGCATCGGGCTCGTGATCACCGCGATGCCCGAACTCGGCATGCTGGCCGTGGGCGCCGTCGCGGCCGCGGTGGTCGCGGGCATCCTCGGCGGTGACGCCGTCGTCCAGGTCGTGTCCTTCGTCGTCGTCTCGACCGCACTCATCGCCGTCGTTCGGCCCATCGCGAGCCGACATCGCGCACAGCGGCCCCAACTCGCCACCGGCATCGACGCCTTGAAGGGCCGACAGGCCGTCGTACTGGAGCGCGTCGACGCCTCCGGCGGCCGGATCAAGCTCGCCGGAGAGGTCTGGTCCGCCCGCTCCCTCGACACCGGACGCGCCTACGAAGTAGGCCAGGAAGTGGACGTCGTGGACATCGAGGGGGCCACGGCGATCGTCATGTGACCTCGCACGACGTAAGTGGCGCGAACGCGCCACGGGCCACGCGACGGTCTGACAGACTCGACCAGCAAGATCTTCAACAACCATAAGATCTGCCGAAGTTGCCGCAGCGGAGAAGGGGTACGGGGAAACGACGATGGAACCGGTCATCATCGTATTGATCATTCTGGTGGTGTTGGTCTTCATCGCCTTGATCAAGACGATCCAGGTCATCCCACAGGCGAGTGCGGCCATCGTCGAACGCTTCGGCCGTTACACGCGGACACTCAACGCGGGCCTCAACATCGTGGTCCCGTTCATCGACACCATCCGTAACCGCATCGACCTGCGCGAACAGGTCGTGCCGTTCCCGCCGCAGCCGGTGATCACCCAGGACAACCTGGTCGTGAACATCGACACCGTCATCTACTACCAGGTGACCGACGCCCGCGCCGCCACCTACGAAGTCGCCAGCTACATCCAGGCGATCGAGCAGCTGACGGTCACCACGCTCCGCAACATCATCGGTGGCATGGACCTGGAGCGGACCCTGACCTCCCGCGAGGAGATCAACGCGGCCCTGCGCGGCGTCCTCGACGAGGCGACGGGCAAGTGGGGCATCCGCGTAAACCGAGTCGAACTCAAGGCAATTGAGCCCCCCACCTCCATCCAGGACTCGATGGAGAAGCAGATGCGCGCAGACCGTGACAAGCGCGCCGCGATCCTCACCGCCGAAGGTACGCGCCAGGCCGCCATCCTCACCGCCGAAGGTGAGAAGCAGTCCCAGATCCTGCGCGCCGAAGGTGAGGCCAAGGCCGCCGCCCTGCGCGCGGAAGGCGAAGCCCAGGCGGTCCGCACGGTCTTCGAGGCGATCCACGCCGGCGACCCCGACCAGAAGCTCCTCTCCTACCAGTACCTTCAGATGCTCCCCAAGATCGCCGAAGGCGACGCCAACAAGCTCTGGATCGTCCCCAGCGAAATCGGCGACGCCCTCAAGGGCCTCTCCGGCGCCATGGGCAACCTGGGCGGCCTGGGCGGAGGCTCGGGCAACGGCTCCTCCGGCAACACGGAACGCCGAGAGAAGCCGTCCATCGACTGACGCGAAGCCTGTCGTACGACAAAGGGGCCCGCCTTCTCAACGAAGGCGGGCCCTAACGCCCTCCAAGGGCGCGGGGAACCGCGCGACAAGCCACGACGAACCCGCAGCCGACGAACCACTCACGGTCCTACGGCGAATGGTCAGGCCGCGTCCAGAGCGAGCCAATTCGGCAGCCCCGCAAGCTCTTCCGCCCCCAGCGCCAGCAACATCGCATCGGCCGGCGTCGGCTCGAACGGCTCCTTCAACAGAGGCATACCGGCCTGCTCAGGCGTCCGGTCAGCCTTCCGATGATTGTCCTCAGCACAGGAGGCGACCGTATTCAGCCACGTGTCCTGCCCGCCCCGCGAGCGAGGCACCACGTGGTCCACGGTCGTAGCCCTGCGCCCGCAGTACGCGCACCGGTGGCGGTCCCGCACCAGCACACCCCGCCTCGACCACGGCGCTTGTCTTCGGAACGGCACCCGTACGTATCTGCACAGCCGGATCACCCGGGGCGCCGGTATGTCGACGGCGGCTCCACGCATCCGCAGCTCGGGGTGGGCCTGCTCGACGACGGCCTTGTCCTGAAGCACCAGAACGATGGCTCGGTTCAACGTCACCGTCGACAGCGGCTCGAAGCTCGCGTTCAGTACCAGCGTGTCGCGCATTGCAGCCCACCTCCCGTGTGCACCTGCCCACCCCCTGGCGGACTGGGATCAACTCTGGCCGGGCACGCCGAGATGGACAACGAAATAAAAAATGCCCGCCCCCGATCACTTCCATGACCAGGGGCGGGCAAACGTTCCATGAACGTCAGGCTTCGGCGGATACCTCGTACTCACCGATCACATGGGCACGCGCGATCGCGTGGAACCGCAGATTGAAACCGACGGCGGCAGGGCTCGCGTCCGAATCCGGCCCGAGCTTCTCCTGGTCCACGGCGTACACCGTGAACACATACCGGTGCGGCCCGTCGCCCGGAGGCGGCGCGGCACCACCGAACTCCTTCGACCCGTAGTCGTTCCGCGCCTGTACGGCACCCTCCGGCAGCCCCTCGAACTTGCCGCTTCCCGCACCCACCGGCAGCGCGGTGACCGAGGCCGGGATGTCGAACAGGACCCAGTGCCAGAACCCGCTGCCCGTAGGGGCGTCCGGGTCGTAGCAGGTCACGGCGAAGCTCTTGGTCTCGGCGGGGAAGCCCTCCCAGCGCAGCTGCGGCGACGTGTTGCCAGCCGCGTGGACCTGAGCGTCCTTGAGGGTCCCGCCGGACTCGACGTCCTCGCTCGTGACCGTGAAGGACGGCACGGGCGGATGGAAGTCGTGGGGCAGCGGCCGCCTCTTGAGCTCGGTCACTTCGATACCTCCTGACGAAACAGTGGAATCAGCGGTTCCGAGCCTAGAACCAGTTGCGCTTGCTGCCGACCTCGGACAGCCACTGGTTGAGATAGGCCGCCCAGTCGGTCCCCTGGAAGTCGTTCAGACCCACCTGGAACGACCGGAAGGTGTCACTGCCCTCGCTGAACAGCCCCGGCTTCTTGTCCATCTCGAGGATGACGTCCATCGTCTGCTCGTCCGCGACGAAGCTCAACTCGACCTGGTTGATACCGCGGTACTGCTGCGGCGGGAAGAACTCGATCTCCTGGTAGAACGGCAGCTTCTGCCGCGTACCCCGGATGTGGCCGCGCTCCATGTCCGCGTTCTTGAAACGGAAGCCCAGCTGGATGAAGGCATCGAGGATCGCCTTCTGCGCGGGCAGCGGGTGCACGTTGATCGGATCCAGGTCGGTGGAGTCCACGGCCCGCGCGATCGACAGCTCCGTCGTCACACCGATGTTCATGCCGCGCAGCGTCTGACCGTCGATCGTGGTGACCGGCGTCTCCCACGGGATCTCCAGCCCGAAGGGCACCGCGTGCACGGCCCCGGCCTGAAGCTCGAAGGCCCCACCGAGCGGCAGCTTCGTGAACTCGATGTCCTGCTTGTACTCCGAGTCCTGGCTCTCGACCTCGACACGTGCCTGAAGACCCACGGACAGGCCCTCGATGTTCTGGCTCACGGACCCGCCCTGAATCCGCACCTCACCCTGGACGACACCGCCCGGGACGACGTTGACCTCAGTCAGCACCGTCTCGACCGAAGCCCCACCGGCCCCCAGGCTCGCGAGCAGCTTCTTGAACGCCATGACTCTCCTCTTTTCAGAGTGGATCCTTGATCCTTACAAACGCGATCCGGCCGTGGCCGGTTCCGCGTCCCCACCCTGGCAAGACGCAGGCCCCCTGACCACCCCGTTGCGACCACCCGTCTGCACTACCCTCGGACGGCATGATCGCGACCCCCGACCGTACGCCCTTGTCCCGGGACTTCTTCGACCGGCCCGTCCTGGAAGTCGCCCCCGACCTCCTGGGCCGCATCCTGGTCCGCACCACCCCGGACGGTCCGATCGCCCTCCGTCTCACGGAGGTCGAGGCCTACGACGGCCCGAACGACCCCGGCTCCCATGCCTATCGCGGCCGTACGCCCCGCAACGACGTGATGTTCGGTCCCCCCGGACACGTCTACGTCTACTTCACCTATGGCATGTGGCACTGCATGAACCTGGTGTGCGGCCCCGACGGCCAGGCATGCGCGGTCCTGTTGCGCGCCGGCGAGATCGTCGAGGGTGCCGAGCTCGCCCGCACACGGCGACTCTCGGCCCGTAACGACAAGGAACTGGCCAAAGGCCCGGCCCGCCTGGCCACCGCCCTGGGCGTGGACCGCGCGTTGGACGGCACGGACGCGTGCACCGCCGACGAGACCCCACTGAGGATCCTCACCGGCACGCCTGTCCCCTCCGACCAGGTACGGAACGGTCCCCGCACCGGCGTCGCCGGTGACGGTGGAAACGGGGACATCCACCCCTGGCGCTTCTGGATCGCCAACGACCCTACGGTGAGCCCCTATCGGGCCCACGTCCCGAGGCGCCGCCGAAGTTGACGCGCCTCGGCGGGGCGCGTAACGTGGCCCGAGCCGCTGAACCGGGTACTGCGAAGTCAGCAGCCGGAGCGGCCAACCCACTACCTGCGAACTCCCTCAACGGGGTCGTTTTTTGGCGTGCCCGCATGCCTGAATTCGAGCCCACAGAGCCCGATTATGAATCGGGCGGGGGAATCGGCTAACGTAGTGAATGTCGAAAGGCCGACGGGCGAAAGCCCAGAGCCCAAGGCAATCCCACCGACAGGGAATCGGATCGGAAAATGATCTGATAGAGTCGGAAACGCAAGACCGAAGGGAAAAGCCCGGAGGAAAGCCCGAGAGGGTGAGTACAAAGGAAGCGTCCGTTCCTTGAGAACTCAACAGCGTGCCAAAAATCAACGCCAGATATGTTGATACCCCGTCTCCGGCCGTTCGGCTGGGGCGAGGTTCCTTTGAAATAAACACAGCGAGGACGCTGTGAACGGCCGGGCTTATTCCGCCTGGCTGTTCCGCTCTCGTGATGTGTGGTCCCGATTA